>CACNSV010000082.1 GCA_902623195.1 uncultured Prochlorococcus sp. | reverse complement strand
TGGGGAAATAGTGGCAGCGGTTCAAGAAGAAAGATTTTCTAGAAAAAAGCATGACTCTAGATTCCCAAAAAATGCAATCCGATTCTGCCTTGATTCTCAAAATATTAATTTAAGTGATATTAGTGTAATTGTTTACTATGAGAAACCACTGCTCACTTTTGAGAGATTGTTAGAAACCTATCTTGCCGTTGCTCCAAGAGGATTACGATCATTTATTGCAGCAATGCAAGTCTGGTTAAAAGAAAAATTATTTTTAAAAGCAGAACTTAAGAAGCAATTTAAATTATTACATCAAGAAATTGCTCCTGATTCTACACTTAATTTGCCAGAGTTTTTATTTACAGAACATCATCAATCACATGCTGCTGCTGCATTTTACCCAAGTCCTTTTGAAGAGGCAGCAGTGCTTTGTATGGATGGAGTAGGAGAGTGGGCAACAACTTCTACTTGGATTGGCAAAGGTAATCAGATCAAACCTCTTTGGGAAATAAGTTTCCCACATTCTCTTGGTCTTCTATATTCTGCATTCACTTATTACTGCGGATTTAAAGTTAATTCTGGCGAATATAAATTAATGGGTTTGGCACCATATGGAGAACCTAAATTTGTTAGTGAAATAAAAAATAATCTAATTGACATTAAAAATGATGGCACTTTCAAATTAGATATGAGTTTCTTCAATTATCATCGTGGATTTCGAATGACAAGTAGAAAGTTTCATAAACTTTTTGGTGCACCTCCAAGACAAAGTGAGAAAGAACTCACCCAATTCCATATGGATTTAGCAGCATCCATTCAAGTTGTCACTGAGGAAGTGGTTCTTAAGATGGCAAGATCTTTAAAACAAGAAACAGGTTTAAAAAATCTTTGCCTAGCAGGTGGTGTCGCCCTGAATTGCGTTGCAAATGGCAAGTTATTAGCAGAAAATATCTTTGATGATATTTGGATTCAACCTGCTAGCGGTGATGCTGGTTCTTCGTTAGGTGGGGCATTAATTGCTTGGTATGAACACTTTAATAAACCTCGCAAGGTAAATGATAATGATTCAATGAAAGGAACTTATCTTGGTTGTCAGTTTTCAAATAATGAAATTATTAGTTATTTAAACAAAATAAATGCTCCCTTTGAAGAACTAGAGGATCAAAAACTTTTTGAAAAAATTGCTCAAATTCTTGATGAAGGAAAGGTTATAGGTTGGTTCAATGGTCCTATGGAATTTGGTCCTAGAGCATTAGGAGCGCGATCAATAATTGGAGATCCGCGTAGTCAAGAGATGCAGAGTGTTATGAATCTAAAAATTAAATATAGAGAGAGTTTTCGTCCTTTTGCTCCCTCAGTATTAGAAGAAGATGTTGCTGATCAATTTGAAATAAATTATAAAAGTCCCTATATGTTGCTAGTCGCTCAAGTAAAGAAAGAACTTTGTAAAGAGATGACAGAAAACCAGCAAAAACTTTTTGGAATTGAAAAATTAAATATTGCAAGATCGTCACTTCCTGCAATTACTCATATTGACTATTCAGCAAGAGTTCAAACAGTTAGTAAGAGAACTAATCCACGTTACTACAATTTGATAAATGCTTTTAAGGAAAGAACTGGATGCCCAACCATTGTCAATACATCATTTAATGTAAGAGGCGAACCCATTGTTTGTACGCCTCAAGATGCTTATCGTTGTTTCATGAGGACAGAAATGGATGTACTAGTTCTTCAAAATCAAATCCTATTTAAAAGTGATCAACCTGAAAAAGAGAACGACGAAAAATGGAAACAGGAATTTGAATTAGATTAATTATGAAAATTTCTATAGATAAGAGACAATTACGTGAATTTGGATTACTAATTGGATTTGGATTCCCAATCATCATAGGGTGGATCATACCTGCTCTTGTAGGACATACTTTTCGGATATGGACATTATGGATTGCTTCCCCCGCTATTATTATAGGACTTCTGAAACCAGGATTACTTTTTTATCCCTACAAAGGATGGATGGCATTAGGTCTTGCTCTTGGATGGATTAATAGTCGTATTATACTTGGACTTGTTTTCTTTTTAGTTCTACTACCTATTG
>CACNSV010000081.1 GCA_902623195.1 uncultured Prochlorococcus sp. | reverse complement strand
AATAGGATTAAAGCATTATTTATAGCTTTTGCCATGCTTTCAATCTCTTACACTATTATTAATGCTAATTAAATTTCTAAATTGCAATTTATTTTTATCTCGAAAGGGACAGATTGTTTAGGAAGTTTTAAAAGTGTAGAACAGATTTCTGAAATATCTTCAGGTTGACTCATATCTAATTTATCTATCGATTTTATACCCTCTGCCATTTTTGTATTTACCCAACTTGGGCAAATTGTTGTAACCCTTATTCCTTTCTCCCAGCCTATATTTCTCATTGTCTGACATATACTCATAAGCGCAAATTTAGAACAAGAATAAGCAGCTAAGTCTCCTTTAGATCTTTTACCACTCATTGAGACTATTGAAATAATCCTTCCATTTTTTGATGAAGAGAGATTTTCCCAACATAATCTTGTTAGTTCCCATACTGCTAAAAAGTTTATTTTCATTGTTTTTTCAATTTCTTCTAAATCATCATCTTTGTATAAAAATGGGACTTTAGATAAAATCCCAGCAGAATTAATTAACGTGTCAAAGCCGCCAAATGACTTTACAGTATTTGATATCCAATTTTTAGAAGAATTTTGATCTAAAGCATCATATTTATTCAAAATTAATTGCTTACTAGGCCAATTATGCGGATCAAGAATACTACCCTGTAGTGATTTCAAATCTCTAATGCCAACGCTAACCCTATTTCCCTCTTTAAGCTGTTTGTGAGCTATTTTTAAACCTATCCCACTACTCGCACCGCTTATTAATATTGTCCTCATTCAATCTATAAATTTGGGAAAATAATTTTAAACAACATTTTTAATTCTCTGCCCCTCATAATCATTAATCCTTTTTTCACGCTCCAAGGAGCTTTAATAAACATTATCCACATTGCATTTACAATTTCTTTTAAAGATAAAGTATCAGTAAGAAATCCATACCATTGATTCTTAGGTAATTGAAAAAAACTTTCGAAAAATTCTCTAAGTAATTTCTCGTCAAATCTCATTAATTTTTCTAAACCGAATTGATATAAAGATTTTTTCCTTATTAATTCTCTAGGCCACAAACTTTCCCATCCTCTTTTTGCGATTAACATGGTGGGTAGATTTTTATCTTGCATTGCATCAGATATTGCTTTGGCAACTAAAGGTGCTCTTCTTAAGACATTCCCAATTAAATATCCTGAGGCAGGATGAACCATTGAAGCAGCCCCTCCATAACCAAGAATAGGTTGTTTAAAATCTGGTATTGGCATATTCATAGGTAAAAACAATCCTAATTCTTCATGTTGTTTGCTTGTGATTTCGATATCTCTATGTGCAAGCCTCTTTTCTAAACGACCTTTTAAGTCATCCATAGTAAGTGGATTAACAAGACCAAGCTGTGTCTCTTCGAGAAAATATTTTCCGTCTCCCATGTCCATAGCATATAAAAAAGTAGGTGGTTCTTTTTTCTGAGTCTCACTTAAGTGATCACTTCTATAATCCATCAAGACAAATTGATCTTTTTCAAGTGGTGGTTTACTAAAATTACCTACTACTCCATAACAAGTTTGAACAGCAAGAGGTTCCTTTGATTTTAATTTCAAAAAAATAGGATCATAACCTGTTGCATCTATAACAAGTCTTGCAGAATAAACTTTCCCATCTTCAGTTGTAACTGTACTTTTATGTTGTTCAAAATTAATTTTATTTGCAAATCCTTGATGCCAGTTTATTAATGAATTATTGCATTCATTTAACCAATAAGAATGAAGTTTCTTTTTATCGAATAACCCATAATCTAATAGATGTTGTGTTGGTTTGTTTTCAAAATCATGTTCTTTTAATGATCCATTCCCAAAAAAACTTACTGTATTTTTCCATCTATGTTCAAGTAAATTTTCTAAACCAAGTTGATCTACTTCATTTCCCCAAATACCATACGTATTTGGCCATGGTTCATATGGCCCCTTTGGAGAAAGCACATCTACTTTTAAACTCTCTTTTCCTAAAGCTGATGCAATCGCCATACCTGCTGGTCCAGCCCCTAAAACAAGAACATCTGGCAACTCTTTAGTAGTCATTCATTTAAACTTTAGAGTGATGGATTTTA
>CACNSV010000080.1 GCA_902623195.1 uncultured Prochlorococcus sp. | reverse complement strand
ATACATTAGAAAAATATCCTCAAACTATTGATCCATATTTAGACATGATTGCGGGACAAAGAATGGATCTAACAAAATTTAGATATAAAAATTTTGATGAATTAAAACTTTATTGCTATAGGGTTGCGGGCACTGTAGGTCTGATGACGCAAAACGTAATGGGCATAGATGCTTTCTATGAAACTGCTTCATGGATAGAAGTTCCTGACATCTCTGCAGCTGCGATTGCATTAGGTATTGCTAATCAACTAACAAATATTTTGAGAGATGTTGGAGAAGATAGGCAAAGAGGAAGAATATATCTTCCTCAAGATGAAATCAAACAATTTGGATACTCAGAAGATGAATTATTGTTGGGTAAAATAAATGACAACTGGAAAAATTTGATGGCCTTTCAATTACAGAGAGCCAGAGAATGGTTTAAAACTTCAGAAGAGGGAATAAAGTGGCTTTCAGCAGATGCTCGATGGCCCGTATGGACGTCTTTAAGACTATATAGAAAAATTTTAAATTCGATAGAAAATCTAGATTATGACGTATTTAATCATAGGGCTTATGTTAATAAAACAATAAAAGCCTTTGAGATACCAATATCCTTCTTAATTTCTAGATTTAAATAATTAAGCTGGTGTTTTTTGATTAGCAAGTAATTCTTTTAATTTTGATAATTCACCTGCCCATCTTGGATCAGGGGACTGAAGATTTGGTGCATCGCTATGAACAATTTTCTTAATATTTTTCCTCTTGTTATTTTTGTTATTAACTGAGTTTCTTTTATTAGATGAAGAATCTTTCTTTTCTGATTTTTCAACTCTTAATTTGGAACCTTGAAATTCAAATCCATTTAACTTTTCAATTAAAGAATTTGCACTTTTCTCATTATTAGCAGTTGCGAAACCAAATCCTCTACATTCTTTAGTTTCTTTATCTAATACAGGTTTAAATCTTATTTCTTCTTCAAGTGACTTAAGTACACTGTCAAATTCTTTTGGATTAAAACCTTTTGGTAAATTTCCAATGTAAATACGAATTCCCATAAATTTAAAAATAATTTGGATCTAAATAAATAAACCAAAGATGACTATGTGTATTTAATCACATTTTGGCGCATTTTGTTGAAACCATCCCTTAGCTTTATAAATTGCTTCATCAAAATTATTGAGTCTTTCATAAGCATATTCTCTAGAAAGGTAATTAAGTAATTGTCCTAACAAGGGACCATCATCAATCCCAACAATATCTTTTAATTGGTTACCGTTAAAATAATTTTTTGGATGAAATAATTTATCTTTTTTATTACGCCACCGTTTTAACCATTCTTTATGAAATCTTTTTGGCAAATATAGTATAAATGCTGGTAATATCATTTCTAAGTCTTTATGCAAATCGAATCTCTCAATTTCTGTAAAATTCAATATTGACTTTTCTTTAAGTTTTTCGCTCCATTTTCTTAAAGAATTAATTGACAATGTTTCAGATCTACTAAATTTAAACTTGGAAATAACAGGCTCTTTTAATAACTCTTTTAAATAAGTTATTGGAAAAAATTTATCAATTTCATCTTGCAAAAAATTATCAAAATTTACAAAAGATAAGTCATTAAAATTATTTTTTTCATATGATTGTATCCAATCAAATATCTTTATTTGATTAAGAAATTTAACAGCCTTTAAGGCTTGTTTCCCTTTTACAATTTTTTTTAATTCGTACTGTATTCTCTCTACAGAGACTGTTTTTAATTGAAATTTATTTAATTCAATAACTTCAAGTATATGAGGTTCAATATGAAAATTTAACTCTGACACAAAACGAAAACATCTTAATATTCTTAAGGGATCATCAAGAAGATTTTCACTACGATAACTCCTCAATAAAGAATTATTTAAATCATATATTCCATTACCTGGATCTATTAAGTTTCCATTATCAAATGAAAAGCCTATAGAATTAATTGTAAAATCTCTACTTTTTAAATCTTCAATCAATAATTCATGCGTTTGATTTGCAATATCAACAGTAAAGTTTCTAAATATAATTCTTACTATATTTCTAGTTTGATCAAGAATTAAAAATTTGCCAGAAAATTTTTCTGCAATATTCTTC
>CACNSV010000079.1 GCA_902623195.1 uncultured Prochlorococcus sp. | reverse complement strand
ATTTATACGCATTTTCTGCATCATTAAAATCGAACTGTTTTGTTGTTAGTTCTTTTAGATTTAATTTATTATTTTTGATCAACTCTAATATAGTTTCAAAGTTTCTCTTTGCAGTCCACCTTACATATCCTAAAGGATAATCTTGAGAAAGTCTCTCATAATTGTATTCATATCTTCCAGCTCCATAAGAGCAACTAACTTGAAAGGATAATTCTTTTTTATAAAAAAGATCTCTATTCAAATTTAGACCAACATCTCCAATTAGAATAATTCTGCCTTTTTTTCTGGTTATCTTGGAAGCTATTTCAATAGGATTATTACTTTTTGTAGAAGCACTTATAATAACTCCATCGCATAAATTACCATTATTATTTTTATTGCACCAGCTTATTACATTATCAATTTGAGTACAGGATTTTATTCCTAATTTTTCTGCGAGGTTGCACTTAGATGAATCAGGATCAACTCCAAAAACTTTACATCCATTTATTTTTAATAACTGACAAGTTAATAATCCTATTAAACCTAATCCACTTACTAAGAAACTTTCTCCTAAAGTTGGTTTAGCTAATCTTATTCCTTGCAATGCAATCGAACCTAAAACTGTAAATACAGCTTCTTCTTCATTAACATTTTTGGGTATTTTTGCACAAAGATTACTTGATACTGAGTTTAATTCTGCATGACTTCCATTACAAATTACCATATCGCCAATTGCGAAATCTTTAACTAAATCACCTTTATCAATAATGGTGCCAACATTTGAGTAACCAAGTTTAATAGGGTTATTGATTTTATTTTGAACTGCATCAAAAGTCTCATAAATCCCATCTGTTTTAGCCTTATTTAAGACATCTTTCACTCTCTCTGGCTGTTGTAATGCCTTATTAAATATTGATGACTTACCAAATTCTTGCAACATTCTTTCTGTTCCTGATGAAATTAAACTAATAGATGACTCAATTAAAATTTCATTACTAGATAGATTAGGAGAGGGAACTTCAATTATTTTTATTTCCCCATTTGCTAGTGACTGTATTAATTGTTTCATAAAAAAGATTTATTATTGCTAGATAAATTTCTGCTTTTTAAGTGTAATTTTAGTTTTTCATAAACAATACTAAAAGAATACTGTTGATCAAATCTATTTAGATTAATGTTTGTAATGTTAAATTTTTTTGAATTTAGTGATTTTGCTTTCTCTATTGACTTTAAAAGCCAATCTTTATCTTTTAAGTCAATGACTATAATTCTATCTTTAATTATTTTGGGCAAATCTTCATAGTATTCTTCTCTTGTAATAGCAACAATACCTCCGCTAAGAACGCATTCGTAAACACTTCTTGGTGATGAATCACTGGCTGGTATAGAAATATAAAGAAGATACTTTGTAAATTCTTTAAGTAGTTTATTTTTGCTAATTTTACCAATATCATTATCAAAATTTTTCAATAAAGGAAATATTCTTTTTCTATAAGAATTTTCATAAAATGGATAAATAAGACGAATCGGAATTTCTGAAGTTTCTTTGAAAAACTCTCTTGCTTTAAATATATCTTTGGTCCTATAAAGGGAGGATAAACCTCTAAATGAAACAATTTCATTTTTACGCTTTAAATTATTTCCGTTTTGCTTATTGATTTTATCAATTAAATTTGTATCAACTCCATTTTGTAGTATATAAGGATACTTTTTTGAAATCTCATAAATTCTTCTAGCCATTTTTTTTGAATCACAAGTTGTAAATATTGAAGATTGAATGGAAATTGCGCTAAATAATTTATAAATTGTTGATTTATATGTTCTTATTAGGATCTCACTACCTTGAGGAGTACCTATGAATTTTACTTTTGCGAAATGACATAACCACATATAATACATTGAATGTGCATAGTAGATATAATCGGGATTCCTTTTAGAAAATTTTTTTAAAATATATATTTGAAGGGGTAAAAAAATTATCTTAATAATATTTCTCCATATATTACCTAAGGCAGACATTTTCTTAAATAAAAATTTATCTATTATGAAAAGATCAAATACAGTGTTTTTATCATTAACAAGATTTTTAAATCCCTCACTTGATTTGGAATCAGTTAAGATT
>CACNSV010000078.1 GCA_902623195.1 uncultured Prochlorococcus sp. | reverse complement strand
TTTTATTGATTACTGTAATTAGTGTTAAGATTAGGTAATTAATTAGATTTAATTAAGATAGTTAATTTATGAAAGTAGCTTTAATAACTGGCATAACAGGCCAAGATGGAAGTTATTTAGCTGAATTTCTTCTAAATAAAAATTATATTGTTCATGGTATTAAAAGAAGATCAAGTAGTCTTAATACAGATAGAATTGATCATATTTATAAAGATCCACATGAAAAATCCAATTTTATCCTACATTATGGTGATTTAACCGATAGCACAAATTTAATTAGGATAATTAATGAAGTTCAACCAGATGAAATTTATAATCTTGCAGCACAAAGCCATGTTGCAGTTAGCTTTGAGACCCCAGAATATACTGCTAATTGCGATGCTCTTGGAACGCTAAGAATTCTTGAAGCAATTAGATTGCTCAACCTAACTAAAAAAACGAAACTATATCAAGCAAGCACCTCTGAATTATATGGAAAAGTGCAAGAAATACCTCAAAATGAACATACACCTTTTTATCCGAGAAGTCCCTACGCAGTAGCAAAATTATACTCTTATTGGATTGTTGTTAACTATAGAGAAGCTTATGGAATATATGCTTGTAATGGAATACTATTTAATCATGAATCACCCAGAAGAGGAGAAACATTTATTACAAGGAAAATAACAAGAGGAATGGCAAGAATACATAATGGTTTAGAAAATAAATTATTTGTTGGTAATTTAAATGCCTTTAGAGACTGGGGGCACGCTAAAGATTATGTTGAGATGCAGTGGCTTATGTTACAACAAGAAAAACCAGAAGATTATGTAATTGCAACCGGCAAACAGATTTCGGTAAGAGAATTTATAGAAATTGCTGCTGAAACTATTGGATGGGGAGGTATAAGATGGGAAGGTGAAGGTTTAAATGAAATTGGCTTGAGAAAAGATAATAATCAAATTGTAATTCAAGTTGATAAGAGATATTTTAGACCTACAGAAGTTGATACCCTTATTGGGGATGCATCAAAAGCTAAAAATAAACTTGGATGGAAATCTAAGACAGATCTAAAAGAACTTATTAAAGAAATGATTAATAATGATTTATTAAGATTAAAGATAAAGCCGAAGCAAAATTAATAAATAAAAAAATATTAATTTCATAAATCATAAACTAGTATAAAGATTTTTTAATCATATCCATTAGGATTTAATTTTTGCCATTTCCAACCATCAATACACATATCTTCTAGAGATCTTTTAGTTTTCCAATTTAATAATTTAATAGCCAAAGCATTATCTGCAACACACATTACTTTATCTCCAGATCTTCTACCAGCGAATTTAAATGGAATTTTAGTTTTATTTACTTTCTCAAAGGTAGATATTAACTCTAAAACGGTTACACCTTTACCTGTTCCTAGATTAATATTCAAGAATTTATTCTTAGATTTGTATAAATTTTCCAGAGCACATAAATGACCTTCAGCTAAGTCCATTATATGAATGTAATCTCTTATGCAAGTACCATCGCGAGTTTCCCAATCATTACCAAATACATACAATTCTTTTAATTTACCCAATGATGCAGACGTTATAAGAGGAAAAATATTTGCAGCCGCAGATTTGGGGTCTTCTCCAATAATCCCTGAACTATGAGCACCAATTGGATTAAAATATCTTAAATTTATAATTCTCCAAGCTTGATCTGAAGATGAATACACATCATAAAGAAATTGTTCAACTGCAGCTTTAGTACTTCCATAAGGATTATTTGGTTTAATAAATGTTTTTTCATCAAGTAATTTATTAGATTGCTCATATACAGTCGCACTACTACTAAAAACTAAATTTCTACAATCATAAAAGCTCATAACATTTAACAAGTTCATAGAGCCATACACATTATATTCCCAATATCGAATTGGGTTTTGAAAAGAATCAGAAACTGACTTCAATGCTGCAAGATGAATCACATCTGTAATGGGTTTATTTTCATCAAGGGCTTTTTGAAATACCTCTTTTAAAAATAATTTTTCTCTGATATCACCTTTTATAAAATTGAAATTATCTTGATTAAAATCTTCAAAATTATTTAAAATCTTTAAAACACTTTTTAAGGCTTTTGGAGAACTATTTTCAAAAGAATCTATACCAATTA
>CACNSV010000077.1 GCA_902623195.1 uncultured Prochlorococcus sp. | reverse complement strand
ACTCTAAAGTTGTTAAACACTTTATAAGAAATGAAAACAATACAAATTTAATAATAAATAAAATAGATTCTATAAAACAAGTATCAATTACGATTCTTAATTTTAGGGGATTTATTAATAAACTACTTTTAGAATAGAATTAAAGTTTAAGGCAAATTTTGACCTATGTGACAATTTTTCTTATAAACAATTACAAGTACATAATTTCTTTTCTTACATGCAACAATTACTCTTCATAAGACACAATTAGAGAAGATAAATATTTATTAGAAATAATGAATTTTTCATAATTTAGATTAAATGTTTATCAAAGATATAATTCTCAATCTTTAATAAATTAATGAGAAAAGAAAACTACATTCTGAAATATTTAGCTCATATCAAAAATAAAAGTAATTTCAAGTATGTTAAGAGCTAGAATAAAAACTAGTTGATTTATAAATCATATGGCTAGCCAAGATTATTTAATTGCAATTGCACTTATAGAGCAAAATAACGAAAGATCAATGCCCCTTGGCGGTAAGGAAATCAAACAAAGTATAGTGGATAAAGAAAACTTTAAAAATCTTGCAAATGATGTAGTCTTAAATCTCTTACTAAGACTATTCCAGAGAAGTGATGATGGAGCAATTAAAAGATTATCAGAAGATAAAGGTCTTTTATTGGTACATATGCACCCAAAAAGAATGCAGAAAGAATTGCCATTTATTAAAGCTGAATGGATTAGAGATGGAGATACTTCTCAATTTCTTCAATACTTAGGAAATTTATCTAAAGAAATATGGACAGCATCTTTTGTGAAATATCAAGGAGTTGAATTTACTTCGATAGCAAAAAACGAGGAAATTTAAATTATGACAAATAATTTCTCATTTAAGCTATCCAACTATTTAATAAATCATAAACACTAATAATTAATCCCCATGCGACCAAAGGAGGGGTAATATATTTCAACATAAATTTTAAATAGTTTCTAGTTAATAATGATGAACCAGAATTAGTTAATTCTTTATCAAGTGTCTTTGGTATTACCCATCCAATTAGGAAAGAAACGAGAAAACCGCCAAATATTAGTAGTACATTAGCTACGGCGTCGATATTACCTAATAAATCCGTACTTAAGGCTGAAGGAATACCCAATAAAAAGATAAAAATGATTGTAATTAAAGAAGCATTATTTCTCTTTATTTGAAATTTATCAATAAGTGTAGATACTGGGATTTCAATGAGTGAAATTAAAGAAGTAATTGCTGCTATATAAGCCAATCCGAAAAATAAAATAGCAACTATTCTTCCAATAAATCCATATTGCCCAAGTCCCGAAGGAATTGTTATGAATAAAGTAGCAATTGTACTATTACTAATAGTCTCGCTTAAACCAAATGTAAAAATAATAGGGAATGTTATTAATCCTGCCATTAGTCCAACAGCCGTATCTAATGAGGCGATTTGTACAGCTTGCTTAGTTAAATTATTTTTTTTATTTAAATAAGAGGCATAAGTAATCATTATTCCTATCCCTAAACTCAATGAGAAAAATGCTTGGCTAAAAGCATTCCTTATTGTCGTTGGATTAGCTAATTGACTTAAATCAAAATTAAATAAAAAATTCCTATAGCCCTCTCCCGCATTACCTAAAAAAGCTGACCAAATAACAAGACCTAAAAGAATTATAAATAAAATTGGCATACAGATTTTATTTAATTTCTCAATCCCCTTTTTAATTCCTCCTGAAACTATATATAAGGCAAGGGCTAAACTAAAAATTTGTCCAACCAAATCTCGTGATCCATTATGAATAAGATTAAATAATTCTCCTGCTTGATCAATATTTTCCGGCATTCCAACAAATAATGATTGATAGAAAATATCTGCAGTCCAACCCATAATTACTGCATAATATGAAGCTATGGCAAGAGGTGAGATTAGAAAAAGGAAACCTAAGGGAGCCCATCTTTTTCCTGCCGCTTTTATTGGAGCTAAAACTGCACTTGTATTTGTGCTTCTACCCAAAGAAAATTCGGCAACAAATAAAGGGATTCCGACAACTAAAACAACAAAAATATATAGTAAAACGAAAGCTGCACCTCCTCCTTGAGAAGATCTATAAGCGAACCCCCATAAATTACCTAGACCAACTGCACT
>CACNSV010000076.1 GCA_902623195.1 uncultured Prochlorococcus sp. | reverse complement strand
TTGCACGCAAAAAATGCTGCATGTGGACCACCAAATCCAACAGGTACTCCAAATCTTTGCATCGAGCCAATAGCTATATCTACACCAAAGTGTGCAATTGGTCTGATAAGAACTTGCATAAGGGGATCTATTGATGCGCATACAGATATATCATGTTTTTGGGCTTTAGAAATTAAATAAGATGGATTAAATAAATCTCCATTTTGCGCTGGCAATTGTATCAACAATCCAAAAGCTAATTCATCAAAATCATATATATTATTTTTAAAAGTTTTTAACGTAATACCAAGAGGTTTTGCTCTTGTTGCCAACACGTTGAAATTGTGATTATAAACAGATTCACTTACTAAAAAGACATTTGAAGATTTATTTTTTCTAGCTGCATATGCAACAGTCATTGCTTCTGCTGCGGCAGTTCCCTCATCGAGTAGTGAAGCATTAGCAATTGGGAATCCTGTTAATTCACAAATTAAAGTTTGAAAATTAAATAAAGCCTCTAATCTCCCTTGAGATATTTCTGCTTGATATGGGGTATATGAGGTATACCAACGAGGATTTTCTAAAACATGTCTCTTAATAACTTCTGGTGTATGTGTAGAGTAATAACCAAGCCCTATCAAAGATCTTTTAAATACATTCTTATTAGCAATTTTATTTATCTTCTTGGAGGCCTCTATCTCAGAACATCCTTTAGGGAAATTACCCGCTGATTGATTGTTTATTTGTATATCTTTTGGAACGACTTGATTTATAAAATCTTCAATTGAATTAAAACCCAACTTATTAAGCATAATTTT
Source organism: uncultured Prochlorococcus sp. (assembly GCA_902623195.1). Classification (GTDB taxonomy): domain Bacteria; phylum Cyanobacteriota; class Cyanobacteriia; order PCC-6307; family Cyanobiaceae; genus Prochlorococcus_A. The sequence goes on along the minus strand of CACNSV010000076.1, from coordinate 1,366 downwards.
TTCATCATTTTTATTAAGCCCTAAATGCCTATTTTCAAATAAATCAGAATTATGAAGATTCATGTTTTTAGTTCATTTTTTTTTAAAATAGCCGATTTTTTTACCAATGTTTTAATTTGGCACAACTTTTGATTTATATTCATCTGAAGTCATCAAATCATTCATAGAATAATTGTCATTTGGTTTAAAAATAATTAACCAGCCAGAGTTAATAGGATCATTCTGTAAGATTTCTGGATTATCAATTATTGCTTCATTTCTATCAATAATTTCCCCCGAAAAAGGTAAAAATACTTCTTCAACTGCTTTTACAGATTCAATTGTTCCAAAAGTATCACCTTTCTTTAATACTTCTCCTTTCTCTGCTAATTCGACAAAGACAATATCTCCAAGCTGATCAACAGCAAATTCACTAATTCCCAGCCTCAAAAGCTCACCCTCTTGTTTGATATATTCATGCGTATCTGCATATTGTAAATATTCAGGAAATAGATAAGTCATAAATTTTAAATACTTCGTAAAAATTCTCTTTCAATAAAATTTTCTTCTAATAGATTTGATAATAACTGAATCAAAGCAATTTTGATATGCGCAATATGCGTACCTCCTTGTATAAAAATATTATAAGGTTCTCTTAAAGGTGCATCTGCCGAGAACTCGCTTGTACTACCTTCAATAAATGTTCCACCGGCCATTAATAAATTCGATTCATAACCATTCATCACAGAAGGAATAACATTTAAAAAAGAATCCACAGGAGAACAGGACTGAAATGACTGGCAAATCCTTTCTATTAATAAAGGATCTTCTAACTGAATAGCCTGAATAATATCTGATCTATACGCACCAGGTTCAGGTAGAACTTTAAAACCAATTTTTTTAAATACAGAAGCTATGAGATCCGCACAATTTAATGATTCATTGATCATTTGAGGAGAAAGAAATAAGCCTTGAAGTATAGTCCTGCTTAATCCAAAATTTATACCTGCTTTAGAACCAATTCCCGGAGATGTTAGTCTATTGCATGTAAGTTCAACTAATTCTTGATCACCTGCCACATAACCACCGCTTGGAACTAGTGTACCTCCTAAATTTTTAATCAAAGATCCAGCGACTATATTTGCTCCGTAAGCAGTAGGTTCTTTATCCTCAACTAATTCCCCATAACAGTTATCAACAAAACAAATGCAATTTTTATCGATTGAATGAATCACTTTACAAATTTTTTCTATATCTTTTATGTGAAGTGAACGCCTCCAGGTATATCCACAACTTTTCTGGATAAACACGAGTTTACATTTACTTTGTAACATTATCTCTCTTAGTTGTTTATCAAAAGAATTATTTTCTCTGAAATCTATTTGCT
>CACNSV010000075.1 GCA_902623195.1 uncultured Prochlorococcus sp. | reverse complement strand
GCATATAAAAACACAGTCGTAGCAATGTATTTGAGCATATTATAACACGTATTTTCCCACGTGAAACCCACGTGAAACCTCCTTTTTAGTTAATAATTTTGGAATTATGAGTTAATACATTTAAAAAAAGGATTCAGAATGCTTTCACTCACCACTAATAATTCAAAAAAAGGTTTTAACAAGAAATACAAAAAAAATTGATTGCAAACACCAGAAGTCATGATATTGTATTTCTATTAAGACCCATAAAATGGCAAGTTGCACTAACTTGCTCATGCTATTAACTTAGCCTCTGCTCTGATGGATTGATCTTAGTTATTAAAGAAACACCGCGTAAAATCAAACTGTTTCTCATTGCCGAGACGTGTTTGAAAAAAGGACATAAAAACTTGTCACCTTTTTATTTCTAATATCAATTGGAGTATTTTATGAATGTCTTGAAAGACTATCTAGAGAGCGATTACGCTCCTATCCCATACACTAAAAATATTTGGTTGCCCAAATGTTTTAATGACAGAAAATTTTTAACCGCATATGTTAGAAAGTCAACTCGACTAGGTATTTGGCTTACAAATGATATATGTCTTCCAGTATGGGAATCAGTAAAAAATGCTAAGGAAGCTGGCTTTAGTAAAAAACAACAGCGTGAAGTTGCAGAATGGTCAAAACAGTCAAATTATTTAGCAAAATATGCAGCCCTATTTCAACAAAAATTAATTGAAGTTGAATACCAAGGCATCATGCCATCAAGATCTCAAACGCAATCCTATGACTTAATTGATTGCTCAGAGGCAACAATAGCTTCATATACCTATTAATAAAATGCATAAAAAGAAAAAAATCCTTCCCGTATTTACTCGGCTGAAATTTGTTGATGTAGCAAAATACGTTGAACCAGCCATGAAACATAACAAAATCATGAATGGTTATGCTGTTGGAATTGGCGAAAAAAATGGACAAAAATTTACTTTTTTAATTCCTTTTGAAGAATTCCCTAAAGAAAAAATCACCAAATTTATTGGTGGTGAATTAAACGTAAAACCTACTGAATCTGGTCTACGAACCTCTCTTGCAATGCAAGACATAGAGGACCTGAGAGAAGCGCAAGAACTTATTGCCGTTAACTTACAAAATTTAGAAAACAGACTAAATAAAAAATTTGATCAAGTGGAAGAATGGTTAATTCTTCTAGATCAAGACTTAAATAAATTTAGAGAAGTTTTTAAAGTTTGGAATAGTTACGAAAGTCAATCATTCCAAACGGATTAATTGATCATGTTGCACGAAACATTTCATCTCATGAACGATAGTCTAACTATCGCTAGAAAGATTAAAAATTTAAAGTTTAGTTCTTACAAAGAACTTGAAATTTTAATGAAAAAAGAATCAAATTATCTTAAAAAGTTAATGATTTTGCTTCATCATGATCTTTCAACAAGAAACCAAAAATATATGAATTAAAAAAAGAGGGAGTAAACAATGCTCCCTCATTTTCATTTACATATAAGACCTCACCATACAAAGCTATTCGAAATAGGTTCAAAGTATTTTAAATGAAAACTAAAAGATACCTTTTCGCAGCAACCAATCTGGAGAATATGAACAACTTAATATATTTTGTAGATAAATTATCATTGATTGACAAGATATTTAGATTAAATTATTAAGTTAATGTCTAATTAAATCCCTTTCCTGAATTTTTATAATAATCATCCTGAAAATAACCTTCCTTCTCAACATACTTTTTAATTACTTTTTCGACTTTAGTTAAAGTTTCTTCTACAGATAAGACAAACCATTCTTCTCCAGCTCCATCTTTCTTTTTAAAATTTTTAAGCTCATTTTTAATAATTTTCTCTACTTTAAATCTATTTTTTACAAACCAAGTTTTCATGAATAAAAATCCATCAGCACTATATGTTTTGTAGTCTTCTTTCCTTTTTTCAATCTTTTTAGTTTCTCCTATTTTTGTTCTATCATCAAAACCATTCCCATCCCTATATAAATCGTTATTTACAGCTACATAAATAAAACCAGATTTAGTTTTTTCATGTTCTACTTTTTTTACTTTTACGTCTTCAATTGCTCTATACCATTGTTCTAACTTATGCCTAGTTAAAATTTCTGTTAAAATTTGAGGGATAAAACAAACACAATAATAGGGTTGCGCGTCAAGAATTTCTATAAACTTTTTCTTGAAAAT
>CACNSV010000074.1 GCA_902623195.1 uncultured Prochlorococcus sp. | reverse complement strand
CAGGGTTTCCAATTAATGCTAAAAAATTAGTTTTACTTGTGATCATATTTTGAGAATTTAGTATAAAATTTAGATTTGTTCGGAAACCACTCCCCGTTTTTGAGTAACAATAATGGCGAGGATGACCGATTATGGAGAATATCAAAAAAAGTTTTTAAACATGGGTAAGGTTGTTGGAATTGATTTAGGTACAACAAATAGTTGTGTTGCTGTTATGGAAGGTGGCAAACCCACTGTAATAGCAAATGCTGAAGGTTTCAGAACTACGCCATCAGTAGTTGCATATACTAAAAACCAAGACAAGCTTGTTGGTCAAATAGCAAAAAGACAAGCAGTTATGAATCCTGAAAATACTTTTTATTCTGCAAAAAGATTTGTTGGAAGAAGAGTCGACGAAGTTAGTCAAGAATCCAAGGAAGTAAGTTACTCGGTTGAGAAATCTGGTTCTAGCGTTAAATTAAAGTGTCCTGTTTTGGATAAACAATTTTCTCCTGAGGAAGTCAGTTCTCAAGTATTAAGAAAATTAGCCGAAGATGCTGGAAAATATTTAGGCCAAACTGTTACTCAAGCTGTAATTACTGTCCCTGCTTATTTTAATGATTCACAAAGGCAAGCAACAAAGGATGCAGGTAAAATTGCAGGATTGGAAGTTCTTAGAATTGTTAATGAACCAACTGCGGCAGCTTTAGCTTATGGTTTAGATAAAGAAAATGAAAAAATACTTGTTTTTGATTTAGGGGGAGGAACTTTTGATGTTTCAGTTATTGAGGCTGGAGATGGTGTAACAGAAGTTCTTTCAACATCTGGAGATACTCATCTTGGAGGGGATGACTTTGATAGATGTATTGTAGATCATTTGGCAAACTCATTTAAATCAAATGAAGGGATAGATTTAAGGCAAGATAAGCAAGCATTACAGCGTTTAACTGAGGCGGCTGAAAAAGCAAAAATTGAATTATCAAATGCTACTCAAAGTGAAATTAACTTACCTTTCATTACTGCTACGCCAGAAGGTCCCAAACATCTTGATTTAAACCTTACAAGAGCAAAATTTGAAGAATTAGCTGCGTCTCTCATAGATAGATGTAAGATTCCTGTAGAGCAAGCTCTTAAAGATGCCAAAATCTCAACCAGTGAGATTGATGAAGTTGTTATGGTAGGAGGATCTTCTAGGATTCCCGCAGTACTAGATTTAGTTAAAAAAATTACAGGCAAAGATCCTAATCAAACTGTTAATCCAGATGAAGTTGTTGCTGTTGGAGCAGCCGTTCAAGGGGGTGTTTTAGCTGGTGAAGTGAAAGATATACTTTTATTAGATGTCACACCTCTTTCTTTAGGAGTAGAAACTCTTGGTGGTGTTATGACAAAAATGATTGCACGTAATACTACAGTACCTACAAAGAAATCAGAAACTTATTCAACGGCTGTAGATGGTCAAACAAATGTAGAAATACATGTTTTGCAGGGTGAAAGAGAAATGGCTTCTGATAATAAAAGTTTAGGTACCTTTAGATTAGATGGGATCCCCTCTGCTCCAAGAGGTGTTCCACAAATCGAAGTCACTTTTGATATTGATGCTAATGGCATCTTAAGTGTTACTGCTAAAGATAAAGGTAGTGGTAAGGAGCAAAGTATTTCTATAACAGGAGCTTCAACATTGTCAGATAACGAGGTAGATAAAATGGTTAAAGACGCTGAAACAAATGCTTCTTCTGATAAGGAAAAAAGAGAACGTATCGATCTAAAGAATCAATCTGAAACACTTGTTTACCAAACAGAGAAGCAATTAGCAGAACTCGGTGATAAAATTGATGCTGCTACTAAAGCAAAGGTAGAAGAAAAAAGTAAGTCTTTGAAAGAGGCTACCGACAAAGAAGATTATGAAGCAATGAAGAAACTTCTTGAAGAACTTCAACAAGAACTTTATGCTGTAGGATCCTCTGTCTATCAACAACCTGGTAATCAATCAACAACTACTGATGCTTCAGAACAAACGGGACCTAAAGACGATGGAGATGATGTTATTGATGCTGATTTTACTGAATCAAAATAGTTAAATATGTTTTTTAATCTCCTCTGAGATCCAATGTGAACAGGCAGGGGCAAGTAGGATACCATTTTTATAAAATCCCGAACATAAAATTAAACCTTTATCTAATGATTTTAATAATGGAGATGGTTCACCTTCAGGTCTTGAACGGATACCAAA
>CACNSV010000073.1 GCA_902623195.1 uncultured Prochlorococcus sp. | reverse complement strand
TATTTGTGGCACATAATTTGTATATTGAGAAATTTTTCTATTATTTGAATAAGTATCTTTAACATCTCCGCTGAACATGGGTAATAAAATTTTTTTTGCTTTAATACCTATCTCCTCTTCAAGAATTTCGACAAATCTAAGTAATTTAATTCTTTGACTACATCCAATATTGAATATCAAATATGGATTGAGAACATTTTCATAATTATATTTTTCACCAGTATTTTTATTAATTTGTGGGGGTTTATCTTTTATTCTATTTAAAATTTCTATTACATCATCTATGTACGTAAAATCTCTAGACATTTCTCCATTATTAAAAATTTCAATTGGTTTACCACTAAAAATTGCTTTTGTAAATATCATTGGTGCCATATCAGGTCTGCCCCATGGACCATAAACGGTAAAAAATCTTAATCCAATACACGGAATTTTATAAATATGACTGTAACTATGAGCTATTAATTCATTTGACCTTTTCGTAGCGGCATAAAGACTTGCTGGATAGCTTGCTGATTCAGATTCTATAAAAGGAAGTTTTTGATTAACTCCATAAACTGAACTGCTGCTAGCATAAATAAAGTTTTTAACTGGAAATTCTTTACAACATTCTAAAACATTAACGAATCCGATTATATTTGAATTTAAATATTTGATAGGCTCCTTTTTCGAGTGCCTTACTCCCGCTTGAGCTGCTAAGTGTATAACAATTTCAGGATTATATTCTGAAAATAATTTTTTTAGAAAAACTTGATCCTCAAGATTCCCCTTGATAAATTTCCAATTAAAATTATTTTTCTTGGACAATACCTCTAAATCGTTTAATCTTGCCTTTTTGATTTTTATATCATAATAGTTATTAATATTATCTAATCCAATTACAAATTCTTCTTCTTTTAATAGTCGTAAGCATGTATGGTATCCGATAAAACCTGCTGATCCAGTAACTAATATTTTTCTTTTATTAGACATTTTACTTGTGTTTAAATACCTCTTTTATCGCCATATCCTATTCTCCAATAATTGATATTAATTGATGAAATAATTCTTGGATCTAATAAATATCTTGTATCAAATATCCAAGATGGTTTCCTCATTGAATTAGAAATTCTTTCCCAATCAAGATTTATAAATTGATCCCATTCTGTTAGTAATATTACTGCATCAGCATCTTGAACTGCATGATAGATATTTTTACTTTTATACCATTCTCCCTCTGAGTGATTGATTTCTTCAATTGAAGCCATTTTCTTATTAATATCATTCTCAATTTGTGAATAATCAACTTTCGGATCATAAATTATTAAGTTTCCTCCTTCAATCATTAATTTTTGACAAATATATATTGCTGGTGATTCCCTTGTATCATTTGTATTAGCTTTGAATGAAAAGCCTAAAATAACTAATCTTTTGCCAGATATTGTACCAAATAACTTTTCAACTATAATTTGTGTAATCCTACTTATTTGCCAAGAATTAATATTTATTATTTGCTCCCAATAATCTGCTACTTCATCAAGTCCATAATGCTTACAAATATATATCAAGTTTAAAATATCTTTTTTAAAGCAGCTTCCACCAAATCCTGGGCCGGCATTCAGAAAAAATTTTCCAATCCTTTTATCAGAACCTATGGCCTTAGAAACTTCTTTAATATCAGCTCCTGTTGCTTCACATATCGCTGACACAGAGTTAATTGAACTTATCCTTTGAGCAAGAAAAGCATTAGAAATTAGTTTTGAAAGTTCTGAACTCCAAAGATTTGTTGTTAGTATCTTTTCTTTATCAATCCATTTAATATAAAGATTTGATAATGCTTTTATTGCTTCTTCATCTTCTCCACCAATTAATACTCTATCAGGATTCTCTAGATCTTTAATAGCTGAGCCCTCAGCTAAAAATTCTGGATTTGAGAGGATATAAAAAGTTTTTTCATTTTTATCTGAAGAATTTTCTGAGGTTGAATATAAAATTTTTTTAATAGTTGATGCTGTTTTTACTGGCAATGTACTTTTTTCAACAATAATTGTTTTGCCTTTAGCATATTTGGAAATTTCTCTTGCTGATTTCTCTATCCATTTAAGATCACTTGCAAATCCAGCTCCTAGACCTTTAGTTTTTGTTGGAGTATTTACAGATATAAAAATCATATCAGCATTAGCTATATTTAAATTAACATTATTAGAAAAATGTAAATTTTTCCCCCTACATTTTTTAACTATTTCTTCTAATCCAGGTTCATATATAGGTAAATTTTTGAGGTTTTTGTCGTTCCATCTTTCAATTCTCTCAATATTTATATCAACAACATTAATTTGTATATCAGGACAGTTTTTAGCAATT
>CACNSV010000072.1 GCA_902623195.1 uncultured Prochlorococcus sp. | reverse complement strand
TTTTTATAGACCTATTAAATATAATTATAAAGATGAAGATGGCATAAGAAAATATAATATAAGTTCAGAAAATGCATATTATAATATCTTAACAAAGGATGTCATATTTAAATCTAAAAATGATAAAGTTAAATCTAAGTTAGTTTTCTAGAAATTATTTTCCTTAAATAGTAATAAAAGTTTTTTTGACCAGTTCATAATCCATTGCTCATCTGATTTTGTAAAACATCTTGAAGACCAACCTCCAACTAAAATAAAACACTGTTTATTTACAGGTATTATTAATACTGATGGAATATCTTCACAAAAATCATCAAATTCCTCTCTTCCTGGATAAAACTTTGTATTTACCAGTGAAATTATTTTATTTTCTTTCAAACATCTTGAGCATATTTCTTTAGGTATAAAATTACTTTTCGAAATGATACCTCTCTTAAGAATGTTAATCCCTTTGTTATTAATTAAGATTGTCGCTGCAGCGGTAGATGTCAGAACTGCTTCAGTACCCCAAGCTAATTCATTAAGTAACTCTTTCGGAATAGAAGGATCGTAAATAAAACCATTTACTCCTTTTAAAGCTACTTTCTCTCCAGAGATAGGAGAAATTCTTTGAAACAAAAAACCAATTAAAATAATAATTATTGAAGATATTGCGGCTAATACTTGAGCTCTTTCTATTTCAGGACTTATTTGATTGATAGAAACAAAATTTATTAATTGCAGCAAAAATAGAATTGAGCCAATGACTATTAAATTAAAGCTATTAGATCTCATAAAATCCTTAAAAGAAAAATTTTTAAAAGTATTAAATTTACTTTATTTAATTTAAATGCCACACAACTAACAATAATAGTTTTAATATATACTTGGTTTTAATTTATGAAATGAAAAAGTTCTTTAATAAAACATTTTCTATAATTTCCTTAACAATTTTCTTAACAATCGCTCCTATTCAGAGTTACGCACTAAGCTCAACATCAATTTTTGATTACTTCTTAGTATCACAACAAAAAACTATTAATTACGAGAAAAGTCAACCATCAGCGATAGATAATCCAGTGGTAGATCCTAATTTTAATGTTATGAGGACCACTGATATGGAATCTTCATCTACCGCCACTTATATTGTCATTGCATTATTACTCGTTGCTTCAATTGTCCCTTTAGCTACTTGGTATTTTTCCAGATCAAGTACAAATTAGAGTAATTGCATCTTAATGAGTCATATAATTTTAGTTAGTGGTGGTGTAAAAAGCGGGAAAAGTGAATTTGCAGAATATCTAGCTAGTAAAGAAAAAAAAGTAACTTATATTGCCTTATCTGAAAATCGTCCAAAGGACGAGATATGGAAGGAAAAAATAAGAATTCATCAATTAAGAAGACCTAAAAGCTGGCAATTAATTGAAACTGAGAACTTAATTCCTAATATTAAAGTGGATAAAGGCGTTTTACTTATTGATTCTTTAGGTGGTTTCATTGTTAATAGCCTAAAACAAAAGAGTAATGAGTGGGAAAATTATTTAAATAATCTTTTATACTATTTAGCTTCATATAAAAGCAAAATAATAATTGTTGGTGAGCAAACTGGTTGGGGATTAGTTTCTGAATATGAAATAGGAAATCTTTACACTGATAGATTAGGAATATGTCTTCAGGAAATTACAAAGATTTCCAAAGAAAATTGGATAACTATCAATGGTAAAGCAATACAATTAGATAAGATGTTTTTTAATATACCTAGATAATATTGGAAATATCTTTATTTGAACCACGAATACCACAAAATACTGGAAGTATTGCAAGAACATGTGCAGCATTTGATATCACTCTTAATTTAATAGAGCCATTAGGATTTAAGTTAGATGATAAATATCTGAAGAGAGCGGGTTTGGATTATTGGCACTTAATGAAAATTATTACTTATTCAGATTTTGATGAATTTAAAAAAAGAAAAAAAAATAGAAGAGTAATTTCTTTTAGCAAAAAAAATGGACTATATCTTCGAGATTTTAAATTTCAAAAGAATGATGTCCTTTTATTTGGGAGAGAGGATAATGGACTTCCAGATCAAATCATAGAGAAAAGTGAAGCATTAGTTTCTATATATATGCCAAATAAAGCCTCAGAGCTAAATAACAATATTGGAGTAAGAAGTTTAAATCTTTCAGTAGCATGTGGCATAGCCTTATATGAGGCACATAAACAAATAAATAAAATATCTCATAAATAATACTGCCGATGATTTATATTATTAACAGGTCTCGGTAGCTCAGCTGGTTAGAGCGGCGGATTCATAGCCCGCAGGTCGCGTGTTCAAGTCACGCTCGAGACATTTAAATAAATTAATCTTTTTAAATTTTTATTAATTCCTTATCCGATTGATTTATCAGTTAAAACTACATCTTTCAATGATCCTCCGTAATATGTCTCTGCAGAACGTATTAAT
>CACNSV010000071.1 GCA_902623195.1 uncultured Prochlorococcus sp. | reverse complement strand
AAAATTAAATAAAGAATATATATTTGCTGCGAAAAAGTTAGATAAAGAATTCTTTGTACTTACATGTGGAGAACATGAGGGTAAAAGGGGAGTTAATAGAATAATTGAAAGATCTTTAGGAAGTAAGTTTAAACCGAAACAAGATGGACTTTATTTAAGAGGTTTAGCAGCATGCGGTGTTGAATATCAAGATAATAAAGGAGATATAAATTCTGAAGGGATTTCAAAAGAAGAATTAGATTTTTTAGCTAATGTGCCTCAAATGATGCGACCCAAATTTAGATTAATTGTCAAAGAATTATTTCCCAAAATGGATGATAATGTAATTAATTTCCATATGAAAAAATCAATTTGCGATACTAGATTTTCTCCAACAATAAACTTCAATAGCCTTTTTGAAATATCAGAAAATTATCTTAAAAAGATAAAAATACAAGGATATTTTCAAAAAATGATGAATGAAATAATTTCTATAGGAGAATCTAAGGGATTAAGAAATTCATTTTTCCTCCACATATCCCCAAATCTAGGATCAAAAAATGGAGTTGAAATATTAAAAGAATCAAAAAAAAATGATATTGGTTCAACTGATATACAATTACTTTTAAAAGGTGCACAAAAAGATGCAGGCGTATTGTGTTTATTAAATAGATTCATTGGAGATAGAAAAGGTAAAAAACCATTTGGAGAAAATTTTAATTTTAGAGATGCACCAGTTGAGAAAAAAGAGAAAATAGCTTTCTGCAAAAAATATATCCAACCTGAGGATATGCCATTAATCATTGGAGTAGGAGATACTATTACTTCTAATCAAATTAAAAAGAGTAATTCTTTTTCAAGAGGTGGAAGTGACAGATCTTTTTTAGAATTTATTCAATTATTAGGTTTTGAATATGGAATTAAAAATAATATAATTTTTGTTGATAGCAGCTATGGAGAAGTATTCAGACCCTCAACAAAAGAAACTGGTCTTAAAGGAATTACAGATAAATATGATAGTCTAAAATTTGACATTATTTTCCAGAATGGGCCGGAAGAATATATAAATTGGTTTATAAAAATAGCCCATAAAAGATATCAAATAAAAAAATAATATATTTATATTTATTGACTAATTTACTTTTTATTGACAATTTAAAAGTAAATAGATATTTCATGAAAACTTCATTCCCGAATATAAATAAGGAATCTATAGATACTTTACAAATTAATATTGGATATAAATGTAATCAAGCTTGCAAGCATTGTCATGTGAACTCTAGTCCAAGTAGAACCGAGATGATGTCAGAAGAAATTTTAAATCTAATTCCAAAGATAATAAAAAAATTCAACATAAAAACATTAGACATCACTGGTGGAGCACCAGAGATGAACCCTAATTTTAAGAAACTTGTATTAAGTCTCAAGAATCAAGATATAAATATTATAGATAGATGCAATTTAACAATTTTCTTTGAAAAAGGTTATGAAGACTTACCAAATTTTCTAGCTGAAAATAAAGTTACTATAACAGCTTCATTACCGTGCTATGAAAAAGAAAATGTTGAGAAACAAAGAGGTTCTGGTGTTTTTGATAAAAGTATTAATGCGATCAAAATCTTAAATAACTTAGGATATGGAAAAACTAATACAGAACTTGAATTAAATCTAGTGTATAATCCTATAAATCCTTCATTACCCCCTGCTCAAGACAAATTAGAAAAAGACTATAAAAAGGTTTTATTTGAGAAATATAAAATTACTTTTAATAAACTGTATACAATAACAAATATGCCTATTAATAGGTATGCAGACTTTTTAAAAATGACTGGGGAGCTTGAAAAATATTTTGAATTACTTGCAAAAAATTTTAATCAACAAAATTTAAAAAATTTAATGTGTAAAAAAACTTTAAGTATTGATTGGGAAGGTCAGATTTATGATTGCGATTTTAATCAACAACTAAAATTAAAAAGTGAAAGTGGACCAAAGAATCTTTATGAACTTTTAAATTACTCATCATCATTTAATTATCCAATTGCAGCAAAAAATCACTGTTTTGCATGTACCGCAGGCGCTGGTTCGAGCTGTGGTGGAAGCTTAAGTTAAAATCAAATCTATAAACAATTTGGACAAATGGCTTTAACTTTAAAGGATGACTCTATTAATTTAAAACCTTTAATACTTGCAGCTTTTCTACCCGCCTCTAAAACTTGATCACTTTCAAACTCTTCAGTTCTTCCGCATTTAATACATATTAAATGATGATGATCCGGGAAATCATTACTTAATAATTCATATCTATGACCCCCTTCACTTAATTCTCTTTCATGAAGATATCCCATTTGTACTAGAAGCCTTAATGTTCTATAAATAGTTGCAAGCGAAATTTTTGAATTTAAATCTTTTAATTCTGAATGAACTTCTTCGGCACTTAAGTGATTACCTGGTCCAATATTTTCAAATAAGTTTAGTACTTTTAATCTTTGCTTAGTTAATCTTTTTCCTTCTTGATGTAAGCCAGATCCAAGAGGATTTCTTATAACTAAA
>CACNSV010000070.1 GCA_902623195.1 uncultured Prochlorococcus sp. | reverse complement strand
CATAGGTCTGGGGATCTACAAATAAGTCGGGTAATTTATTATTAAGTTTTAAATTTTGTTTCCCTATAAATCTAGTATTTTCTACGGCAACGCATCTTTTTTGTAAACCAAGCTGCTTAGGGATATCTAGTTCAATGGCATTTTTACTTAAAAAAAGATATGAACTATTAATCTTTGATAAACCATAATTAGCAAACATAGGTCTACCATATACTGGACCAGGAGTAGGTATTGAAGCATTTGCATCACCCATTTGAGCCCAAACTATAGAACCATTCTTAACAACGATTTCTGGCTTTACACCAAAAAATGCTGGTTTCCATAAAACCAAATCTGCTAATTTACCTCTTTCAATAGAACCTACATATTTATCTAAGCCATGAGCGATGGCTGGGTTAATAGTTACTTTTGAAATATATCTTTTAACTCTAAAATTATCATTCCTTTCTGAATCTTCTTGTAAAAATCCTCTTTGTAATTTCATTTTATGGGCTGTCTGAAATGTTCTTGTTATAACTTCGCCAACTCTACCCATAGCTTGAGAGTCACTTGCAATTATCGAAAATGCACCTATGTCATGAAGAATATCTTCAGCGGCTATAGTCTCTCTTCTAATTCTAGATTCAGCGAAAGCAATATCCTCTGAAATTTTAGAATCTAAATGATGACAAACCATAAGCATATCCAAATGTTCTTCAAGCGTATTTTTTGTGTATGGACGAGTTGGATTAGTACTACTAGGTAAGATATTCTTCTCTCCACAAATTTTTATGATATCTGGAGCATGCCCACCTCCTGCGCCCTCAGTATGAAAAGTATGAATGGTTCTACCAGATATTGAATTAATAGTATCTTCAACAAAACCTGCTTCATTTAAAGTATCAGTATGGATACATACTTGAACATCGTATAAATCCGCAACATTTAAGCAAGAGTTGATTGTCGCTGGTGTAGTACCCCAATCTTCATGTAATTTTAATCCACATGCACCTGCATTAACTTGATCAACAAGATTCTTTTCATTCGTAGAATTACCTTTTCCAAAAAAGCCTAAATTTACAGGAAAAGCCTCTGCAGATTGGAGCATTCTACCTATATGGAAAGATCCTGGAGTACATGTTGTAGCATTAGTTCCTGTTGCAGGACCTGTACCTCCACCAAGCATTGTAGTTATGCCAGATGCCAATGCCGTTTCTATTTGCTGTGGACAGATAAAATGTATATGAGTATCTATTGATCCAGCTGTTAATATATGCCCCTCTCCTGCGATTACCTCTGTTGAAGCTCCAATGATTATGTCAACATTATCTTGAATATCTGGATTACCTGCTTTACCAATATTTGAGATATTTCCATCTTTGATTCCAATATCTGCTTTTACAATTCCCCACCAATCTACAATTAAAGCATTCGTAATAACTGTATCAACAGCACCATCATCTCTAGATATTTGTGACTGTCCCATGCCATCTCTGATAACCTTACCTCCTCCAAATTTAACTTCGTCTCCGTAAGAGGTAAAATCTTTCTCAACCTCAATTATTAACTGAGTATCAGCTAGTCTTACTCTATCTCCAGTTGTAGGACCATAAGTTTGAGAATAAGTTTTTTTATCTATCTTATAAGCCATAATTTAAATTTTTAACGGGCCATTAGTCAGATTATTAAAACCGTATACATTTCTTAACCCACAATAAGGAACAAGTTTTACTTCAGTTGTATCACCAGGCTCAAATCTAATAGAAGTTCCTGCAGGAATATCTAATCGCATACCTAAAGCTAGATCTCTATCAAAATCAAGGGCTTTGTTTATCTCAAAAAAATGAAAATGTGATCCAACTTGAATTGGTCTATCACCTAAATTAGATACTATTAAATTTATAGATTTTTTTGAACTATTTAGCTCTATGAATCCGTCCTCAGAGATTATTTCTCCTGGTATTAAATATTTCATAATTAATTTATTGGATTATGGATGGTCACTAATTTTGTTCCATCAGGAAATATTGCTTCTATTTGTAACTCGTTAACCATTTCGGGAATTCCTTCCATAACTTGATCTCTAGAGAGCCAACTATTACCTTCAGACATTAATTCACTTACACTTTTGCCATCTCTAGCACCCTCAAGTACTTGAAAGCTTAAAAAAGCAACTGCTTCTGGATAGTTTAATTTTAACCCTCTATTCAATCTTCTTTCAGCAAGTTGAGCTGCTGAAAATATTAATAATTTATCTTTTTCTTGTGGAGTTAGATGCATATTTTTAATTTATTATTTAATTAATTTTTAAAATGTTACTGGTGAACATAATTAATAATTAAACGCATCCTGTAATGGCCAAACTCCTTCATATTTTGGTTTTAGAAAACCACTCGACTCTCTAAATTGAGTCCAAATCCAAAAGAAATTTTGTCTAGCTTCCTGAGTAGATGAACCAAGAAATCTTACTGATATGCCATTTTCTAAAAGACCAAAAGAAAGATTATTTTCTTTATTCCTAAAATAATCTTTGATTAAAATAAAAACTGCTTCCAATTTCTCCTGGGAAAAA
>CACNSV010000069.1 GCA_902623195.1 uncultured Prochlorococcus sp. | reverse complement strand
TAAATTATTTTAAATATCATCTCTTAAGAAAACTTCACATTTTCTTTGAAGTTATCAAATATATCTGTTGAAAAATAAAACCTGAGATATAAAAATGATGAAAAATAATTCAACAACACCAGCGCAACGCAAAACCACCCTTAAATGGAATAATAATGGAGAACTATCTTCTGTTGATATGGCAAGAATACTTCATGATCTCTTTCAAAGAATTAAAAGAGTGTGAACTTGCGTTTAATAGAGTTAGCAAAAATAAAAAAACTTAAATCTTGAAATGTGGTGGTAATAAAAAAGCTAAAGACTTCTAAAAGAAAAATTATTTCATATTATTTAAAGCAAGTATTTGTGCTCTGTGCAGAACAAAATATTTCATATATATTAACTTCACTTTAAGGTTAACAACATGAAAACATTTAGAGATAAGCACCTTAAGAACAAATTAGATCCCAAAATTGCTTATTATGATTGCATCAGAAGTTGTGAATTAAATACCTCAACTGAACAAGGTGTAGAGAATTGCGTTATTAAATGCAAGAGACCATTGGCAGTCTCGGAAGGTTATAGATATCTAAAAGCTGGATTGGTCTAATTAAATAATCATTGAGATATTCAATTAAGTCCCAAAAGTGGCAAAAGATTATTAACTTTATTAATTAATTAGAAAAGTAAAACCACAAAAAATTTAAATTAAAATTACAAAATTGAGCTTAGCTTAATAATTAATTTTATTAAACCGCTTAATTAGTTTTCAAGATTACTAAGTAGTTATTCGGGGGCGACATAAATCCAACCTGCTACATAGACCTCTCAAAGTATCCACAATACAATTTGAAAGAACCTAAAAGGAATATTTGACAATATAAAGTTAGGAGCATTTTCAAAGAACTTACAAAAATTTAAGCATTAGGTAAAGACATCCAAAATTATCCATTTAAAATATTTCATCTCTCCTCTCTCCTATGATTATTAAATGAGCACTAAAGGAACTTGGACTCAATAAACTGTAGTAATTTTGAGTAGTA
The DNA here is from genome assembly GCA_902623195.1 of uncultured Prochlorococcus sp. GTDB lineage: Bacteria > Cyanobacteriota > Cyanobacteriia > PCC-6307 > Cyanobiaceae > Prochlorococcus_A. The sequence goes on along the minus strand of CACNSV010000069.1, from coordinate 1,589 downwards.
GTGATTTAAAATTATATAGATTTTTGTAAAAAGAGTATCCCATTTTATATACCAAGAGCAATACTTCCAATTTTTGTTTATTGTATTTATAGCTAGATTTATAATTTGTATGTAATTTTCCTTTTATATTAAAAAAACTGGAAATATTCACATATAAGTTATAAATTCTTAAATTTATTTAAGCTAATTTTGAGTATGTTAATTGTTACAAACTCTGCTTCTAGTGAATTACTAAGGCAATCTATTTCTAGGGGATCTCCTGGAGAAGTTTACGTACACTTGCAACCTGATAAATTTGAAGAAGGGTGGATGTTTTTAAGAGTTTGTGCTCGGAACACAAATGGAATTCCAATTGCAAGAACTGATGGATTAACTGTCTATGCTCCAGAATCTCAAAAGAATTTATTAAATGGACTCACTATCGATCATTATCAAGATTTAACTGGAGGAGGATTTTTAATCAGCACACCTGCAGGTGCTGAAAAAAGTACTTGTGGTTCAGGGTTTAAATTTATAAAAACAAATTATTTAACTTAATTCACAGGATGATTATTAATTTTATTATAGATAAATAGCATTTTCGAAATGAATTCCAAAATTAAAGAAATCAAATTTACATGGTTTGTGAATCTTCAACACAAATAAAAAAAATAAAGGTTTAGTAAAAAAATAAATATTATTATTAAATTATTCCTTTTCATATCCAATAACTAGCGGAAAACAAAATCAACAGATAAAGAAAAACTTTTATAACATGAATTAACTAATGTAGCTAAATGAGTAACTCAGATTTTGACAAAAATGGAGTAGATAAATCCGGTACTCATTGGATGCAATATGCTGCACTCGCTTTTAGTGCATTTGCAGTTTATACTACTTGGGCCTATTACAATGATGTTAGTTTTCATTACTTTGTTGTAAAGATATTCAAGTTCTTGAATTGTAATGGATATAATCCCATTTCTTATTGCATAATGCGTTGGAAATCACCCTATTAAAACAATTTTTTACTCTAAAAATTTAAAATCTAATTTACAAGCTATGATTCCCTTATTTAGCAGTTAATTTTACTTATAAATGTATAATAAACCTTATATTTTTTGGAAAATAGATTTATTGAAAAAAGAATAATAATGATTCTTCTAATAACTTATAATTATTTATTAATGTGATTATCAAAGTAGGACGTTTTATTAATGGTCTTATTACTTTTAGAAAGTACATTTGGAGGATTATTAATTTTTTTATTAAATAAATTAACCCTAAAAAATTTTTTTTATTGTGAAAAAGAAAAAATTTTATAAAACATTTTATTTTCAAATAGTTCCAATATTTATCCTAGGGATATCTTTAGGTGTCATTTCAATTTGGCCTGGAATTATTTCTGAAAGAAGCAGAAAATGTTTCTTTAATATCCTTTTAGACGGCACTGATGGATCTGTTAAGATTGGAACACTTTTCTCGATGAATTCTAGTTATCTTTTAAAAATTAAAAATACAGAAAATAAATATTTAAAGATTTTGTTGATTGGGGACTCTTGTTTCAGGAAATTTTAGCTAAAACAATTACTCTATGGAATGCTTTTTTT
>CACNSV010000068.1 GCA_902623195.1 uncultured Prochlorococcus sp. | reverse complement strand
ATGCGATTAATGATTGAAAATATTGAATTAATTAAAACTTAATGAATGATTAACCATTCTTTAGCTCTCTATTTTTTAGAAGATTCAAATTGCCTTATATTTTCTTGATTCAAACTTTAATGTTGCTGCAATTACAAATCCCGTAATTATCGATAAATCTGCCAATATTCGTAGAATCATTTCCAATGATGTTTTTACGGGGAACTCATTCGTGAAAGACCATGCTTCCATGAGTAAATATATGCCAAGAAAAAAGAAATTTCCATATTTCCTGTTAGGGCAAATTAAACCAGTAAAAGTAACAGATAAAATTGCAAATATTGATGTTAAGGCCCATACAGGTATTGCTCTCCACCAAACTAAATTACTTATGAAATAGTAATTATAAATTAAAATTATGTACAGGACAACATAAATAGCAGCAGGATAAATAGCCCATCGTAAGAACCATAGAAGATTATTTCTTAAACCTTCAATTTTGATCATAACTTCATTTTAATTAATGTTTTAATATCAAAAAGATTAATTAGTAATTAAGAGTGCAATTATTTGATACTTTTTAAAATAGATTTATAACAATTTAATAGAGCTTTAATCGAGACTAAGTATGCATAAATTATTTAGAAATGGGCAGAAGTACAAAATTACTTAAATATCCGCAAAATTATTAGGTAGAAGCACCCGCTCTTTTTTTATGAAATTAAACGTTTCATTTATAAAAATCACAAAAATTCTCAATCGCAATATCGATTCTTAATTTGATATCTTTTAACTCATATTTTTCTATAAATAATCTGTACAAATCAATATTTGAATTACCAATTACTTTCGCGCAATCTGCCTTTATCCTGTAAAAATCCTTTTCATTTTTATTCAATAAACCAAGATTAAAAGCAATTAAAAAAGTACCAATAACCATAAGAATATTTGTAGTAAGTCTTACGTTTGGTCGGAAATTATCTCTCATAAAAAAAAGAGGGCTTTACCCCTCTAATTTAGATCGGCTGTCAACCAAGTAAATATCATAACTTTTTAGCGGCAACTTCCCTTGCATCCTTCTCCCCAAAAGTTGAAAGATAAGTTTCTTCGTGGATTTTCAAACTATGACCCATAGATTTTGCAGCGTTAGCAGTTGATAGATCAGATTTTGTGGATTTAATGCCCCAATAATGTCTTAAGTCATACAGCTGGAACTTCTCTTCTTTATCGGCAAAATAATCCCTTAACCACTTAGCCATTGCATAACCTTCAGCAGCAGCTTTTTCAGCGTCATAATTTTCTACTCCTAAAAATTCAATATTTCTCTGAACATTCATAAGATCAAATTCTTCTACATATTCTTGTGGTAGTGCATAACAATATTTAAGTTTCATTTTTACATCTTCTTTATTGTTGTTAGTACATTCAGCAATATGACCTTCCAATGGTTTAAGCGTCCATACTTCACTAACTCGACATCCATAAGCAAATATTGCAGCAATAGCCCAGCCAAATCTTTTATTGCTTCTTAATTCTTTAACGGTGTTGTACATTAACTCTGGGTCTTTAGATTCTCTAGTTTTTGGCTCATAATTTTCTAACTTTTCAGAAAACTTTTCTACTTCTTTTAAATCTGGAATCTCTGCAAATCTGGCCAACCTTAGACAATATTTCATCATGTCTGATCTAGTTTTCTTAGTCTTAAATTTTTTAACTGTAGAGATAATGTATTCAGCAGTAAGCAATTTATGATGTTCTAACTTTATTGAAGTTGGTTTAGTTAATTTATTTCTTGGGGCTAGATATTGAGCAATAGATTTCCAGTTTCTTTTTTTCTTTGGAGTACGCTCTACTATTCCACTCCAGAAATCATCTTCAAAGGCTTTATAAATATCACTAATTTTTAGACTCTTCTTTTGGGCTGCCAGTTTTTCTTCGTCAGCCAACCAATCATTCCAAATAAATAATCTAGAAATTTTTTGGCTACTTAATTTAAGAGCAAGTTTTTTTGCCTTAATTAAATTAGTATCCTCTGCGGTCAATCTAATTGAAATCCGCTGTTGTTTTAGCTGCGTCCAATCAGGGTCATATTTATCTGGAAGCATAGCTCTAAGATATAAACCGTTCCTTCGGTTCTGAATAGTAACGCCAGCCTTATCTATTTTTAACTCCTTATTAATTGCTTCTAATTTGTTTTGAAATAGTGTCATTTCTACTTGTTCGGAGGGACTAGAGCCAACTATTTTTTAGCGTGGCCTACTAATGTGGCCTAAATATAGCCAGAAATAGACCTTTATGCCAATTTGTCCCGTCAGAGGTACTCAATGAAATGCCTATATTTCTAAACCCATTGAAGCTATTACTATGACATCAATTAGTAGACTACGACTGCCTTCTTATGCTATAATTATTTGGTTCGGATACAACTGAATAGCCCGTTGGAGGGGTGGTCGAGTGGTTTAAGGCTCTAGTCTTGAAAACTAGCGTGTCTGCAAGGGCACCGTGGGTTCGAATCCCACCCCCTCCGTCCAAAACTGGTCTCTATAAGTCCCACAAATTCCCATATTGTCCTTGAAATAGAGGGCATTTATATTTTAGCGAAAACAATAAATTTATTATTCTGGAACTAAATGTTGGGGAAAATGTTGGGGAAATTTTAGAAATGTTGGGGAAATGAGAAACCTCATTTTCCCCTTAAAAACCATTTAATCTTCAGGATGATGAGGATCTGG
>CACNSV010000067.1 GCA_902623195.1 uncultured Prochlorococcus sp. | reverse complement strand
TTTTGATCTGCCTAATCCTTGTAAGATCCCTTTACCTATTAAACCAATTGCTTTTCCAACAATTTTTGTAAGTATAGTTACAAAAATATTACCAATATATTTAATAGCAATTTCTAATTGGGGAGAAATTGCATCTCTAATTTCTACTAACAAAGTAATCTGTTTTTGAAACCAAGTTAATTTTTCTATATCTTTTTCTCTATTCTCATTTTTAAAATATCTAATAAATTTATTGTCAACTATATCAAGATACTCTCTTTTGCTTTCATATAAATATACAGGCATATAAAAATTACTATGCCATCTATCATAATTATTAATATTGTTTCTAAATCTTTCAAAACTTCTAGTAGATTGTAGCTTTTGATTTATGAATAGATTTCTCAACTCAGGCCAGCCCGAACAATAATTGAAAATATCAGATGCTATTAAATTTGAAGTTCTTAAAACCCAATTTGATATGATTGATTCAAAAATATTAAATGACTCTTTTTCATAAAGTGGCAAAATTTTTCCATTATGATAAAGAGGGTCATTCTTAATGATTGGTTCAATAATATTAAAAATATCATGTGATTCAAAATCATCAATATTAGTGATGTTATCAAATTGACTAAGTATAAAATCATTTAAAGAGATTAAAAGCCCATTTTTTTTAATTCTTGTATAACTATCAATAGTATTTACCAATATGTTTTTCTTTAATTGAAATATTAAATCATCTAAATTCTCCCTATATTCTTCATTAGAAATATTTTCTTTTATATTATTAATAAGATTATTAAGTTCATTTAGTGTATTAAAAATTATTCTGGAAATAAATTCTTTTTTTATTCCTGAAATTATAAGAGTACTTTTATTTAGAGAAAACTCTATTGTATTATTATTATATTTTCCAATAAGTCTATTGTAAATTAAATCCCATATTTCGAGATTATTCTTTTCTTTGATAAAAATAGTATCTTGTTCAATTTGTTTTTCATAGCCTAGATCATCTCTAATAGTTTCCTCTATATTCATATCTAATGAATTTCCCCATAGAAATATTAATAGAGATTTAGCTGTAATAAGTTCTCTTAATCTCCCTTTAAGAATGAATTTATAAATATTAGGAGTTAAGTCTTTATTGAGGAAATTAATAATAGTATTTATTTCATGATCTATTTGTTTAAGACCTGATGAGAGGATTTTTTGATTAAAAGAAAGCTTTTTGGATTTTTTATTAACTATTTTTTTATTATCAATATCAAATACCCTGCCGCCATTAATGATTGTATTTATAGATTTAAGAACTTTATCTGCATTTGGATTTAAAAGTAAACCCTGACTAGTTAGGTAAGGTAGAGACTTTCCTTCCTCAATGAATTTACCAGAAAATATTATTAGAATACTTGTATCTATATATTTTTCTTTTAATTTTATTAACTCTAATCTTATTAAATCCTCTGATTGATAATTTAAAATATTCCAAATTATTAAATCAGGAATAAATTTATCATTTAAGGGATCTAATGAAACTTTTAAATTATTATCTAATGAAGTTAATTTTAAGGATAACGACTCGGCTAATAAATTAGGAGCAATTATTAGTATTGATTTTTCTTTAGTTATTTCCACTTAAAAATAAAATATATATTTTATTTTTAACTAATATATTTATCAAATTCCAGTCCTAATATTAAATTTCTAAATAATTATGCATATATTTCATTATTATTTGGAAAATCTCCTAATCTCTTTGATGAGAGAATATCTTGAGCTTCTTTAATTGTAAATTTATTTTCATAAAGAGCCTTACCTACAATTACACCATCAAGACCACTATTCTCAAATTTTGTCAAAGAAAGTAGGTCTGATAATGAACCAATTCCTCCAGATGCGATTACAGGAATATTTGTATGATTTAAAATCTCTTCAATAAATGACTCATTTGGCCCATTAAGAGTACCATCTGTACCAATATCAGTAACAATAAAACTTGAAATTTCTAAATCTGAAAATTCTTTTATTAATTCACTTGCTTTAATATCTGATTGCTTTAACCAACCTCTTGTACTTACTTTACCTTGATTTGCATCTATTCCAATTATGATCTTGTTTGGAAATTTAAAAGTCAAATCTTTTACTAATTTTTTGTCTTCAATGGCTGAAGTACCCATAATTACTTTGTCAATACCATAAGAGAATAATTGTTCAATTCTTTCAAGAGATCTTATTCCCCCTCCTATTTGTATTGGGATTTTAATATTCCTTCTTATGGATATTATTGATTCATCATTAGAAGCATAACCAGTACGCGCCGCATCTAGATCAACTATGTGTAAAGATTTAGCACCATCTTTTTCCCATAATTTTGCTTGAACTTTTGGTTCATTACTGAATTCTTTAGATTTATTAAAATCACCTTTTACAAGTCTTACACATCTCCCTTTAATAAGATCAATAGCAGGAATTAGTCTCATAATAAATTTCTTTCTAAAATTTCTTTAAGTATTTCTATTTTTAAATAATATCTGAGTAGGTTATTATTATTACTTAAAAATTTAATATTATGAAAATTCTTGTAATGGGCGGAACTAGATTCGTAGGTAAATCACTAGTTGAAAAATTATTAAATAAAAATTACGAAATAGATTTATTTACTCGAGGAAATAGACCAAATTTAAAAGGAACAAATTTAATAAAAGGTGATAGAAATTTGAAAGAGGATTTACTTCAACTTAGAAATAATAAATATGATTTTATTTTTGACATTTCTGGAAGAGAATTAGATCAAACAAAAAATTTATTAGAGAATATTAAATATGATTTTAGAAGATATATTTATGTAAGCTCAGCTGGTGTATATAAAGATCTTACTGAATTACCATTAATAGAAACTGATCCGGTTGATAAAAATAGTAGACATAAAGGAAAATTTGAAACCGAGAATTGGTTGATACATAATAAAATTCCATTTACTAGTTTAAGGCCAACATACATTTATGGACCAAATAACTACAATAAAATAGAAAATTGGTTTTTTGAAAGAATACTTAATC
>CACNSV010000066.1 GCA_902623195.1 uncultured Prochlorococcus sp. | reverse complement strand
AGATTATCCTTATAAAACTTTGGGTGCACATGCTCTTGGTTATACTTCACCAATTACAAATTCTGAATTTATAATACTTTCCAAAAAAGGATATAGATTCAACGATCTTATTGGAAGAACAGGCGTTGAGGCGGCATATGAAAAATTTTTAAGAGGTGAATGGGGTGGAGAGATGATTGAGGTAAATGCTAATGGTACTGTTCAAAAGTCATTGGGTATTAAGAATTCTAAGAAAGGCAAAGATATTACATTAACTATTGATCTTTCCTTACAAAAAATTGCTGAAGAAGTTTTACAAGATAAAAAAGGTGGAGCCGTTATAGTAATGGATCCAAGGGATGGGGCTATAAGAGCTATTGCTAGTAAACCTAATTTTGATTTGAATTTCTTTACTCAGGATTTTAAGCCAGAGAAAGAATATAATGAATTATTTTTTTCTGAATCAAAGCCTTTGTTTAATAGAGCATTAAATGCTTATGACCCAGGAAGTGTTTGGAAAATTGTAACTGCTTTGGCGGGTATGGAAAGTGGCAAGTTTCCTCCAAATACAGAACTTCAGACTGCCCCATGTATTGTTTATGGAAGTCAATGTTTTAGGGAGCATAATGACGAAGGTTTTGGATCTATTGGCTATGAAGATGCATTAAGAGTATCTAGTAATACTTTTTTTTATCAGATTGGTTATGGAGTTGGAGTCGATGAAATTAATAGAATTTCTAAAATTTTAGGTTTTACTAAATTATCAGGTATTGAAATTGGAGATCAAGAAGATCGTGGTTTTATAGCAAGTAGTGAATGGGCAAGAGATGGACGAGGTTCGGGTAAACCTGGGACAACTCCATGGCTCCCTGAAGATATCGCGAGTATGTCTATTGGCCAATTTGTTGTTCAAACCACACCAATGCAAATAGCAAGAGCATATGCAGTAATAGCCAATGGTGGATATTTAGTTACACCGCATTTGTCTACATTAAGTAAGGAAAGTTCATCTTATAAGCAATCTGTAAAAGTAGATATTGATCCTAAACATTTAAAGGTTATAAGAGATGGCTTGTCCAAAGTCGTTCAGTCTGGTACAGGGGTATCTATAAATTATGGATCATATAATTTTCCGCCTATTTCAGGAAAAACTGGTACAGCTGAAGATGCTTTAGGGGGGGCTGATCACGCATGGTTTGTATGTTATGCTCCCTCAGAAGATAGTGAATTACTTATAGTTGCATTTGCAGAAAATACACCCGGAGGAGGATCTGTACATGCTTTACCCATGGCTAAAAGAATTTTAGAAGAGTGGCATAAAATAAAAAATTAAAATTATTTATCTAAAGTGAGTCTATTCATTTGCATTAGTCTTTTAATAATATCTTCAATAGTATTTTCATCAGCAGGTTTACTATAGTTTGAGGATAAATGCCTCCCAACTACTTGACTCCCTAAATGAGCCAATTGAATTCTTAGTGATGTAATTAACTCAATCCCTGGACCTCCTGAAAAAGTTGCAATAGCGATTGGTTGTCCATTAAAGAGATTTCTGAAATCATCACCTGATATTGATAACCAAGCGATAAAGTTAGAAAGTATAGGAGGAATAGATCCGTTATATTCAGGTGCACAAATTATCCATTTTTCTGTTTCAAAAAGTTTATTTTTCAATGAAATAATTTCATTAGGTATTTCATTCTTTGAATGAATTCTTGGATTATATAAAGGTATATTGAGTTCTGTAAGGTCCAGGATTTCAGATGAAATTTTTAATTCGTTGCTTTTTTCTAAGAATTTTTTGGAGAGTTCTAAATTTTTTCCATTGCTTGATGAAATAATAATTAAGTTAGTTTTACTTGCCATTTTTAAATAATTAGGAATTAATAATTTGATCCACTTTTACGATGATGAACTGCTGTTAAATCATCTTTATTAAGGACATTCCCATAGTTTACCTCAGCATAAATTACCCAATGATCTCCACACTCCATTCTTTCTTTTACAGAAGCATCAAGCCATGCAAGTGAATCTGGAATTATTATTTGTCCATTAGGTGTCTCTTCTATATCCAAACCTGCAAATCTATCCTCTCCAGGAGCAAAAGGTTTAGCGAATCTTTTCATTGGTTCTTTTAGGTTGTTAGAACTAAGTATATTAAGCGCGAATACATCTCCTATTTGCAAGAGAGATTCAACAGCCCTATCTTTTGCGACAGAAATACTTAAGCCTGGTGGAGAAAAGCTGGCTTGGCTCACCCATGAAGCCAACATTGCACTTTTAATATTATTTTCTCCTTCACCTTTAGAGGCTGTAAGTACGCATAAAGAACCAACTATTCTTCCTAGAGCTTGAAGAGTTGGATTAGTTTTACTTGATATCATTCCTGTATCAGATCGTCTATTTTTTTGTCTAGATTTTTTAAGAATACTTCTTCCAAAATGAGTTCCAATCTCTTCGATTTCTTTGATCTTAGGTTTGTTAGGACTAAATTTTACTCTTATTGGGTCGAAACTAAAATCAAATCCACCGTCTTTTAATTTTGATTCGAGCATATCAATAGCTTCACCACTCCAGCCAAAACTCCCAAAAATGCCTATCGGCTTTTTTCTGTCTCCCTCAGATAAAACACTACCTAAAGCACTGACTATAGGTGTAGGAGCGTGTCCTCCTAATGTAGGAGATCCTAAAAGATATCCATCAGCTTTCTTGATGGTTTGAATTAAATCCTCATTGGATGAAAATTCACAATTTATACTTTCAACTTCAACAGAAGTTGATGTAATACCCTTAGCTAAGGCATCTCCAATTGAAGCAGTGTTACCATATGCGCTGGCATAAATCAAAGCAACTTTAGGTCTGTTTATAGATAGATTTTCTCCCCAACGGATGTAATCATTTAAAAAACTTTTCAAACTATATTCAATTGCGGGGCCATGAAGTGGTGCAATACATTTGATATCAAATTCAGACACTTTTTCAGAAAGTGAGGTGATTTGAGAAGACATAGGCGCCATTAAGCAGTTGTAGAAATGCTTCCTATCTGATTCTGTACTTATTCGGTTATTTTCAGACCATTCTTCACTCGCAATATGACATGAAAATAATTTTTCGCTAAAAAGGTATCCATCATTCTTTTCAAAAACTATTAAGCCGCCAGGCCATCGAGCAGTAGGTGCTGGGATTAGCTGGAAAGTATTACTTTTAAATTCAAGGATGACTTCCTTTTTT
>CACNSV010000065.1 GCA_902623195.1 uncultured Prochlorococcus sp. | reverse complement strand
TTTTTTGGCCAGATATTTGAAAAATTTCAATTTGGCCAATACCAGGTTTTACTTCTTCAATACGATAAGGAATTTTTTTTGCATCAAGTGCCATTCTTACTTTCAGACAAAATGCACTATGCCTGAATTGGTATAATGTAATCATAAAACTATGGTTTTTGAAAACCTAGCTAAAAAAGTAATCTTTTTGTGGCGTTTATGGGCGAATTCTTTTCTAACGTAGCAAGATACCCTAAATATTTACTCTCAATTATTATTGGTGGATTTGTCGCTTTAGTGGGCCCTTTATTCAAGAATATTTCTAATCCTGTTACTGCTGTTGCTTTAATATCCTCTATTATCAGTGCAATGATTACCATATTTTTTGTTTTGCAAGAAATGACTAATTCCAATCAACTATAAATTTATGTCGCAAAATCGTCGAATACAAAAAGTGTCTTCTCTTTTAAAAAAGGAATTAAGCCTAATTTTAAATAATGACCTAGATGAACCAATAATATCAGATAATTTTATGTCTATTGCAAGAATCGAAATTTCACCTGATCTTTATTACTGTAAAATCTTTATCACTAGTGCAGTTGAGGATGAAAAAAAAGAGAAAATAGTAGATAGCTTGAATAATTTAAAAAGTTTTATTAGACATAAGTTAACCCAAAGGATTCAAATGAGGAGAATTCCTGAATTAACATTTAAAATAGATAGAGCTTTAGAAAAAGGTTTAGATGTATTGAAAGTGCTTGATAAATTAAGAGATCAAAAAAATAATTTATAAAATTACTTATGAAAGAAATTAAATTACCTTTGCAAGATAAAAATATTGTAATTACACGTGCTCAAGGTCAAATTTCTGAGGTAAAAAGAATCTTTAATAATGCAGGTGCTTATGTCTTTGATTTGCCAGCTTTGGTTATTGATTATCCCGATAATGTCTCACCTTTAGATAAGGTAATTGAGCAGCTTAATAAATTTGATTGGATTATTTTTTTAAGTAGTAATGGGATCAAGTATTTGAACAAAAGATTATTAGATAAAGGTTTATCTTTAAAAATATGTTCTAATGAGTGCAAAATTGCTGTTGTAGGAGAAAAAACTGCTGAATATTTAAGAAATTCTGATATTATTGCTGATTATATTCCTCCGGACTTTATAGCTGAGAGTTTAGTAAAACATTTCCCTTTTCCTGTAAAAGACTTGCATTTTTTAATTCCAAGAGTTCAAAGTGGCGGAAATAATCTTATTATCGAAAACTTGCTAAGCCGTGGAGCTTTGGTAAAAGAAGTAGCTGCATATGAATCAAGATGTCCCGAATCAATTCCTTTAGAGACAATAAGTGCCTTGAAAAGTAAAAAGATTGATGCAATATTATTCTCTAGTGGTAAGACAGTTAAAAATACTGCTTTTTTATTGCAAAAGCATTTTGGTAGTAAATGGAAATCTATTCTAAGTGAAGTGAAATTATTTAGTATTGGTCCTCAAACGACTTTGGAATGTCAAAGAAATTTTGGAAAAGTTGATAAACAAGCTGATAAATATACTTTTGAAGGTTTACTTAAAGCAACAATAAATTACTTTAGTTAGGCATATTAAGTGAATAGTTTTTTTCGACAAGATTTTTGAATCTATCTATATTTGCCTGTAATTCGTTGGTCACCATTTTCCCTAAAATATTTTCTTCCATTAGTCTTGCAATCATTTTTGGCAATTCATAAGTGACGGAAAGATTAACTGATGTTGAATTTGGATTTTCTGTACTAAAGATTACTGAACCTTTTGTCGGTAAACCTCCAATTGATTCCCACTTTAACTTTTGTCTTTCAATTCTCTCTGTGATTTGAGCTTTCCATTTAAATCTAAAACCATTTGCTGCAAGAGTCCATTCAGTTAAATCAGGCAGTGTTGATGTCTCTTGATCAATTGTTTTAACGGATTCTATCCAACTCATCCATAGAGGCATGGAATCTAAATCACTCCACGTATACCAAACATTTTCTAATGGAGCATTCACAGTCGTTATAACATCATGCTTAAGCCAAATTCCCATAGTCAGGTAACCGCAAGATTTTTAGCTAATTTCACTTTTTTATTAAGCATAACTGAGGCTGCTAAATGGCCACTCATTGTAGCACCTTCCATTGAATCTATATAATCTTGTTTAGTATAACTTCCTGCGAGATAAAAGTTTTCTATCGAAGTCTTTTGATTAGGCCTAAATGGATCCATCCCTGGAGATTCTCTATAGAGAGATTGAGGTATTTGTACAACATTGCTCCATAAAAGTTTTAATTTTTTAGATGATGGAAATAATCTTCTCACTTCTTTATCAATTTCTCCAGTAATTTTTTCTTTCGATCTACCAATCCAACGATCTCCTGGTGTAAGGACGCATTGTAGTAATGAACCCATATTCTCTTTTCTATAATCAACAGGACTTGTTAATGCAAGGTCAGCAAAACAACTAAATGATGCATCTGCAGAATATAGAAGATTATTTAATCCTGAAGGCGTATTTACATTTGTATTGTTTTCGTTTAATTCAGTAACCCAGCCATCATATCTTAGTTGAATTGTTGCTACAGCAACAGCTCTCAACTTACTGATACCTCGAAATTCCTTTAATTCATACCATTCTTTAGGAATAATTTTTTTTATTCCAGGTACATCACAAGCTGCCAAGTATTTATCTGCAGATATAGATTTCTCTCCTTCTGATGTATCCATTAATAATTTATCAACGATATATGAAGAAGAGTTTTTTTGATAACTAATCTTTTTAACTTTATGATTTAAGTGTATTTTTGCTCCTTTTTCTGTTATGTAATCTACGATTGGCTTTGTTAGCCACTTATGGGGTGATCCTTTTAATAAATTAAGTTTAGAAGCTTCTGTTTTTGCTGCAAACATCATAAAAATTGTCAACATACAACGAGCAGATATATCATCGCAATTTATAAATCCTAAGGCATAAGCAATAGGATCCCACATTCTTTTTAAGCTTCTTTCACTTCCTCCATGGTTCATAAACCATTCTTTGAAACTTATTTTATCAAGATCTCTTATGATCACCATAGCCCCTTCATAATCAATTAATCCTCTCACAATAGGACTGGTTCCTAATGCGAGTGCGTTTCTTAATTTATCTACTAAATTTAATTGTTCAGTCGTAAAAAAAGCCTTAAGTCCATTAAAAGGTGCCCCAATAGGAAATCTAAAATCCAATGATTTAAGATCTCCCCCGTT
>CACNSV010000064.1 GCA_902623195.1 uncultured Prochlorococcus sp. | reverse complement strand
CTTTTTTATATTTAGTTATTAATATTTAGTAGGCTTGAATTAAAATTAGCATTAATTCTTAAATATAATAAAAGGTAATGCAAAATTAATCTACCTCATCGCTTTTTTTAACACTTCGCAAATTTTATTTGCATACATATTCATATTCTTTTCTGTAATTGTTGGATGTATAAGGAACATAAGACTTGTTTCACCAAGTAATTTTGCATTTGGCAATCTATTCGGAGGATTTAAATTCCGATTTATAAAGGACTTCTCTAAATAAATTTCGCTACAACTACCTTCATAGGCAGGATATCCTTCTAATGAGATTTCTTTAATTATCCTTTCTCTATTCCAATTACTAGATAAAGCCTCTAAATTTAAATAGCAATGATATTTATACCAACCATGTCTAATAGAATTAGGTGGTAAAGCTAATCTTATTAATCCAATTTCAGAGAGTTTTTTGCTTAAAATCATTGCATTTCTAGTCCTTACCTTTGTCCACTCATTTAATTTCCCTAATTGAATTCTTCCAATAGCACTTTGTATTTCAGTTATCCTAAAGTTTGAACCAAGGTCATCATGTAACCATCTAAATCCTAAATTAGAATTTAATTCTGAAGATTTTTTTAAAGATTTACCATGATCTTTTAAAGACCAAACTTTTTCATAAATAGTTTTGTTATTAGTTGTTACCATACCACCTTCACCTCCCGTAGAGATAATCTTATCTTGGCAAAAACTCCAACAACTAATGTCTCCTATAGATCCCACTGATAAGAATTTATCATTTTGGATATAACCAGCTCCATGAGCTTGCGAACAATCCTCAATTAAAATAAGATTATTTTTCTTAGCGAGCTCTTTTATTTGGAAAATTTCAGCTGGCCATCCACCTAAATGTACAACCGATATAGCTTTTGTCTTTTTAGTTATTAAAGGTTCAATCGTTTCTGCAGAAATATTTCCTGAAACCATATCAACATCTGCGAAAATTGGCTTAGCCTTAAGAAGTACAGCACTTGAAGCAGTAGCAATAAATGTTCTTGGTGTTGTTATTATTTCATCATCTTTTCCTAATCCTGCTGCTAAATAACTTGAAGATAAGGATAATGATCCGTTTGATATCCCAATCGCAAAATTAGTTCCACACCACTTAGCAAATTCTTTCTCAAATAATTTCCCTTCATAGCCAGTCCAATAGTTAACCTTTCCTCCCATAAGTATTTCTCTTACCTTACTAATTGTTAGTTCATCAAAATATGGCCAAGCTTCGATATTCATCTATAAAAAATTTTATACTTATTATAGTTATTTTTTATTGAAAATATTAAATAAGATTTATGAGAGCTCATTTTTCTATTTTCTTTTAAAGTGAAACTTAGGCATAGTATTTTTATTAGAGTGATTTATATCTGATTTACAAATTACTTTTATTAAAGTTATGAATAATATTTTTAAATCCATAATTAAATTTCTATTGTGAATATAAAAAATATCATATTTAAATTTTTCCTCCCAAGATATCTTATTCCTTCCTTTTATTTGAGCTAATCCAGTAATACCTGGTTTGTATTTATGTCTGATATGTTGCTCTTCTGTATATAAATCTAGATATTCGATTAATAATGGTCTTGGCCCAATAAAGCTCATATCTCCTTTAATAATATTTATTAGCTCTGGTAATTCATCTAAGGAAGTTTTTCTAAGAAAATCTCCTAATTTTGTAATCCTTAAATAATCTTCAGTAACTTCTCTACTTTTATTTTTCATTGTTCGGAATTTTATTATTGTAAATATTTTTCCTGATTTACCAGGCCTTTTTTGATAAAAAAATATATTACCACCCATATTTAATTTAATACTTAAAGAGATAGCTAAAAGTAAGGGAGATAATATTATTAAACCTAGAAAAGCGAAAACTTTATCAATAATTCCTTTAGTAAATGAGTAAATATTATTATAGATATGATTTCTTTCACGATAACTATTTATTTTAAATGTACTTTCAATAGTATTGATAAATCTTTCACTAATGATTTTTGAAGAATATGTCGATTTAGATAATTTTAAGCTATTTTTTTTCATTATTTCTAAAAGATCTTTATCGTCGGCTAATTTAATTAAAACTCTCGCATAATTTATTGCATCATTAGGATGAGTTACCAAACCGCAATTATTCTCAGTTATTATCCTCGCAATCCAACCAGGATAATTACATATAATTGGAATCCCAGATGCAAGATAATCAAAAAACTTATTAGGTGATGTACCTTCATAAAAATCTTCAATATTTTCAAGATTCATCAATCCAACATCAGCTATATTTGTAAGAATATAAAAAAGCTCTTTTTTGGGTATGAAAGGAAGAAAAAAACAATTATTTATTTTCTCTTTTTTAACTCTTTCTTGTAGAGAGTATTTTTTAATTCCATCTCCAATAAATAAAATTTTTATTTCAAATCTTCCTATTTTTTTTAACTCCTTAGCAGCATCTAAAATTTGATCTAGACCATTCGCAATCCCATGTGCGCCTGTAAAAATAGCTAAAAAATCATTATTTCTAATATTCAATTTATATTTATTTTCAAGTATATTTTTTATATTATTTTCAATTATAAAATTATTGCAAAAATTTGGGATTAATTCTGTATGGTAATTATTGCCTCTTATTACATTAATATCATCGCAAATACCAGGTGCTAAACCAATACATTTATCTGCATAACTAATACTAACCTTTTCATATAACTCTAGTATTCTTATAAGAATCTTATTCTTTAATAGCCCCATTTTTATAGGTAATTTTGGCCAAGAGTCTCTGACTTCAAAAATAAATATTTTCCCTCTTAAGGCTTTGTTTAAAATTCCTGCTAAGCTTACTGTTAATGGAGTACTTGATGCAAATATAACTTCAAAATCATCACTAAATGATAAAACTGTACTCTTAATACTATATAAAATAAATACTCTTATTCTTTCAAAAAAACTTTTATGGTTTGAATAGCGTATATTAAATTCTGTTATTTTTATTCCATCAAAATAGCCTACTCTTTTACCATTTATGAATTCATTTTTTAGACCGCTATTTGATCTTTCATCATTTACACAGATCATATGTACTTTATGTCCATTTTTAATAAGTTTTTTTGCAAAGACCATGGACCTTGTTCCATTAGATCCAGAATATGTTGAAAAATATTGGTGCAGATATAAAATATTCATATTATTACTTTAGTTCAATTATTGTTTTTATTGATGCTGGACAATCTTTTAATATTACTTCAGCAACTTTTATTTTATTTTTATGATCA
>CACNSV010000063.1 GCA_902623195.1 uncultured Prochlorococcus sp. | reverse complement strand
TTAAAGAATTTAGTCTTTTTTCAAGATAAATAGAACCACCATCAAGGTAAAGATTGTTTTTTTTTATCTTTTTTGAATAGATTTTCCCATTAAAATCTTTGCCAATAACATATTTCTTATTCAATCTGACAGTTTTACCTAGAAGCATGTTCATATGTTTTTCTGTATTTGCAATTTCCTCTATGTAGTGAACTCCCAGATCAGTAATTATATTTCCATTATCAAAAGATGCTGACGACCAAGTTCCACCTATCTTAGAATCTTTTGAAATCATAGTAACTTTATTCCCAATTAGTTTCTGATAGATAGATTCAAAAACAGAAATCACCCCAGACCCTATGATTGCTATATTCATATAATCAAATTTATCTAAGATTTTTACTTAATAATATTAAATTAAAAAAAGATTTAATTAATGTTTTTAAAATAATTTTAATTTAATTTTAATTATACTATTAGCCATTTTTGCAGAATATACTTCCTAATTTCTTGTCTTTCTTTTGTGTACTCTTTATCAAATTTTGCCTCTGGCCAAGATGAGATTTTCATTGAGATTTGATTTTCTATCTTATTCTTATTTTACTTTCGCGGGTACGCCCATGGCTAAAACATTATCATCAATATTATTAACAACTGCTGCTCCCGCTCTAATTATTACATTTCTACCGATCTTAATTCCATTGATAATAGAAGAACCTATCCCAATAACACTATTTTATCCAACTTCAACATCTCCAGCTAATCTTGCTCCAGGACAAATGTGAACCCCTTCATGAATAATTGATCCATGATCAACACTACATGCGGTGTTGATTATAACTCCAAATCCAATATCTACTTCTGATTGTATTACTGATTAAGCAAAAACAACTGTTCCTTCCTTGTAATTGAATCTCCAATAGCAACTATAGCTTCTTTATAAATATCTTCATAAAAAATTTCTTGGGAGAAATCTAAATTACCAATTATTTTTATACCATGAAAATCGAATTTGTTTTTCGTAGAAAATCAATATCAATCATCTAGTAAAGCTATCTTTTCATACTTATTTAGAGCCATAGCAGTCTATGCGACAACTTTACCATGTCTTCCAGCACCTAATATAAGTAATGATTTCAATTTTTTTCCTCCTTTGCAGTAGCCTTGAATATTTTTTTGGTGTGAAAACCTAGTGCGTTCCATCTTACATTTTAACCGATTTCGCATTTTTTTCGTAATTTCTATCTATTTGAATAACTATCTTGCCGCCGACCTCTCTACCCCTTAAATTCCACCCTTTTACGGAATCGCTGAGAATGTCGGCTCTTAAACTTTTGACTCAATCGAGAGTTGTTGCCATAACTTAACTTTCATTAATAATCTCATTGCGAGAATTATTGCGGAATTTAGCTATATCGTCAACTATCAACCTATATCAGTCTAATCATTAGATTTATGAGAATCGCCCGAATCAATTGCTATCACAATTAAAATTTAATGGAGCCAAGGGGATTTGAACCCCTGACCCCCTGCATGCCATGCAGGTGCTCTACCAACTGAGCTATGGCCCCAAATCGTTGTTATAGCAGTCATATTAATTAATCTTGGCATTTTAGATTTAAATCCCTGATACACTTGATAGTGCTTCATAGTGGTTAAATACTCAATTCTGCGCCAGAATGTGCGCCAGAGGAACTTAATCACAGTATGAAATCTACACAAAAATGGGTAACTAATCTGCGACAGAGTATAAAAAATACTTGTGGAGCAGGTTGGTCAGTCAGAGGGAGGGAATCCAAAGGCTAATTAATAACCCAAGTAACTTTCTGATACTCAGACAATCAAGGTAGGACTTCTGCGAATGTGAACTTAGCTTGGAAAGCTAAAAACACAACAAAAATTATAACAGCGGTAGAGCAATTAAATGATTTAATGAATCAAAAAACTTATCTCTACAAAAAGCTGTTGAGTTAAGAATGGAACTAATTTCGCTAAATAAAGATAATAATTTTTCTACATAGGAGGCTTTAAAAATAGATTATTTAAATGATGAAAAGAAAAATAATAGAGATAAAACTACTAGAGATTTAGAGTTGAGATTAAATATATTTTTGGAATGTTTTAAACAAAAACTAATACCAAGAGATAGCGAAACTTTGTTCAAAAGATTTTATGATTTTCATCTAATTAATATTTCATAAGGGGGTCAATGAAGACGTAGAAATATTGGAGATATTAGAGCATTTTTAAAATGGGCTGTAGAAGAAAAAGGCGCACCAGATAGATGGTTTCCTATTAATACAAAAGCTGTAAATAAATATATTGGAGTAGTTTCAAAAGGTCAAAAGAAGAGAGGCACTACACTCATCTCAACGAGAGATTTAGAGTTACTGCTTGAATAATTGGAACATGATAAAGAGCATGTTATGATGGCCATCTGCATACTCTCATCAGTATATGGAATTAGAGTCTCAGAGATAGCTCACATGGAAATAAAAGATGGATTTGTAGAATTAACAACACTAAAACAAAATGCAAAAAATGTGGAAAATCAAAATGTTTCTACAAGAGTTGTTGAACCTTTAAATCTTCCAAATTTACCAAACATAGGAGAAAGAATTGTAAGTTTATTAGAAAGTAAAAAATTAAAATTTCCAGCTGTCATTAATAGAGCAATTGATAAAGCAAATGATGAAAAAGGTTATAAAATTATTGGTGAAGTTTTTGCAAAAAAATAAATAGATATTGTTACTGGAAACAATTAAAAATTAGCAATCTTAATTATGTTATTTATAGCATGAGGCATAGTTTTGCATGGCGTGGAAGTATGGAATTTAAGCCTGCAATTCCATATAGAGTTTTATCATCTTTGATGGGTCACGACTTACAAAGACATTTGAACTATTATGGCGGTTGGTAAAAAGAAGAAGAGAATAAAAATACAATGCAGCTTGCAAATAAATCAGAAAATGGTCAATTAATTTCTAAATGATGTACTTGAAAATGCTTGATTAATTACTACGCTATTCTTAACAACGCTGTTGGTCGGAGATTTAACTAAGGTGATCTTTACAACGCATTTGAAACACCACAAGCTGCTACATTTTTATTTAATTTATTTTCTAATAAAGTTCTAAACTTTTATCTAATGGAGCATAACCCCAAGTTATACTATCTTCAGCAAAACATAAATAGTACTTTTCTTTTTTGGGCATATCATTATCAAAACAACCTATAGAATTACCCAAGAAAGGATATTCCTTTAAATTCATAGGTCTTCTAGCTAATAATTTTTCTCAATTTTTTTTAATATCAAAAACTTTTTTAGTATCAGCATAAAAATAATTTCTTCATTTAAATTTAAA
>CACNSV010000062.1 GCA_902623195.1 uncultured Prochlorococcus sp. | reverse complement strand
TTTGAAATAAGAGACGGTAGTTTATCAATTAATTCAAAGAGTTCTGGATTTGTCTCAATTGTTCATGATCCTTGGCGACCAGTTCAATCAGAGGGAGGACATCTTGGGCCAAATCCTGGTTTATTTAATCGAAGTAAAATAGATAAAAGACTAGATGTAGCAGTTTTTCAAACACATTACCTTAAAGAAAATATACATTTATCAGGGATTCCTACCTTACACACTTCAGTTACAACCGACCAGGTAAGTTTTGATATATGTGTGGCACTCTCAGTATTTAATGAAGAAGACGAAACTATCAATCAATTTACGACTGGATTTCTTAGGATTAAAAAAGCTATAAGGGATATTGAAAAGGATTATGTAATCAATCTACATCCAACAAATATATCAATTACTAAAGGTAGTAAATTACGTTTATCATTATCAGCATCTGCATGGCCAGCTATTGGGGTGAATCCAGGACATAATAAAGTTGGATGCGTTGGTACAAGTATTGATCATAAAATTACTACACTAAATTTCAATTTAAAAAAATCAATTATGAAAATCAATCCATTTTTTTAAATAATTCTCATAAAAATACAAGAAAGTTTGATAAGCTTAAACCTTAAGAACAACCAGTCATGACAAACACATTACAAATAGACTGGATTAAATCAGAAGCCTTCAACCTTGAAAATTGTTGCAATGATAATCCTTTACATATTTTAGGTCCACATCAAAATGAAAATTCATGGGTAATAAGAGTATGGATGCCAGAGGCAGATGAAGTAAGCATATTATTTAAAGATAAGAAATTTACCACAACAAATCCTAATCATAAGTGGCTTTTTGAAACATCTATACCAGAAGACCCTAAAAATAATTACAAAATAAACGTTTTAAGAGGAGGAATTAATCATACACAGCTGGATCCTTGGGCTTTTACCGATGAATGGATGGGTGAAATTGATAGGCATCTTTTTGCGGAAGGGAATCATCATCACATTTGGAAAAAAATGGGAGCCCATATAACTGAAATAGATGGAAAAAATGGAGTAATGTTTTGTATCTGGGCTCCAAATGCAAAAACTATTTCAATTATTGGAGATGTGAATTCATGGGACGGTAGACATCATCCTATGCAAAAACGTTTAGGTGGAATATGGGAGCTATTTATGCCTCTTATGAATGAGGGGGACACATACAAATATGAAATCCGAACTCAAGAAGGCCATATATATGAGAAATCTGACCCTTATGGTTTTTTACACGAAGTAAGGCCTCAAAACGGATCAATAATTTCACAGTTAAATAATTTTGATTGGAATGATAAAAAATGGATGCAGGATAGAGATTCTAATGACCAACTAAACAAGCCAATATCTGTTTACGAAATGCATCTTGGTAGTTGGATGCATGAATCAAATGAAAATTTGTATATAGAAAAAAATGGGACAAGAAGGGAACCTGTTCCTGCTGCTGATTTAAAACCTGGAACAAGATTATTAACTTATCCTGAATTAACTAAGAAACTGATCCCATATGTTAAAGAAAGAGGTTTTACTCATATAGAGCTGATGCCCATCTCAGAGCATCCCTTCGATGGTTCATGGGGTTATCAGGTAACGGGTTGGTATGCTCCTACAAGTAGATATGGAACCCCTAATGAATTTAAGGAATTTATTAACAAGTGTCATGAAGAAGGGATTGGCATAATACTAGACTGGGTTCCAGGACATTTCCCAAAAGATAAGCATGGATTAGCTTTCTTCGATGGCTGTCATCTTTATGAACATGCTGATCCAAAGATAGGTGAACATAAGGAATGGGGAACTCTAATTTTTAATTACAGTCGTAATGAGGTTAGAAATTTCCTAGTTGCCAATCTTATTTACTGGTTTGAAGAATTCCATATTGATGGAATAAGAGTTGATGCTGTCGCATCAATGTTATATAGAGATTATCTTCGCCCTGAGGGAGAATGGATAGCTAATGAACATGGTGGTAATGAGAATATTGAAGCGGTCAAATTCCTACAACAAGCTAATCATGTCTTATTTCAACATTTTCCAGGGGCACTCTCAATCGCAGAAGAGTCAACTACATGGCCAATGGTGACCAAACCGACTGACATAGGAGGACTGGGTTTTAACTTGAAATGGAATATGGGTTGGATGCATGACATGCTTGATTATTTTGAAATTGATCCATGGTTCAGGCAATTTCATCAAAATAGCGTAACCTTTTCGATTACTTATAATTACACAGAAAATTTTATGCTTGCTTTAAGTCATGATGAAGTAGTTCATGGGAAGAGTCATTTGCTTCACAAAATGCCAGGTGATGATTGGAAAAAATATGCAAATACAAGAGCTTTATTAACTTATATGTGGACTCATCCTGGTAAAAAAACAATTTTTATGGGTATGGAATTTGGACAGAGATCAGAATGGAACGTTTGGGACGATCTTCAGTGGGAGTTGTTAAAGTTTGAACCTCATTTAGGTATAAGAAATTTAGTTGATGATCTTAATAAAATATATAAATCTGAACCAGCTCTTTGGAAAAATGACTTTGATCCCTATGGATTCCAATGGATCGATTGTGATGATCGATCTAATTCTGTTATTAGCTTCATGAGAAGAGAGACAAATACAAATGAGTGGTTGGTTGTAGTAGCTAATTTCACTCCTAATTTGCATGAAGAATACAAGATTGGAGTGCCTTTAAAAGGTTTTTGCATTTTCCTCAGGAGTTCCAGGTAAAATCCCATGACCTAAATTAAGAATATATTTTCGACCGCGAGCTTTTGCAAATGTTTCATCTATTCTTTTTTTAATGGACTCTTCATTTCCAAAAAGTATCCCAGGATCTACATTACCCTGAATACCAATAATATTAGGTATCCTTTCAGAAGCTTCCTTAATATCTACTGTCCAATCTAGAGAAATAATATCTACTCCTGTTTTGGCCATCCTTTCAATTACTCCTGCACTGCCTGATATATACAAAATAATTGGTGTATCTGGGTATTCTTTTTTAACTATATCAACAACTTTCTTCTGGTAAGGGCCTGCAAAAATATCGTAATCTTGAGGGCTTAATTGACCTGCCCAAGAATCAAATATTTGGACAATTTGAGCTCCGGATTTTACTTGATACTTTAAATATTCACCTATAGATTCTGCAAAATGATTAAGAAGATTGTGCAGTAAATCAGGCTCTCTGAAAGCCATTGATTTAATAATAGAATAATTTTTACTACTTTTGCCTTCCACTACATATGCAGCAAGTGTCCAAGGAGCACCTACAAAACCAAGTAGTGTTGATTTATTTTCAATATCTTTTCGAAGGGAAGTAAGTACATCTCCAACAAAACT
>CACNSV010000061.1 GCA_902623195.1 uncultured Prochlorococcus sp. | reverse complement strand
CTACTGGATTTGGGATTTCTCTTGATGAGCTAAGCGATATTGATGAAATACATAACATCTTAAATTTGATTGCAGATGTAATGGATAAAAATATTGATTTTGAAGAAATTCAAACAGATAACCTTTTTAATTTAAATGGGATTCCCCTTCGGGAGGGAAAATTACTTCAACAAAATGTATTTGTAGAACATCGTAATGAAACTGATTTAATGAGGTATATATTTTCATTGGCTGAGAAAGATTTTTCTCTTGTGGATGGAATGATTCCCTTAGGTAGTTGCACCATGAAGTTAAATGCTGCAGCTGAATTAAATCCGATATCTTGGAAAAATTTTTCCTCTATTCATCCTTTCGTTCCACTATCACAAATTACTGGTTACGAAAAAATTATTTGTGATCTTGAAGACTGGATATGTAAGATCGTAGGTTTAGACGCAGTCTCTTTTCAGCCTAATGCTGGTTCTCAAGGAGAATTCGCTGGTTTATTGGCTATAAAATCTTATTTTTATTCTAAAAATGATTTTGATCGTAAGAAATGTCTTATACCTAAAAGTGCTCATGGAACTAATCCTGCTAGTGCAGTTATGGCAGGTTTTGAAGTCGTTTCAATAGATTGTGACGATGAAGGAAATATAGACTTTGATGATTTATCTCAAAAGATTAAAGATTTTGATGTCCAAATTGGGGCGTTGATGTTAACTTATCCATCAACTCATGGAGTATTTGAAATTAATATAAAAAAAATCTGTCAATTAGTTCATAGCATTGGAGCTTTGGTTTATTTAGATGGGGCTAACCTTAATGCACAGGTTGGTTTATGTAAACCTGGAGACTATGGAGTAGATGTTTGCCATTTAAATCTTCATAAAACATTTTGTATACCTCATGGTGGAGGAGGTCCAGGAGTAGGGCCTATTGCTGTTTCTAATAAACTAAAACCTTTTTTACCAATTCATAGTCTGACAAAAAAAGTATATCCTGAAAGTTTAGAGTTTTCAGTCTCATCTGCAAAATTTGGTAGTGCAAGTATCCTTCCAATAAGCTGGATGTATATTAAGATGATTGGGTATAAGGGACTGCGAAAAGCAAGTTCACAAGCAATATTATCTGCTAATTATATTGCGTTTTCTCTTCAAGATAAGTTTAAAATTTTATATAAAGGAGAAAATGGTTTCGTAGCTCATGAGTGCATATTAGATTTTAGAAATTTAAAGCAAAAGGTTGGATTAAGTGTAAATGATATTGCTAAAAGACTAATTGATTATAGTTTTCATGCCCCTACAATTAGTTGGCCTGTTCCTGAGACCATAATGATAGAACCAACAGAGAGTGAAAGTTTAAAAGAAATTGATAGATTTTGTTCCGCAATGTTATCAATTGCTAATGAAATTTTAGAAATAGAAAGTAATGCTGTTCCTAGGGATAATAATGTGTTTATTAACGCACCGCATACTTTGAACAATTTAATTATAAGAGAATGGGACAAGCCATATACTAAAGAGAAAGCTGCATATCCTAATAAAAATCAAATTAGTCTAAAGTTTTGGTCCCCTGTCTCAAGAATAAATAATGCATATGGTGATAAAAATTTGATATGCTCTTGTACCTTTAACGATGATGATTTCATAGAAGAAAACAAATGTGCTTAAAGGCTGGCGTTTGAGCTTAATTTTCGATATCTTGAGAATATATATGAAAAATTAATTTTTTCTTAAAGTAATTTTTCTCTAATTTTTATTATTATTTACAAGCATCAAATTTTTTTGGGGTATTTGAAGCTATGAAAAATGATTCATCTAAGGATTGTAAAATTCAATATTTGTCAAACAATTCTGTGAAATTACCAGGATTTATTAACCATGAAGAAATAGGGTTAATT
Source organism: uncultured Prochlorococcus sp. (assembly GCA_902623195.1). Lineage (GTDB taxonomy): Bacteria > Cyanobacteriota > Cyanobacteriia > PCC-6307 > Cyanobiaceae > Prochlorococcus_A. The sequence goes on along the minus strand of CACNSV010000061.1, from coordinate 1,546 downwards.
TCTCCCGAGGAAACTAACGTTATCAGAGTTCCATTTGGTAGAAGATTATCTAAAAAGAAAAGGCCTGAAAAGAATCAACACATTGCAACCTTAATACTTCCTATTACTTCAATCAGTAGTCCTACTCCGCCACCAAATGTTGCTTAGTTTTAAACTAAATCGCATTTAAAGTTTCAGTGTAAAAATTCTTCAGTTGAAGAGTTGCTTGATTCCAATCCCATTTTTCTGCTTCGGTTCGAGCAGCTATTCTCATTTGTTCTTTTTTGGTACTATCTTTCAATATTTTTTTTGTTGCAGCTATTAAACTTTCTTCACCATTATCTTCTTGATCAGGATCATATAAACATCCGTTAATACCATCATTTATTATATCTGGGATGCCTCCTTTATTAGCTCCAATTACTGGACACCCTGCAGCCATTGCTTCCAGTAAGACAAGACCTAACGTTTCTGTGCTTGATGGAAATAAAAAAATATCGCCTGAGGCATATGCACTAGCTAATTCTTCACCCGCTAAATAACCAATAAAATTTGTTTTTGTATTTTCAAAAATTTTTTCTAATTGATTTCTATAAGGGCCATCTCCAACAAGAGCTAAGCTTGCCTCAGGTATCTTGTCTAAAACGGGTTTAATTCTCTCAATTTGTTTTTCTGCAGATAATCTGCCAACATAAATCAGTAATGAACCTGTGTCAGGGTATTCCCCTAGTAACTTTGCCCTCATAGTTTGATTCCTATACTCTGGCTTAAAGCTGTTAGTATCAACACCTCGCTGCCACAAGGCAGTTCTTCGAATTCCTTTGCTTTCTAATTCAGTCACCATCGCTGTTGAGGTGCAGAGATTTAATAAAGCTTGATTATGAGCAGCTTTTAATAATTCCCATAACAGAGGTTCGAGCATTCCCATCCCATAGTGTTCAAGGTATTTGGGTAGATGTGTATGATAACTTGCAATTAGTGGAATATTATTTGTTTTAGCTAACCATATACCACCTAATCCTAAGACTGCAGGATTTACGACATGTATTAGATCAGGTTGAAATTCTTCAAGTGCTTCTGATACGGCAGGGCCAGGCAATCCTAGCTTTAACTCTGGGTATAAAGGGAGAGGCATTGCTGCTACACCCACAATTTTTGCTCCTTTATAATTATTTGGTGATCCTTCAGGGCAAAAAACTATTACATCATCTCCATTTTTAACAAGATATTCAATGGTTTTGGTTAATCTAGTTACTATCCCATCAACTTTTGGGAGAAAAGTCTCAGTAAAAAATGCAATTTTCACGTTGTTAAAAAATTTTTAAACTCTTTAATCTGATTTTATAGCTTTTTCTTGAGTTTTTGTCCAAGCAGAATTACAAGGAATTCTTTTTTTATCGCATCTATTTGCAAATTTTTTAGCTACATCTAATACTTCTTCAAGTAATCCATTATCGAGTGTCGTTGGATTAAGTCCCAATTCAATAAAACATCGATTATCAACAATTAAGTCATTTTCTACTGCCTCGTTTCTTGGGTTAGGAAGATAATTAATTTCAGCCCCAGT
>CACNSV010000060.1 GCA_902623195.1 uncultured Prochlorococcus sp. | reverse complement strand
ACATCCATCGCCTGCAGTTTGCGGTTTTCCAAAAGAAAAAGCTTTAGATTATTTAGATAGCCTTGAGGATTTTGATAGAGGAAATTATGCTTCTCCCTTAGGCTGGGTCGATGTAGAAGGTAATGCTGATTTTAGAGTAGCTTTAAGAGGTGCAAGGATACTTAAAGGCGAGATAGAGTTTATAGCTGGATCAGGTTTAGTGAAAGGATCTATTTGTGAAAAGGAAATTGATGAAATTAAACTCAAATTAGCCTCGTTAGCAAATCTAATTTTTGATTAAATTTTAATTGATAATGTCTAGCAATTTCTCAATTACTTCTTCTGAAATATTTTTATTGGATAATTTTTCAATTTCTCTTAGGCCCGTTGGACTTGTGACATTAATTTCACTAAGCATTCCATTAATAACATCTATACCTACAAAAAATAGTCCTTCTTCTTGCAGGTGTTGAGATAATTCAAGACAAATACTTTTTTCTGCACTACTTAGGGAGGTTTTTTCAGCTTTTCCTCCCATCGCAAGGTTACTTCTAAAGTCTCCTTGATTTGGGATTCGATTTATTGCTCCTAATGGTTTTCCCTCTACAATGATTATTCTTTTATCTCCATTTTTTACCTCGGGAATAAATTTTTGCATCATAACTGGTAATTGTTCTTGTGAAGTAATTAGTTCAATGATTGCTCTAGAACCAGGAGAATTTTTATCCAATCTAATTACTCCCTGACCTCCTTTACCTCCTAGAGGTTTAATAACAACTTCTTCATTAGCTTGTGCAAAATTAATTAAATCATTAACTTTGCTAGCGACAATGGTTGGAGCCATCAGATTACTATATCTTAATGCTCCTAACTTTTCATTCCATGCCCTTAAAGATGATGGCTTATTGACGACTTTTACACCCTTTCTCTCAGCTACTTCAAGTAGATGTGTCGCGTATAGATAACCTTCATCAACAGGAGGATCTTTTCTCATCCAAATACAGCTAAATCGAGCAAGTGGTATGCATTTATTTTCTTTCAATTGAATCCATGGAATAGGTTCAATATTTGTACAGGATGCCCAAACCTCATCTCCTCTAGCTTCAAGATCTTGTGGAGTACAAAACCAAACTTCAACTTTTTTATTGTGTGTTGCCTGCATTAATGCCGCAGATGAATCTTTTGCTGGGTTTATATTCTTTATTGGATCAATCACAAAAAGAAATTTCATATAAATTATCCAATAAGTGAGTCAAGTTTATTGTCTTCCTCCAATGAATAAAGATCGTCACATCCCCCAATACTATTATTATCAATAAATATTTGAGGAAGAGATCTTTTGCCATTAGCTCTCTGGCTCATTTTTTCTCTAGCTGATTCATCTCCATCAATTTTATATTCGATAAATTCTATATTCTTCTTGTTAAGTAAAGATTTAGCACGAATACAAAATGGACAATATTGCCATGTATAGATTTCAACTTTTTTCATTTTTTTTTAAATATTATTTACTTTATACTATTAAATAAAAGTCCTTGTTAGATTATAAATAAGAAATTTGTCTATTTTGTTAGATCTTACAGAATTTAGAAAAGACCTTTCCTCATGTAAAGAGCGCCTGAGCAAAGCTCAGGAATATCTTTGACATACCTAAACTTAAAGCACAAAAGATAGATTTAGAACAACAAGCTTCTGTAAAGGGATTTTGGGAAAATCAAGAAAAAGCAAAAATATTAATGAGAAATCTCGATGACGTTAAAGAGCAACTAGATCTATTGGAAAAATGGCACTCTTTAATTTCTGATGCGAATGCTTCCCTAGATCTTTTTGCTTTAGATCCAGATGAAGACTTGATAAAAGAATCTCAGATAGGATTAGATACACTCAAAGAAAACTTAGATAGGTGGGAACTTCAAAGATTACTTAGTGGAGAATACGATAAAGGTAATGCAGTTATTTCCATTAATGCAGGCGCTGGAGGTACAGATGCTCAGGATTGGGTTGAGATTTTATTTAGGATGTATTCAAGATGGTCAGATGCTCACTCTATGAAATTAACTATTAATGAATTGTCAGAGGGTGAGGAAGCAGGATTTAAAAGTATTACTTTTGAAATTGAAGGGAAATATGCTTATGGATATTTGCAAAATGAAAAAGGTACCCATAGATTGGTAAGGATCTCTCCATTTAATGCGAATGGAAAGAGACAAACTAGTTTCGCTGGTATTGAGGTTATGCCAAAATTAGATGAAGATATCTCTTTAGAGATTCCAGAAAAAGATATAGAAATAAATACAAGTAGATCAGGCGGTGCTGGAGGACAAAATGTAAATAAGGTGGAAACTGCTGTGAGAATTACTCATTTACCAACAGGGATATCTGTTCGCTGTACACAGGAAAGATCACAGTTGCAAAATAAAGAAAAGGCAATGCTTCTTCTTAAATCAAAGTTACTAATTATTGCTAAAGAACAGAGAGCAGAGGAAATAGCAGACATAAAGGGTGAGATTGTCGAAGCCGCCTGGGGTAACCAGATTAGAAATTATGTTTTTAATCCTTATCAATTAGTCAAAGATCTTAGAACTAATCAAGAAAGCACTGATGTTGAAGGGTTTTTGAATGGGAATATAGATAATTTCATATATGGATTATTGCGTTTAAATGTTTCTTCAGAAAAAATATAAAAATTATGACTAAACAAGAAAATATGGAAAAGAAGGTCGCACCTCCCAGTTTCATCAAATTAGCAATGAGAAATATGGTTAGAAAAGGTTCTAAAAGTTTGGTTCATTTTGGTGTAACTTTTTTAATATTATTTGGGATATTAATATTATTGGCAACTCTGGGTAAACCAAATATACCCGTTTAAGAAATATGAGTAATCATCATAATTCTATTGAAAACATTGAATTGGTATTTAAAAACTCTTGTGAAATAAAGCCAAATAAGATTAATGTGACTGGGATCAAACAATATATTTTTGAACATGATTTTTGGGAGAATACTTTTTTGAGGTGGATTAATATTCTATTAAATGAATTTAAGCAGTTTTTGCCAAATTACTTATTAAATATAAAATCTGTTTCATTAAGTTTTGAAATTGTTGATGATCTAAAAATATCGGATTTAAATCAAACATGGCTTAATAAATTTGGACCCACTGATGTTCTTTCTTTCCCCATACTTTCTAAAGAGGATTCACTCTATGATCTTAATTCTGCAGAATTTGGAGATATTTTTATATCTTTGGAAACGGCACTAAAACAATCAATGGAATATAATAGTTCTGTTGAACAAGAAGTGATTTGGTTAGCTAGTCATGGATTATTGCATTTATTAGGATGGGATCACCAAGATCAAAATCAATTAGAGAATATGCTAAAAATTCAAGAATATTTGATTTCAAGATTAACTTTTGAATAAATAAATTATGGATAATCAAAATAATACACCAAGTGAAAAACGAGAGTCTTATAAAACCTCAAAAAATATTTTTGCTAGTTTT
>CACNSV010000059.1 GCA_902623195.1 uncultured Prochlorococcus sp. | reverse complement strand
TTTCCACAACCACTTTTTTTATTGACCACTATTAATATCCAAGAATTTTTGAAATATTATTTGTCGATGGTTCAATATTATTTTGAAAATTTGCATCATTATTTTTAATAGCGCATTCTGGATCTTTTAATCCATTACCTGTCAAAATGCAGACAATTAAAGAGTCTTTCTTTATTCTGTTTTTATTTTTAATTAATCCTGCTACTGAGGCTGCACTTGCAGGCTCGCAAAACACACCTTCTTTTGCAAGTATTTTATAAGCATTAATGATTTCTTCATCTGTTACTGATTGAAAATCGCCTTTACTTTCTTTTTTAACAATTTTTGCTTTCTCTCTGTTAACTGGATTTCCAATTCTAATAGCAGTTGCTATAGTTTCAGGGTTTTTTACTATTATATTTTCAACCAATGGAGCAGAACCTGAAGATTGAAATCCCATCATTTTAGGTAAGTTGTATCTTTTATTTTTTTTATAGTACTCGTTAAAACCTTTCCAGTAGGCAGTGATGTTTCCTGCGTTCCCCATGGGAATACATAACCAATCAGGGGATTTTTTTAAGTCATCCATTATTTCAAAAGCAGCAGTTTTTTGGCCTTCAATTCTATAAGGATTAACAGAATTTACAAGAGTTATTGGATATTCTTTTGAGAGTTTTTGTACAATTTCTAATGCATCATCAAAATTTCCTTTAATCGATAATACTTCAGCTCCATACATTAAAGCTTGCGCAAGCTTACCTTGTGCTACATACCCGTCAGGAATTAATACAAATGATTTTAAACCACCCCTAGAAGCATAAGCGGCTGCAGATGCAGAAGTATTTCCTGTGCTAGCACAAATAACAGCTTCGCATCCTTCTTCTTTCGCTTTGCTGATAGCCATTGTCATTCCTCTGTCTTTGAAAGATCCAGTAGGATTCAAACCATCATATTTGAGATAAACTTTTGTATTATTTCCTATTAAATTGCTTAGATTTTCACTAAAAATCAAAGGTGTATTACCTTCTTTTAAAGTAATAATAGGAGTCTCTTTTGTTATGGGTAAATAACTCTTGTAGGCATTAATAAGACCCGGCCAATTTCTTTTTTTGAATGTTGGACTTAATTTTTGTTTAATTGAATTGAATATCATAATTAGGAGTTAACTGTCTTTGATTTTATTAAGAGGAGAATTAGTGAAAAATTTTAATAGTTCATTTATTGATTCTACTTTATTTAAAATTTTACTTAATGCAGTTATATTTATAATTACAGTTTTTGTAGGGTAACTTTCAAAAAATCTTATAAGATTAATTTTTCCTTCTCCCATATAAAGACCTTTAATAACACTGGATCTTAATGCTAATTTTCCAGTTATTTCATCTCTTGCTTTTGGAGGATGTAATATTTCGGATAATCTTGCTAGAACAATATTTCCTATTTCAGAGTAAAGGAGTTTGCTGGCAATTGGCAGGGGAATATCAAAATTTTTATTTAAAATATTAAGAATTTCTTTATTAGAGGCATTTGTAGTTCTTAAAAGTCTTTTTAATTTCTTTTCTGCTTTGCCTGTTAAAGAATACTTTTTAAGTGAGTTAACGCTGACTGTTCTAGAAAAAATACTATACGTTATTTTTATTTGTTCTGCGCCCTGCACTTTATTCATAAACAGGAATGGATTAATTAAAATAGAACATAAAAGGAATTTATAAATTAAACTTTTTTGTAGGTTCATTTTAAATACTTGTTCCTGCTGCAATTTTTACTAATCTAACGACACTTTTTTCTGTCACTTTTTGAGCTATTTTAAAACTCATTTCTTTCGTATATGGTTCGTTAAGAAGTCTAGGAATTCTTTTAAGAAAAATTTCTATTGAATACCCCGGTACTTTTTGTAATACATCTAAAAATTTAGTAAATGGTTCAATAGAGAAGATAATATCACTTGTTGTATTATGATTTTGAATAATATTATTTTTTAATGATTTTGGTAAATAATAATTAATATTTTTAATAACATTCCAATTGATTTTATCAATTTGATTGGTTAATCCATTTATTATTTCATCTCTAAGAAAACCTCCCTTTTGAGAAAAGAGTAGATTTATAACTTCATCAAGTAGTTTTTCTAGATCTAAATTAGTCTGTTTTGCAGCATTAGATAATAAGTCTTCAAGTCTATCCCATTTAAATTGTTTTTGATCGAACAGCATTTCTTTTAAACTTTCTCTTAGTTGAGGATCTGGATCTTCCATTAATCTTTTAGCAAAATAAGGATATGCAGCACCTAAGATTTTAAAATCAGGATCAACACTTAATGCTATTCCCTCTAGAGTAATTAGTGATCTAATTATAAGTGCATAATATGGAGGTAATTTAAAAGGAAATTTATACATTACTCCAGACATATCGTCAGTAACACTTTTAAAATCCATTTTTGAAACACCTAATTCAATTGCATTTACAAATACATCTTGAAAAGCTGGAACTATAGGTTCCAAATTTACTTCATTAGAAAGAAAACCTAATTTAACAAAATCGTGTGAAAGTTTATCAAAATTTTTATTAACTAAATGAACAACTGCTTGAATTAATCCAGAGCGTGAATCTCTTGAGACTTCACTCATCATTCCAAAATCTAAATAACATAATCTTCCATCTTCTAACGCTAATAAATTACCAGGATGAGGATCTGCATGAAAGAATCCATGCTCTAAAAGTTGTTCTAAGCTACATTGAACGCCAATCTCTATCATTTCATCTGGGTCTATACCAAGTTTTTTTACATCATCGAGATTTGTTAACTTAGTTCCTTCTATCCATTCCATAGTTAAAACTCTTCTGGAAGTTAGTTCGTTATAAATTTTTGGAACAGCTATTCTGTTATTTTTTTCATGCATACCTCTAAATTTTTCTGCATTTTCTGCTTCATTTATATAATCCATTTCTTCAAATACTCTCTTACCAAGCTCGTCTATTAAGGCAACAAGATCGCTTCTTATCAGGCCGATATTATTTTTAAGCCAAAAAGCAATATTTCTTACAATATACAAATCTAAAGTAATCTGTTCTCTTAGTCCTGGTCTCTGAACTTTAACTGCTACAAACTGTCCATCTTTCAAAATGGCTTTATGAACTTGTCCTAATGAAGCAGCAGAGATAGGTTCTTTATCTATTTTTAAAAAAATATCCTTAATATTTCTATTTAAATCTTCTTCAATTAGTTCCATAGCTTTATCACCACTAAAACCTGGAAGTTGATCTTGTAATTGTGATAATTCTTCTAATAAAACAACTGGAATAATATCAGGTCTAGTTGATAATGCTTGTCCAGCTTTTACAAAAGCCGGACCAAGTTCAACAAGTAAATTTGTAAGTTGATTAGCTCTGAATCTTGCTTGAGATTCACTTTTTAATTTACCAGTAATCTTATCTAAACCAACGAAAAAAATATATGAGAATATGGGTATTAAAGTCTGCCATAGCCTTTTGAATAATCTTTTGGGA
>CACNSV010000058.1 GCA_902623195.1 uncultured Prochlorococcus sp. | reverse complement strand
AAGAAAAATAATTGGCAACCTTTAGACTTTCAGCTTGAGGCTTGGGATTCTTATTCAAGAGGTGAAAGTGGAATTATACAAGTACCAACAGGCTGTGGTAAAACATATGCTGCCTTAATGGGTCCACTTTTAAAATTAAAAGAACAAGATTTTTCAAAAGGTATAAATATTTTATTAGTTACTCCATTAAAGGCTTTAAGTAGAGATTTAAAAAAATCTATAATTAACGCTATTCAATTTTTCGATGCCAATATTTCAGTAGGAATTAGAAATGGTGATACTTCTAATTATGAAAAGAGAAAACAAATAATTAAACCTCCTAACATCTTAATAACAACTCCTGAATCACTAACTTTATTAATTGCAAATAAAGAAGCAAATAAATTATTTACTAATTTATTTTCAATTATAATCGACGAATGGCATGAATTAATGGGTTGTAAAAGAGGTAATCAATGTGAACTGGCTTTAAGTTGGCTAAGAGGAAATAATCAAAATATTCAAATATGGGCTATGAGTGCAACTATTGGGAATATAGAAGAGGCCGCTATTTCAATATTAGGATTAAGTTATAAAAAACCTAAAATAATAAAAAGTAATATAGTCAAAGACATCGAAATAAAGAGCGTTATTCCAGAAAAAATTGGTACATTCCCATGGAGTGGACATTTAGGAATTAAAAGTCATAAATCACTTATAAAAGAAATTGATAAAAGTAAAAGTACATTAATATTTACAAATACAAGGAATCAATCTGAAAGGTGGTTTCAATGTCTAAGATATTTCAACCCAGAAATGGAAGAGAATATTGCTCTTCATCATGGTTCATTAGATAAAGAAGATAGAAAATTAGTTGAAGAAGGAGTAAAAGAGGGAAGTATAAAATGGGTAGTTTGTACTAGCTCTCTTGATTTAGGAGTAGACTTTCAACCAGTTGATCAAATCGTTCAAATAGGAAGTGCTAAAAATATAGCTCGTCTTATACAAAGAGCTGGTAGGAGCGCACATAAACCAGGAGGTATATCAAAAATATTATTCATGCCAACAAATGCTCTTGAATTATTAGAAGTTAGTGCAATGCGAAGGTTAATAAATAAGGGCGTTACAGAAAAAATAAATATTCCTGAATTATCATATGATGTACTTCTGCAGCATTTAGTAACTCTTGCTTGTGGTCCAGGTTTTGATCCAAATATAGAAAAAGAAAGAATAAAAAATTGCCTTAGTTATAGAAATATAAAAGATGAAGATTGGAATTGGTGCTTAGACTTTTTGGAATATGGGGGAAGATGTCTTAAAGCCTATCCAAAATTCAAAAAGATAGAAAAAATTTATGAATTTAATAACAAAAATAATTTTAAATATATAGTGAAAGATAAAACATTAATTAGAATTCATAAATTTAATATTGGAACAATTACTAGTGATAAATCAATAATAGTTAAATACATAAAAGGAAAATCATTAGGAAGTTTAGAAGAAATTTTTGCTTCTAAATTAAAGATTGGTGATACTTTTTTCTTTGCTGGGAAAATGCTCGAATTTATAAAAATTAGAGATAATATTTTATATGTAAAAAAATCTTCAAAAAAAAGCTCAATGATCCCTGCTTGGATTGGCGGACAAATGGTTATATCTGATCTACTCAGTAAAAATATAAGAAAAGAAATAAGTCATACAAATGAATTATTTAGATGCAAAAGATTTATGAATGAGGAATTGAAATCCTTATTACCTATATTAGAAAAGCAGAAGGAAATTTCCAATATCCCAAAGGAGAATCAATTACTTACAGAAATTTATTGTCATAAAGGATTTAAAACATTATTTGTTTTTCCTTTAGAAGGAAAATTTGTTAATGAAGGTATTGCATTCTTATGGGCATTAAGATTTGCGAATCTAAATAAAGCCACCTTCAGCATAAACTCAAATGATTTCGGCTTTAGTATAACTTCAACAGAAAACTATGATTTTAAATTGTTAAAAAACTATTTATCTCATTTTATGAGTAGTAAAAACTTGGCAAAAGATTTAGAAAATGCAATTAATTTATCAGAATTAACTAAAAATAACTTTAAAAATATTGCTCAAATAAGTGGCTTAATTAATAACAATAATCCTTCCAAATTAAAAACATCTAATCAGTTAATCATCAGCTCAAATTTATTATTTGAAGTTTTTAATAAGTACGAAAATAATCATTTATTACTAAAGCAGTCATACGACGAAGTTAAAAAGAATCAATTGGAAATTGACCGAATTAATTCCTGTCTTCAAAGAATGAGTAAATTAGATCTTATTCTTAATGAGACAAAGAGTCCTAGCCCATTTGCATTTCCGTTACTTGTAGAAAGGTTAAATAATACATTAAGTAATGAAACTATAGAAGAAAGAGTAAATAAATTAATAAAATCTTATGAAAAATAATAAAACATGCCCTTATTTTAATTTTTATTGGAATGGTACAAAATTAGAACTTTATGCTAATCAAGCTTTATTTATCCCCATAACAAAAGAATTGCTTATAAGTGACGTACATCTTGGGAAAGCAGAGTATTTTCAATTGAATGGTATTCCTTTAACAAATAATGAAGACGAAAATAATATAAATCGAATTTATAAATTAATAAATCAATTCAAACCAAGCAAGTTAGTTATTTTAGGTGATTTATTTCATAGTAAGTATTCCCTAAATAAAAATCTAATTTATAAAGTGGAAAGACTTTTTAAAATTTTTGAAAATAAAATTGAATTAATAGAAGGAAATCATGATAAAGGTTGTCAAATTAATAATATATCTTACTTAAAAGAAAAAAAATCATTAAATCTTCTGTTTACTCATGAACCAACTACTAAAAAAGACAATAAAAATATATTAAATATTTGTGGACATTATCATCCAAAATTAATTTTAAAAAATAACCAAGATCAATTTTCTTTTAAATGTTTTGCTTTTGATTCATTTAACAATAATCTATATCTACCGTCCTTTGGCGATCTGACTGGTGGTTATTTGTGTAAAAAACATTTTAAGAAATGGGCATTAATTTCTGAAAATAATATTGTTGAAATTAGTTAGATAATTTTCAGATAAAGTTCAATAAATAATTAAATATTAAAAAAAAGATCTAATAAATATTAAAAACATAAAAAGTTAAATCATATCTATATTTTAAAAAATTTAAACTCTTAAAGTTAATATGATTGGTACAAATATACCTATGTTCCTATAAAGAAATTTGCGTTATAAAAAAAATAAACTATAAATATTGATATGAAAAAGTTAATTTTCTCGATTTTTTCCACATTATTTATATTGCCACTATACGTCTATTCAAATGATTCATTTTCTGTAGAAATTGAAGCATTAACATTAATAATGAAAGAATATAAAAATATTAATTCAAAATTAAATGATGCAAAATTGATTACTCCAAGCTATATGGCTTTTAAGCAGGATGATTGTAATGCAAAGGTTGAAGTATCAGAGAATAGTGGTTTAGAAACTAAAACTATACATTCATTCAATGTAAATGTATGCAAAAAAGAAATCAACAGAACACTAAACAATTAACATTTTTGATACATTATTGACAAATAAATTAC
>CACNSV010000057.1 GCA_902623195.1 uncultured Prochlorococcus sp. | reverse complement strand
CTGTATTTTCTTCATTAATAATTAATGAAAATTTAGATTGGGTAAAGATAATGAACCCTCTTAATAAGATAAATGAAGAACTTAGATGGAGTTGGGGAGTTATCAGTCATTTAAATTCAGTTAAGAATTCTGAACAACTAAGAGACGTTTACGCAAAATTTCTTCCAAATGTAATAAATCTTGGAAATAAGTTTGGTCAAAGTAAAATAATATATAAAGCTTTAAAAATATTGAGAGAAGATAATAATCTGGATTTGACTAGAAAAAGAATTTTAGACAAAGAGATTATTGATATGGAACATAGTGGTATTTCTTTAAATGAATCTGATCAAAAAGAGTACAATGCAATATCAGAAAGATTAGGAGAATTATCAACAAAATTTAGTAATAATGTCCTTGATGCTACAAATAAATGGTTTTTAATTTTAGAGAGTAAATCTCAAATAAAAGGTTTACCAGAAAGAGTTCTTGAATTGATGGCTTTATCTGCTCAAAAACATTTTAAAAAAGAGGGCAACATTAATTCACAAGATGGCCCCTGGAAATTGAGCCTGGATATTCCAACTTATACAGCCTTTATGAGTTACGCAGAAGATAGCTCTTTAAGAGAAAAACTATATAAAGCTTTTGTAAGTAGAGCTTCTAAAGGCAATGAAAATAACAATGAAATTATTGAAGAGATTTTAACTCTAAGAACTAAACAATCAAAACTTCTAGGATATGAGAGTTGGGCTGAATTAAGTTTGTCAACCAAAATGGCAGGGAAAATAGATAATGTCGAAAAACTTTTAGAGGAATTAAGAGAGCCATCTTTCAAGGCAGCTGAACTGGAGTTAAAGAATTTGAATAACTTTGCTCACACAAACGGATTTAATGCTGACAATCAGCTACAGCCTTGGGATATTAGTTATTGGTCTGAACTTTTAAGAAAGGAAAAACTTAATTTAGATCAAGAAGCCTTAAGACCATGGTTCCCACTTGAAGATGTTTTGAAAGGATTATTTAGACTATGCGAGAAGCTCTTTGATATTAAAGTAATTGAAGCAAATGGAGAGGCACCTGTTTGGAATGAAGATGTTCTTTTCTTTAATATTTATAATAATTCCAATAATAAAATCGCCTCATTTTATTTAGATCCATTTTCACGTCCGGAATCAAAAAGAGGTGGGGCTTGGATGGATGAATGTTTAAATAAAAATATTGATTCAGGAGGAAATCATATAGTCCCAGTAGCCTATCTCGTATGTAATCAAACGCCACCCTCAAAGAATAAGCCAAGCTTAATGAGTTTCGAAGAGGTTCAGACGTTATTTCATGAATTTGGTCACGGACTACAGCATATGCTCACAACAATAGATTTACCTCAAGCTGCGGGAATAAATAATGTCGAATGGGATGCAGTAGAACTCCCTAGCCAATTCATGGAAAATTGGTGTTTTGATAAGAAAACCTTGCTAAATATTGCTAAGCACTATCAAACCGGTGAGAAATTACATGAAGAAGATTATGAGAAACTTTGTGCTAATAGAACTTTTAATTGTGGGTTAGGTACATTAAGGCAGCTACATTTCGCAATAACCGATTTAAGGTTGCATAGCAATTTGTCTTCTTATAAAGAATTAAATTCTGATGAGATTAGAAGAGATATCGCAAAAAACACAACTTTATTAACACCTATTAACGAGGATAAGTTTCTTTGCTGCTTTAGTCACATTTTTGCAGGAGGCTATTCGGCTGGATATTATTCCTACAAGTGGGCAGAAGTTTTAAGTGCTGATGCATTTTCTATGTTTGAAGAAGCTGGTTTGGAAAATGATCAAAAGATAAAAGAAATTGGGAAAAAATTTAAGGAAACCATCTTAAGTCTTGGAGGAAGTTTACCTCCATTAGAAATCTTTAAATTATTTAGAGGTCGTGAACCAAAAACAGAACCCTTAATAAGACACTTGGGTTTATAAACTAATTTATTATCTTTTTTACAATTTCATTTATTGCATATTGGTTTTTCATAAGATTTTTATGTTTAAAAATATTTAGGGAGTATTTATTACCTTTAGGCAAATGAGCTTTCCAACCGGGGAAAACCATTAAATCCCAATTTGTAAAGAAACTTATACAATTTACATTTTCCAGAAAATCATTTGAAGCATAAAGATCTTTTAACAATTTACTATTTATTTTCATTTCCGAGATCCCCTTTAAAGGAAATCTTGGTACTATTTGAGCAGTTAATGTCCCAAGGTGAGGAGATCCCACGCTTATAAATGTATTTATTCTTTTATTTCCCTCAAAATATTTCAACCAATAACTTCCGATAATACCACCCATAGAAAATCCTAATAAATCAATTTCCTTATCTAAACCATATTTATTAAGTATCAATTGATTTAAGAATTTTGTTAAGTCAATAATTGAAACCTTTCCAAAGTCATGCTGAAGTGTAGGGGCAAAATAATCGATTGAGTATTGATCTAATTTTTTAGTCAAGGATTTAAAGATGTCTGACGTATTCCATAATCCATGTATCAAAACTATTGGCCTATTATTTGATTTCATATTTATTACTTTTCGAAGTATTTCACGATAGATACTTTGCCGTTAAATCCATCAATAGGTGGCCTACACTTCGTTAATGTTATTTTGATTCGATCTGGATTAAATCCAATTCGAATGATCTTTATAATTTCCTCAGAATATTTCTCAATGGTAAAACAAGAAAAAATTTTTGAATGGGATTTTACTTTCTGAATTATTAAAGAGTAATCTAAAGTTGATTTTATATCATCATTCTCACTACATGAATCAAAGTCTGACCATAAAAGAATATCTAAGTTAAATAATTGACCTAATTTCCTTTCATGTTCTAAGACTCCTACTCTTGCCCATAATTCAATTTTTTCTATTTTTAAAAAGCCTTTTTTCATAGATCTTCATGAATAAAATTTTCCTTCCCTGTAGCAAAATCATCAACAATATGTCCTTTGCCAGTTAAAAAATATTTATATGTAACTAATCCCTCTAAACCAACTGGTCCCCTCGGTGGCAATGACTGAGTACTGATTCCTACCTCAGCTCCAAATCCATATCGAAATCCATCAGCAAATCTTGTGGAACAATTATGAAAAACCCCAGCGCTATCTACTGCATTCATAAATAAAGATGCGGTATTAGAATTTTCTGTGATGATTCCATCAGTATGTTTTGATCCAAAAGTTTGTATATGATCAATTGCATCATTCAAATTATCTACAATCTTTATTGACAAAATCAAATCCAGATATTCTGTACTCCAATCCTTAGAATCTGCGGATAATTTAACACCTAAAGATACTGACTTTTCATCCCCTCTTAATTCGATATTTTTTGAATTAAATACTGGTATTGCTTTCGATAAAAACTCCTCCGCTATATCCTTATGAATTAATAAAGTTTCTATTGCGTTACATGCTGCTGCATATTGTACCTTGCTATCTAATGCAACTTTTATTCCTAAATTAATATTACTTTGATTATCAATATAAAGATGGCATACACCATCAGCATGACCTAAAACGGGAATCCTTGTATTTGACTGAATAAACTTTACAAGTTCATTACTTCCTCTTGG
>CACNSV010000056.1 GCA_902623195.1 uncultured Prochlorococcus sp. | reverse complement strand
TATTTTTAAGTAATAAAAATACCCAATCTCATTTGAGATACCGATACCATCATTATTAGAGTACTTTGAAATAATTCTTATTTTATCAAATTCCTCAAAATTACCTGGTAGGATGCTAAAACTATTTTTAAACAAATCAATATTTGTTATTTGATCAACAAGTATATATAAACTCTTGTCCCGCCATTTTAGTCCCATCATAAATATGAAACTTTTAAATTCTTCAATATTAGAGCTTATAAGAAATAGAGTTAATAAAAAGGAGATACTAAGAAAAGATATGATATGTATCCTTTTAATTTGCTTTATTTTTATATAGAAATATTCTTTATAAAAATAGATAACTGATAAAATATATGAAATCAAACTCGTCTTTGAGGTAGTTTGAAGAATTGAAAACCCTATTAATATTTGTTTATAGTCAAAAGAATTTAAAATAGTTATTGCCCAAATACCTAGCAGATATGCATTAAAGTGAAAATTAAGAAATAAACCTCCACCTGATGAAATTGATTGATTTTGAGAAAATAAATCTGTCTTTATATAAAAAATAGTTAAAATAATATTAAAATAAAAAAATAAATTAAAAACTTTTTTAGCTAAAGTTTTGTTATAAATGAGCTTTGGAATTATTATTAATGAAAATAAACCTTGAAAAGCATTTTTAATAGATGTCTCAAAAAGTTTATGGCCTAGTTGAGGATAGGCAAACAAATAAGTTATACAGAAGCTAATAAGTATATATATTTCATAACGTTTTAATCTTATATTAAAGCTTAAAAAAATGAATATTGCTATTAAGGATATTTCTGAAATTATTTGTAAACTCAGTAAAGTTGTATTTGTAAGAATGGATCCTAAAAGAGATAAAAAGATTATTAATAATATTGAAATATTGCTAATCTTAAGCACTATAAATCCTCTTCAATATAAGCTTCGCAAATACTAAGAATTAAGGCACTTGCTTTTCCATTCCCAAAAGGATTTGTTTTAATTGACATCTTTTTATAGTAATTATTATCTTCAAGTAATTTAATACTTTCTTCACATATTTTAGTCTGATTTGTGCCTACTAATTTTGCACTGCCGCAATTAATTGCTTCTTCTCTTTCTGTTTTGTTTCTTAAAACTAAAACAGGCTTTCCTAAAGAAGGAGCTTCTTCTTGAATTCCTCCAGAATCAGTCATTATAAAATGACTTTTTTTCATAGTTGCTATTAATTCATCATACTTTAAAGGCTCTTTTAAAATAATTCTTTTATTATTTGAAAGTAATTCTAAAATTATATTTCTTACTATTTTATTTTTGTGCATTGGAATAACAAAGTAAGCGTTTTTGTTCATTTTCAATAATTTTAATATTGATTTACATATGTCTTTAAGATTGTTTCCCCAGTTTTCTCTTCTATGTACGGTGACGAGAATCAATTGATCTTGATTTGTTTTAGATTTTAAAAAATCAGGACATTTATTCTTTTTGGATTCCTGAATTAAAGCATCTATAACTGTATTACCTGTTATAAATACATTTTCTGTTATGTAATTCTTTTTTAAATTCTCTGCCGCTTTTATTGTCGGAGCAAAATGTAATGTAGATATTTGAGAGATAATTCTTCTATTTGCTTCCTCTGGAAATGGTTGGTATAAATCATTTGTTCTTAAACCTGCTTCAACATGAGCTATAGGTATTTTTAAATTAAAAGCTGTTAAAGCTCCAGCAAACGCACTAGATGTATCGCCCTGAATTACTAATAAATTTGGCCTATAAGTGCAAAGTTCTTGATTTAATTTATGCATCATATCTGAAAATAATATATTTAAGTTTTGAGAATGATTCATAATATTTAAGTTCTTATTCGTTTTAATATTAAATAATTTAAATATCTCGAGAACCATATCTTGATGCTGACCAGTTAATATTACTCTTATTTCAAATTTATTTGAATTACAAAAAACTTTTATAACAGGTGCTAATTTTATAGCCTCTGGTCTTGTACCAATAACCAATGTGACTAAATATTTATTTCTCATAAAATCTATTAAAAATTCTTAAAGATCTTCTTTTTTTATTTCTTTATTATATCTCACCCATTCAGGGACTAATTTCTGAAGAATATCTAAAGCTACTTCTGTATTATTAGAAGTTAAGTTTTCTTTTAACAATTGTATTTGAGGCCATAATACTTTAGCTTTTATAAATTCTTCTCTAGCTTTGAATATTTGTGGGTGGCCAGAAGGTTGTGCATTATCATTTATAAGCATTTCTTCGAAAAGTTTTTCTCCTGGCCTCAAACCTTTAATCTTTATTTCAATATCTCCATCAGGATTAGAGGGATTCTTTTCAGTTAAAGAACTTAATTTTATAAGCTTTCTAGCTAAGTCTATTATTCTAATAGGAGCTCCCATATCTAACAAAAATACTTCTCCACCATCTATCGAAAGAAGTGAAGCTTGCAGTACTAAATGTGCAGCTTCAGGAATAGTCATAAAATATCTATTTATATCAGGATGCGTAAGTGTGATAGGACCTCCTTCCGCAATTTGATTTAGAAAAAGTGGTACAACTGAACCTGAAGAATTCAAAACATTTCCAAATCTAACCATAGAGAAATTTGTTTTTAAATTTGTACTTTTAATTGAAGCTTCTTCAGCATTAGCAAGAACAACAAGCTCAGCTAATCTTTTAGAGGCCCCCATAACATTTGTCGGTCTTACAGATTTGTCAGTAGAAACCAAGATAAATTTACTAACGTTAGCTCTTCTTGCCGCTTTACAAAGTGATATCGTAGAAAAAACATTATTTTTTAAACCTTGCAGAGGAAATGCTTCAACTAAAGGCACATGTTTATAAGCAGCGGCATGATAAACAACATCAACTTTATATTTTCTAAAAATTTCCTCTGTCAATATTGAATCACTAGCATTTCCTAAGATAGGAATAAGCTCAATATCTGATTTTGATATTTTCTTTGATTCTAGATTAATTTCATATAAATTATTTTCACTATTGTCTAACATAATAATTCTTTTAGCTTTTGTATTAATTATTTGTCTGCAAATTTCACTTCCTATAGATCCGCCTGCTCCCGTAATTAATATTGAAAGTCCTATGAATTGTTCTGAGATTTTACTTTTTGAAATTGTTACATCTCTTCCTAAAAGATTTTCAATTTTAATAGGTTTTAAATTGTTGATATTTAATTTCCCATTAGTGATATCTTCTATAGATGGTATCTCTAAAACAGGAATATCAAACTCTTTTAAATTCATTAATATTCTTCTTTTTTCTATTAATTTTAATGATGGAATTGCTAAATATATTTCATCCACTTTTTCATTTATTTTTTTTAATGTAGATGGAGGTTTAATACTAATACCATTGATGTTACGTCCCCAAATATTTTTATTATCATCTACAAAATATTTGATTATATATTTATTTGTTGTTAATAGATTAGAAGCTAATAATGCAGCAGCAGAACCAGCTCCATAGATGATTACTTTTTTCTTATTTTTTGAATTAAATAAGATTCCAAATATGAGAAGATCTCTTAAAATAAATCTAACTACTATGTTAAAACCAGTAAGAATAATCCATAATAGCAATAATTCTTTAACCGATAGAAATAAATTATTAGATATGAAATTTAAAATTAAAATTGTAGAAATTATTAATCCATTTCTTATCA
>CACNSV010000055.1 GCA_902623195.1 uncultured Prochlorococcus sp. | reverse complement strand
TTTTAAATTTTCTATACTTTGATAAACCAAATTATCAATTTCTAATCTTTCAGCTATTTGACTTATTGATCTATTATGAGCTATCAATTCTTCACGAGTTGGCATATTAATACCGTAAACATGAGGATAGCGTACGGGTGGTGCTGCAGATGTAAAAAATACTTTATTTGCTCCAGCATCTTTTGCCATCTGAACAATTTGTTTAGAAGTAGTACCTCTGACAATCGAATCATCAACTATTAATACATTTTTATTTTTAAACTCCGTGCTCATTGCATTAAGTTTTTGTCTAACAGATTGCTTTCTTTTTTGTTGGCCTGGCATTATAAACGTTCTGCCTACATATCTATTTTTAAAAAAACCCTCTCTATATTCTATTGCTAATTGGCGTGCAACTTGCATTGCAGCAGGTCTAGAAGAATCAGGAATTGGCATCACGACATCGACATCACCACTTCTTATTGTTTTTTTAATAGTTTCTGCTAAAAAATCACCCATTTTTAATCTCGCTTTATATACAGAAATACCATTCATTACTGAATCTGGTCTGGCTAAGTAAACATACTCGAATGAACAAGGAAATAATTTAGGATTATCTGAACATTGCTGTGAAAAAAATTCACCTTGATTACTTATAAAAACCGCTTCACCAGGATTAACATCTCTTTCTATTTTATAGTCATTATTTTCTAAAACCAAAGATTCACTTGCAATCATCCATTCCTCTTTATTGTCTGCAGATATTCTTTTACCAATAACCAAAGGTCTTATACCAAAAGGATCCCTAAATGCTAATATTCCATGACCAGAAATTAATGAGATCGCAGCATACGAACCTTGAATTCTTTGATGTAAAGAACGTACTGCTTTAAAAATATGATTAGGATCTAACTCTTGATTTTGCACTTGAGATTGTAATTCAGTAGCGAAAACATTTAATAACATTTCTGTATCGCTAGATGAATTGGTATGACGTCTATCTATATTAAATAACTGTTTTTCTAATTCTCTTGTGTTTGTAAGATTACCATTATGAATTAAAACTATTCCGTAAGGTGCATTAACATAAAAAGGCTGTGCTTCTTCAATGCTTTCGGCAGAGCCTTTTGTAGCATATCTAACATGCCCTAATCCAATTTTACCAATAAGATTTCTCATATCTCTCGTCCTGTAAGCCGTAGTGACTTGACCTTTTGCTTTATAGATATGAAACATGGAATTATCCATAGTAGCAATTCCTGTTGAATCCTGACCTCTGTGCTGAAGAAGTAGAAGACTATCGTATATTTGTTGATTTACATCTTCTGAAGAAATAATTCCTACAATTCCGCACATAATTAATTTTTTAATTCAAATTTATATATTGCAATCATTATTAAAAATTATTTGATAAACCATTATTAAATTTATCAGCTAATGTGCTAATTTTTAAATCACAAAGAATATTATCTAAAATCTTTATTTTTAATATATCCTGTGTAACGATTCCAATTTTTGTTACGTAAACACTGTCTGTAAAGTTTTTACTTTCTTCAGAAACAAATTTAATCCATTCATTTTTTTTTAAATGTGGTATTGAAAAAATAATTCTTGATCCCCCTTCACCAAAAAGAAGCGTATCTTTTCTTTCAACTCCCACAAGATTAATCAAAGCGCCTTTCCCAGACAAAATACAGGCCTCTGCTAATGCAATAGCTAAACCACCGTCACTAATATCATGGCTAGATATAATAAGATTTTTTAAAATACCATTTCTAATAAACTTTTGACATAATTTCTCATCTATCAAATTTAAACTAGGAGGTCGACCTGTAACTTTTCCATGAAAATACTCTAAATAAGAAGTAGCTCCTAAAGTTAATTCTGAATCTCTAGATCCAACAATCCATATCTCATCATTAATATTTTTCCATTCTGATGAAACTGCTTTTTGTACATCATCTAAAATACCAACCATTCCTATGACAGGTGTTGGTTGAATTGGTTTCTTATGCCCCTCTTCATCTATTGATTCATTATATAAAGAAACATTTCCTCCTGTTACTGGAGTTTCTAATGCTTCACATGCAGTTGAAATACCTTCACATGCACTAGATAATTGCCAGTAACCTATTTCTGTCTCAGGTGATCCAAAATTTAAATTATTTGTAATTGCTACTGGTAAAGCACCTACGCAACTTACATTTCTAGCTGATTCAGCAACTGCTGCAATACTACCTCTTAATGGATCTAAAGAGACCCATCTATTATTACAATCAACTGAAGCTGCTATTCCAGAGTATTCATGATTTATTTTATTACTTTTAACATTTTGATCTCTTAATCTTATTACTGCTGCATCAGACTGTCCAGGTTTAAATATTGTATTCAACTGAACTTGATAATCATATTGTTCAAAAACCCATCTTTTTGAAGCTATTGAAGGATTAGACAACAAAAATAAAATAATCTCTGACAAAGAAAATTCCTTTTTAAATTTTAATGAATATATAGAATTTTTTTTATCTTTAGGTAATTCATTTTCGCTCCACTTCCATTTATTTAATAAATAATCAGGTGTTTTTTTTAAAACCTTATGATAATTAACAGGAGTTTTATCAGACAGAGCTGAAGTAGGTATTTTTGCTACAACTTGTTTTTTATGTGATATTATAACCTCCTTCTCCTTTATAACCTTTCCAACAACGCAGGCATATAAACCCCATTTATGAAATTCTTTTATAAGTGTATTAAGCTTTTCCTCTTTAACTACCAACAACATTCTTTCTTGAGACTCAGAGAGCAAATATTGATAAGCAGTCATATTGCATTCTCTTGATGGTACTAAGTCTAAATCAACACTAATACCTAGACCTCCATTGGCTGCCATTTCTGCGCTACTACAAGTAATACCAGCAGCGCCCATATCTTGTGCTGCTAAAACATCACCTGTTTTAAAAGCACTTAAGCATGCCTCAATTAAGCTCTTTTCTAAAAAAGGATCACCAACCTGAACAGCTGGTCTATCATCTAATGACGAAGAAGTTAATTCAGAACTAGCAAAACTTGCTCCTCCAACTCCATCTCTTCCAGTTGTATTTCCCACATATAAAACTGGAGCACCAATATTTTTGGCGCCAGAACATACTATTTCATCCGTTTCTAATAAACCTAAAGCCATAACATTTACAAGTGGATTTCCAGAATAACTCTCATCAAAATTTATTTCTCCTCCCACAGTAGGAACTCCAACACAATTACCATAATGAGAGATTCCTGAAACAACTCCTTTTAATAAAGATATATTTGAAGGTTTATCAATATTGCCAAATCTTAAAGAATTCAAAACTGCTATTGGTCTTGCACCCATAGTAAAAATATCTCTTAATATTCCTCCAACACCTGTTGCTGCCCCTTGAAAAGGCTCTATTGCAGAAGGATGATTGTGACTTTCAATTTTGAAAACTAATTTTTGATTACGACCAACATCAATAACTCCTGCATTTTCTCCTGGGCCAATAAGAACATAGTCACCTTTTACGGGAAATTTTGCAAGTAAAGGTTTTGAATTTCTATAACAGCAATGTTCCGACCACATAACGCCAAACATTCCAAGTTCAGTTCTATTAGGTTCTCTTTCTAATCTCGTACAAATTTCTTGGTAATCATTATTTGTTAAATTTTCAATTTTGAGAGCTTGTACAACATCATATGAATTCATGTCTGAAGAATTTATCATTATTCAAATCCAAGGATCATTTTCTCTATTATTAGAGTAATTTGAATTGTTAGCATCTGAATTCATTTTATTATTTTTATTTAATAATTGATCATCTTCAGATA
>CACNSV010000054.1 GCA_902623195.1 uncultured Prochlorococcus sp. | reverse complement strand
AAACCGAATGATTATATAGGGCAAATACACCGAACTTCGGTTTACACATCAAAACCGAATCGTAAAAACCGATAGATTCTTTAAAAAAAAGAGAGCTAGGGCTGTACTCCCAACTCTCTAATAACCACACCGTGAAAACTTAGTAGCTAATAACTTTAATCACCAAATCGATAATGCTTACGAACTGCGCGATGAACATCCCATCTACAGTTCATTCCTGCTGGGAATATTACTAGATCACCAGCACCAAACTTCACAGGTTGGCCTCCGTCTGGAGTAACGGTTACTTCGCCCTCAAGCAATAGGCAAGTCTCTTTATCGTCATAGGTCCAATCAAAAGTACTTGCTTCACATGTCCATATTGGCCAGTTTTTAATTCCTAATTCCTCAACTGTACTTTCTGGACAGGGGGAAGTAACTAATATCGACATAAGTAACTCAATCGAATGTGTTATGTTTATAACCTTTATTCTAGATATCATTTAAATTCTTTCCATTAAACAATCAATGCGAAGAAATTCCTTTTGAAAATTTGCTATCAATTTATTGAGGCCAAACCTCTTAAGAGATTAAAAGTCCCTTCTAGAAAACCAACTTCTAGGAGGGTTTCTCATTTTTAATGGTTGACAGCTGATCTGAATTAGATCGCATAATAGTTCTCTTTTTTTAAGATATATTGAAAACAATGCAAGAAACAAATAAGAAGCGCTGTTTTAGAAAAGCTCTCTATATCTTTAAAAAAAATCATAATAAAAGTTTTTGCCGAATAATTTTTTTTCCTCTTTATCTAACTTATCCTAATCTGGAGGCCTTATTCCAAAATCATTCTCATTATTTAAAAATTTTCAAAAGTAGCTTTTATAAAAATATATTTATTTTCTATATAAATAATTTCAAGTTTTTTCAAGTGGTGCCATAGTTAATCCCTTACTGACTAGTTGTTGATGATATAGCTCTGCTTGTTCAAAAGGTCCTCTCCATACTTCTGCTGAACCTGTCTTGTCTACTTTCACTGCAAGATCCCACGATCTTTTTTCACTCATTCCAGGTATGATAATAAGAAGACAATTTGCTACATGTTGAAACGTATTAAAATTATCATCTAATACTATTACTCTTGCTTCTGGATATTTTGTTTTTGCAGTATTTTGTTTTAGAACTGTATTAGTTGAAATGTCCATTATTATTTTTATAGATGTTTTTGCTGTTGATCTACTACTGATTGTTTAGATTCTAGTTTTCTTGCAAACATATATTGCTGACCAAGTTGAGATTTTCCTCTTGGACAATAAAACTAATTGCTGTTTATTTTGAGGAGTTAAATTATAATTCTTTAAAACTTTTCCAAGTGCTAAAGGATTAATTAAATTACTCATACAGAGTCATCTAAAGGTAATATCTTGTTGACAGTATATCTAAAATTGGATAGATAAAAACCTCTTTTTATGATGGAAAAATTATTTATCATTTGTACCTTTGATTGTTCTTTTAAATATTATGAGCAGACTATAAGGCAATGGATATAAAAACAGGGAATTGAAAAAGGATAATATTTAATACCTGCATTAGCAGAGGGAATTAAACCCAATAAAAACGGTGTAGTAAATATGCATTTCATTAATAAATGCTTGCATCATTGCATTGTTTAATAATTGGTTTAAGACTTGCTCTTATTTCAAAAAGATCTATGTTAGGTTTGCGTCTCTGAAAAAGTAAAAGTAATTTTTCAGCTCATTATTTGCTTGTATAAATGAAGAACAAGTCATTTCAAAATAATCTATTTTTTGAAATTTAATTCCATTGCTTTAATTATCTAATAACTCAGGCTATCTTGTTCTCATCAGCATATCGTTATAAGTATTTGCAGACACCATAGTAGGAAAAGCGAGTGCAGCTAGTAGTGGGATTAGTAAGCGTTTCATTAGCAATAAACTTTTGTTCCTCTGTAGGTAATGTAATAGACCCACCTTTGGGCCAACATAAAAATCTTAATCTATAGCTCTCATTTTTTATTTCTTAGAAGTTATTTTAAAAGTTATATATGCAAACGCACCAAGCAATAACAAACTAACAACACCATAAGTAATTGCTATGCCATACATATAAGTCATTTATTTGGTATTTATTTTTTTCGTAATTCTAAGATAAACATATAAACCAACACCTAGAAGAAAGACATCTAAATAAATATGCCATGGTGGAAATATCTGATGCAACAGTTCCATTAAAGAAGAGGGTTGTTATAGCCCCTATTTTAGATCTAATGTCAATTATCAAGAAAAGACTGGTGGATAAGGTGTTTTTCCATTCATTAAAGCTGTATCAATTGGTTTGCAGATATTCATCAGTGCATCTTGTCCAAACCCCGGTCCAGAAGGTCCATCTATAAACTCCTGAAATTCCTCAGCAGAAATACCTTCTTTTACTTCCCAAAAACAATATACAGGGCCAGTTTTAGTTACGGCATTTGCAGAATGGTTATAAAATCCTTTTTTTTTATTAGCTGCCACGGCATCGTCCCATCCACCGCCAGGGGCCATTGCTGCATAAGCTGTTTCCCACCATTTTTCAGCTTTTCCTGCCTTAAATTCATGATGAACGATATAAAACGTTGAAGACATAAAATAATATTTGAACTGATGATTAACATACTTCGAATAAGTAAAGGAAAGATTAATTTATTTCCAAATTTAGATTTTCAAATTTCTGAATCAACTTTACTTGAACATCAATATTATTTTCGAATTATTTATAATTTCAGTATGACTTTAAGTTCTTACAGAATGCATAAGATTTATCTGGCCGCGACCATGGGTTATGGTCTTGGCTCTGATGATCCAGAAGAACTTGCTTATTACAATAGGTTGAGAAAAGAAATGGATATTATGAAAAAGGACTCAATCAAGAAAGGGATACCTCTAACTTGGGATATCC
Source organism: uncultured Prochlorococcus sp. (assembly GCA_902623195.1). GTDB lineage: Bacteria > Cyanobacteriota > Cyanobacteriia > PCC-6307 > Cyanobiaceae > Prochlorococcus_A. Next base: position 1,003 of record CACNSV010000054.1, on the reverse strand, counting down.
CAAAGGGAATTGATTGATGAGTCTGAATACTTTTTTATTAATTGATGGGAGCCTAATGCTTGTTGGATTACCGTTATTGATGATCCTAAAAGGCAAAAAGAAGACTCCCTAAATAATTATTATCAAGAAGTAAACTTGTATTATCAAACTTGAAAATACCGAATTTTTCAAATTGTTTTGCTGTTAAAAAGCGTTACAACCATTAAGCGTTTCATTTATTGGCTTATAAAAATTTCAAAGGATAATTAACATTGTTGGGTTCAAGATGTTTTGTGTAACAAGCTGTTGTGCAATCCACTCCCTCAGCATTAATACTGCAAGAAGTTATGCATTCAAAAAAACTTTCCAAAGCATCTGTATCTTTAATATTTGTATAAATGTCTTTTTTCATTGTTAAACCTATACTCTGAAGCTTATTTAGCAAATATTTAATTATGAAGTCAAATTTTTGGTAAAGTACCTAGTCTTTTTTGGAATAATGCCACACTATAGAAAAAATAGTCCAATAGTGTAAGTAGAAAACTTATTAATTAAGTTATATTTTTACTCTATGGATTATCGGTTTTCACGATTCGGTTTTGAAGTGTATACCGAAGTTCGGTGTATTTGCCCTATATAATCATTCGGTTTGTAACATTACAAATATTGCTTATTCATACAAATATAGTTATGTACTTATTCAGAGGTAAACAATGTATTCAATGTTTGATCTATTCTTTGATACTCCTGCATATAGACCCGTATATGTAATCTCTGATAGTGAGATGAAGGAGTTACAAAGAACGCAAAATCAAGATGAACTTGAAGAAATTAGTCATCAAAAGAAAAGGCTTGAAGAAGCATACAAAGCTCAAGTCAAACATCTTGATGAAAGAGAAAAAGAGTTAAAAACTGAACTAAAAGCTATTGAAGGCACAAAGAAAAAAGTTTAGATTTTAATTTTTTATCTGAAAGAGGGTTAATCCCTCTTTTTTTTATGACAGTAAAAAATATTTACCACCAC
>CACNSV010000053.1 GCA_902623195.1 uncultured Prochlorococcus sp. | reverse complement strand
TCTCACAGGTGAATCCAGAGATTACTTAGTAATCCAATATTCAGACGGGAAAATAAGCGTCGCAGCTGATCAACTTGGCAGTATAAACAAATATAGATCATCTGGAAATATAAATCCAAAAGTAAATAAATTAGGTGGAACTGAATGGCAAAAAGTAAAAGAAAAAAATAAAAAAGCAATTAAAAAAGTAGCTGTAGATCTTTTAAAACTTTATGCAGAAAGGGAAAAATCAAAAGGATATTCATATCCACAAGATGGTCCTTGGCAAAATGAATTAGAGGATTCATTCCCACATCAACCAACGCCTGATCAGATAAAGGCTGTTAATGATATCAAAAATGATATGGAAAAAGATATTCCTATGGATAGATTAATTTGTGGAGATGTTGGCTATGGAAAGACAGAAGTAGCTATAAGAGCAATGTTCAAAGCTATTACATCAGGGAAACAAGTAATATTATTAGCACCAACGACAATCCTCGCACAACAACATTGGAAAAATATTAGTAATAGATTTTCTCCATATCCTATAAAGATTTCACTTTTAAATAGATTCAAAAAGGAATCAGAAAAAAAAGAAATCCTCAAAGGATTGCAAAATAATACCGTAGATCTAGTTGTAGCTACACATCAAATACTAGGAAAAGAAGTTGATATAAAGAATCTAGGTTTACTAGTTATTGATGAAGAACAAAGATTTGGAGTAAAACAAAAAGAGAAAATTAAAAAAATTAAAAAAAATATTGATGTATTAACTCTAACCGCAACACCTATCCCAAGAACTTTATATATGAGCCTTTCAGGCATTAGACAAATGAGTCTGATAGAGACACCTCCTCCATCTAGAAGATCTATTAAAACATATTTATCTGAAATCGATACAGATGCAATTAGAACTGCAATTAGCCAAGAACTTGAAAGAGGAGGACAAATATTCTACGTTCTACCAAGAATATCAGATATAGAACAAGCTATTGAAAAGTTAAAAAACATGTTCCAAGATTTAAAATTTATAATTGCTCATGGTCAAATGAATGAAAATGACTTAGAGAATGCAATGATAACATTCAATAGTGGCGAAGTAGATTTAATGATTTGCACCACAATAATCGAGAGTGGCTTAGATATACCTAAAGTAAATACTATTATTATTGAAGATGCTCATAAATTTGGCTTATCACAGCTTTATCAGCTGAGAGGTAGAGTTGGTAGAAGTGGTGTCCAGGCATACGCTTGGCTTTTTTACCCAAATATTAATAAAATTAATGAAGCTTCAAAGCATAGATTAAAAGCTATAAAAGATTTTTCTGAATTAGGTAGTGGATATCAGCTTGCTATGAAGGATATGGAAATAAGAGGGGTTGGGAGCCTACTTGGTGAAGCACAAAGTGGGCAAGTGAATAATATTGGATATGACTTATATATGGAGATGCTTCAAGAAGCTATATCAGATTTAAATGGTAAAGAAATACCAGAAGTAAAAGATACACAAGTAGATTTACCAGTAAATGCTTTTATTCCTGGTACCTGGATTTCAAATAGAGAAGAAAAACTAGAAGCATATAAAAACATAACAACCTGCCTTAATAATGAACAAATAACAGAATTGGCAACTGATTGGGTAAATAGATATGGATTAATACCAGAGCCAGTAGAATCACTACTTCTAATTATGAAATTAAAGTTATTAGCAAAGAAATGTGGCTTCATAAGCATAAAACTAAAAAAACCAAACATAATATTATTTACAAGAATGAAAATAAATGCTTTTAATCATCTAAAAGAAGAATTGCCTATAAATATCCAAAATAAATTTGTATTTCAAAGTGAAAGAGAAATATCTAAGATAATTATTCGTGGTTTAGGAGTACTTGATACCCAAATGCAAATAGAAAATCTAATTAATTGGTTTAGTAACATGTCTATATCAGTTGAAAAACTTTTAAAACAAGAAATTAAAATCTAATTATTAAAAAAATATTCAATTAACCCAAAAATGATTTATTTAGGTTAGCTTAATACAAATTTTAAAATGCATGGGTGAATACATAGATATAGGAGTTCAAACTCCAATATTTGCTTACATAATATTAATATCTTCAGTTGCCGTTGGTGCTGTCGCATTATTAGGTTTTGAGACTGAAAATGATGATGATGATTCTGATTCAGGAAGTGGAGGCTTAATGCAACCAATTTGATTTTAACGAATACTAATTTTTCTTGTTTTATATAGCATTACTTTAATAAGTCGATTTATACTCCCAACTATTAAAAATAAAGATAATAAAATTGAGAAACTTATTAATAACACAATTAATATCTCTAAAGAGTAGAATAATATCTCCAATAAATTACTAAAAATATCAAAGATATTCTTTTTAAAAGTTATAAAGAGTTCATTTTTTTGTGGAATAAAATAATTAATTAGCAATAAACACCATCCAAATAACATCATAAAAAAGGATTCCTTCAATAGTACTCTTTTTGATTTACGTCTAATATTTAACTTATTTTTAAATAAATATTGTCTTGTATTATTTTTTACTCTTGGCATTTTTTAATCAGCTCTATTAAAAGTGAAAAATTAACCTAAAATCTTATTAGATATTTAAAATATTTATTATATTTTTATCACAATATTTAATTTATTGCTAATTATGGAAATATTTTTATTTCGAGAATCATTATTTTCAAAGAAATAAATACTTATAAATGCAAATATTGATATGGTAAAAAAGGCTATTAAAGGGGGGATGATAGTATAAGTAAATTTATTCTTATTAAAAGAAAAGATTCTTTTCTTATTTATATTGGGCAACAATTCATTAAAATCAATGTTAATTTTATTAAAATTTTTTAATTGATCAAAGCAATTTATAATATCAGAAAATTCTGCATATCCTATCTTTAAATTGAGAGGTTCTACGTCTGGTTTAGTACTTTTAAGAGTTATTCTATAGCTTCCACTGTCATCAAGATTTAAATCAATAAGTTCAGACTCAATTTTTTCTTCTCGATCTAGAAGTGATAAGGCTGCCACTTTATAAAAAGCTTTAATTACAGACTTTAGATGATCAATGTTACCTTCTATTTCAGGTTGATTTATAATTGAGAGTTTCCAGCTTGAAATTATGGAGATATTATCTTTATTATCATTATTGGAATAGTCTGGCAAGCCAGATATTACAAGTTCTGTAGATGACTGATTGAAACTATATTTATTCTGCAGCATTTTATAAATTTGCCAAGACAAACCTCAACCTATTATATCCTTCATCTGAGGAAGCTAAGGATAAAGTAAGTAATATTTTCTTGAAAAATTTTTGGTTTTGATCATAGTTCATTAAATTTCTTACAATAATACTTTCTGTATTGAATCTTTCCTCAATTAATTCAGTATATCTAGATTGAAAATCGTTCCAAAGTTCCGGCTTCTTTATAAAATTATCTTTTGAAGACACTATGGCTCTTATATATGGATAAAGATATTTAGACATCTCTGATGTAATTTTAGTTAAACCATCAAATTGCTCATAATTTATATTATTAATACTTTGAGATTTTCTCAAAGGATTATTAGATCTTAATTTCCATATTGAAACTTTTGATGGGAATAAATGCTGTAAGTTAAGTTTATTAGATATTACGAACATAGATTCAGAACCATTTAAGTCTATTGTTTCTATAGCTAATAAAAGCATATCTAACCTTTCAATAGATGCTTTAGATATTGTTTTATTAAAATTAATTGTAGAAATGATTGTTTAAAATTAATTAAAATTATTATAACAGAAAAATATTATTAGCTCCATAAAAAATCATAAAATCTATCAAGTTCATCAGTTGTTATTAAACTATGACTCCATAATGCCAATGGTAGCGAAGTATTATTTCTCAATGATAATTTAATTCCTAAGTGAATAGAAGAGTAACTTAAACCTAATTCTGTATTTAAGAATATAAGTACTTTATTTGA
>CACNSV010000052.1 GCA_902623195.1 uncultured Prochlorococcus sp. | reverse complement strand
TCTAAAAATCTCGTGCATTTAAGATTTTTGTTTAATTTATATTGTTTTATGTTGTCCATTTAGAATTTTTAATACTCTAGTTTATGTCTAAACAAAGGATATATTTTACTAGTAATGATTTGCAACTTTTCTATGATGTACAGCTGTTTTACAGGTCAGGTCAGAAACACTTCCATTCTCTACAATGCCATAAATGATCCAATGGTCAGGAGTCTCTAACCTTGAGACAACTTTGCAATCAAGGAAGGCTAAGGCCTCTGATAATACGGGCCCACCTTTAGCAAGGTCTTCAATGATATCTACATCAGCAAATCTATCAGCACCTGGAGCAAATCTTTTTAAGAAATGTCTAAACATTTTTTGAAAATTATCTTCCCTTAAAATATTTATTACAAAAGTCTTATTTACTTGCATAAAGGATTCTATCGCTCTATCTTTTGCTACAGCAACTGTAATACCAGGTGGTGAAAAGCTTGCTTGACTTACCCAACTAGCAACCATCGCACTTTGTCTTAAAGTTTCATCTGATCCTTCACTTGCTGTTACTACGTATAATCCTCCACTTAAGCGTCCTAATGCTCTATCAAGATTGACGTCGAGATTTTTGATCGTAGCAATATTTTTTTTCTTATTAATTAATTGACCAAGGTCTGTTCCTGCTTCTTCAAATTTTTGATAAATGACGGGATTAGGAGTTTCTTTTACTCTAAGAGGAGCTAAAGCTTCTTTTTGTTTTAACTCTCTTAATTTATTTGCTAAGGAATCAATTGGTTCATCATTACCTCCAAAGGAGTCATATGTTGCAGTAAATTGTTTTGGTTTTAAAGCTGCAAATAGAGTACCAATTGATTCTTGAATCTCAATATCTGAATTATTTGGCCATGTAGGAATGACTACCGCTTTGGCTTCTGTAATTAATGCAGTTAATTCTTGTGGATCAGAGGATCTTAAATCTATCAGTTGAACTTGAGCATCAGCTTTACCAATACCATGTGACAAAGCTTGGCTTAATCGATCACAAAATCCATAATCACTTATGTAACATACAGCTACAAAATCGTTACCTTTGTTTTTGTTGTTACTCCATTCTGAATACTTATCTTTCCAAAAATTAACGTGATTTTCAAGGATAGGTCCATGCCCAACTGCTATAGCTTTAACTTCTGGTAATTTGTCAATTTTTTTAATAGCTTGTACAACACTTCTTGCATTTGGACCCATTAAGCAATCGTAATAAAAACGAAAATCTTTAAAAATTTCTTTTTGATTTGAATCAAAAAATTCATTTGAACAATAATGTAATCCGAAAGCATCACAGGTATAAAGAACTTTTGTACCATGATCGTATGAAAATATTGTATCTGGCCAATGTAAGTTAGGAGCACTAATAAATTCCATTCTATGGTCTACACCGCTTTCGCTATTAATACCTAGATCTAAAAAATCTCCACTTTTAACTTCTAGTCGATTAAACGGTCTATGTATTTGATCTTCAATAAATTTAAGTGCGATTTTTGAACCAACTATAGTAATTTCAGGATTCAAGTCTAATAAGTCTGAAATAAGCCCTGAATGGTCTGGTTCAGTATGACTAGATATTAAATAACTTATATTTTTAGGATTAATTTGTTTGATTAAACTTTCAAGCCATAATTCTTCAAATTTAGAATGACTTGTATCTATTATTGCTGTTTTCTTACCTTCAATTATAAAACTATTGTATGTTGTACCGTTTCTTAATCCAAATTCGATATCAAATCTACTTCTATCCCAGTCCAATGATCTTATAGCAATAGAATCGAATGTAAATGTTTTACATTGGACAGATAACTTTTGCTCAACATGTGACAAACTTGAAGTCTCGGTTTTTGTAGAAGATAACATAATACAAAAAACTTTATTTATTAACTTTAGTTGAGTAGAATACAGTTTCGCGTGATTTTCGTGATGAAATTCAAGAAATTGTGTATTTCTTAATTATTTAATTCACAACCTAATCTATAAATGGCAACAGTTATCGACAAATATCCTAAGTCTGGAGATGAAATAAGAAAGGCCTTTTTAGATTTTTATGAAAAAAAGGCGCATAAAGTTATTCCTAGCTCATCTTTAATACCGGACGATCCAACTGTTTTACTAACGATTGCTGGGATGCTGCCCTTTAAATCTATTTTTCTGGGATTAAAAGATAAACCTTCAAACAGAGCAACCTCAAGTCAGAAATGTATCAGGACTAATGACATTGAGAACGTTGGTGTTACAGCAAGACATCATACTTTCTTTGAAATGCTGGGAAATTTTTCATTTGGAGATTATTTCAAAAGAGATGCAATCGAATGGGCATGGCAATTAGTTACTAATGTTTATCATTTAGATAGAAAGAATATTGTGATAAGTGTTTTCGATAAAGATACAGAATCAAAAAAGATATGGGAAGAAAATATTGGTATCGAACCTAATAAGATTATTAAATTGGGAGAAAAGGATAATTTTTGGTCTTCTGGGCTAACTGGACCATGCGGTCCATGCTCAGAGCTTTATTATGATTTTTATCCTGAAAGAGGAATGAAAAATATTGATTTAGATGATGATGAGCGATTTATAGAATTTTATAATTTAGTATTTATGCAATATAATCGAAACTCCTCTGGTGCATTAACGGATCTTAAATATAAAAATATTGATACCGGAATGGGATTAGAACGTATGGCACAAATTCTTCAAAAAAAGAAAAATAATTATGAAACAGATTTAATATTCCCTATCATCGAGAAAGCATCCCAGTTATCTAAAGTTGATTATTTCTCAGCGAATTCTAGTCAAAAAGCATCTTTAAAAATACTTGGTGATCACACAAGAGCAATCATCCATTTGATTTCAGATGGTGTCATTGCAAGTAATTTGGGTAGGGGTTATATATTGCGACGATTGCTAAGAAGAATGATAAGACATGGAAAATTATTAGGTATAAAAGATAAATTTATTTCTCAATTAGCATTAGTTGGTATTCAACTGATGAAGAATACATATCCTGAATTGCAGAATAATTCACAAAGAATTTTTAGTGAGATAGATATTGAAGAACAAAGATTTCTTAATACTTTAGAGCGAGGCGAAAAGTTGTTAAATGAAATTATTGCTTCTGGAGTGAAATTAATTTCTGGAACTCAAGCTTTTGAGCTTTACGATACTTATGGATTTCCTTTGGAACTTACAAAAGAGATTTTAGATGAAAAAAATATAGAGGTTGATCTAAAAGGTTTTGAGAGAGAAATGGACTCTCAAAGAGAAAGAGCTAAGGCTGCATCTCAAACAGTTGATTTAACCTTAGAGGGATCTATCGAGAGAGATATTGAATTATTTAAAAAAACAAATTTTGTAGGTTATGAATTATTAAATACCGAGGGAAATATTAAAGGAATATTTATCAATTCAAATTCTGTAGAAAATGCTTCTCAAGGTGAAATTGTACAGGTTGTTTTAAATCAAACATCTTTTTATGCTGAGTCTGGAGGGCAAATTGGTGATGTTGGGGTAATAATTTCAGATAATGCGGAAATATTAATAGAAAAAGTAATAAAGAAAAAAGATGTTTTTTTACATTATGGAATTATTCAAAGAGGAAGTATAAAAATAAATCAGCTTGTAGAAACTAGAGTTGATAAATCTAAAAGAGTAAAGGCTGAATCAAATCATACTGCTACACATTTGTTACAGTCAGCATTAAAACTTGTAGTAGATGAAAGTGTTAGTCAAAGAGGATCGATGGTTGCTTTTAATAAATTAAGATTTGATTTTAATTCGCCTAATCCTGTTTCAGAAAATCAAATATTGGATATTGAAAAGCTAGTAAATAAATGGATTTTGGAGAATCATTCTATTTTCATAAAAACGATGAAAAAAGATGATGCCTTAAAAGAAGGAGCTTTAGCGATGTTTGGAGAAAAATATGGTGACATTGTAAGAGTAGTTGATGTTCCAGGTGTTTCTATGGAGCTTTGTGGAGGTACTCATGTTAAAAGAAC
>CACNSV010000051.1 GCA_902623195.1 uncultured Prochlorococcus sp. | reverse complement strand
TCTAATTTGTCTTAATATCGAATTAGTAAAACATTAATTACATAAAATACTTTTGTAACTCGTTGTTAATCTATAACTGATTAATATTCTTTTATGTATTTAAGCTTTCATGATTGACCTAAAAAGAAATGGTAAAAAGGAGCCTATTAAAGCAACTGGTTTAAGATCTAGAGCCTCCTCCTGTTATTCTCCTAATCAAAAAGAAGATTTTAAAATTAGTAGAGGAAAATTTTCTAACTTTTTAACTTGTAAGAGATGTTTTTACTTAGATCGAGTGAAAGGTTTAGATCCTCCGGGGACCCCTGGATGGACTTTAAATGAAACAACAGATTTATTATTAAAGAAGGAATTCGATTATTGCAGAGAAAGACAAATTCCTCATCGATTATTTATCGAAAATCAATTAAATAATGTAGTCCCTTTTGATCATCCAGAAATTGATAATTGGAGGGATTCTCTCCATAAAGGACTGATGCTTCGTCATAAGGATACAAATATTATTTTAACTGGAGGTGTAGATGATATTTGGCAGCACAATATTTCTAAGGAATTAATTATTGTCGATTATAAATCTCAGGCAAAACTTGGAAAATTAGACAAACAAGATTATCTTGAAGATCCTTATCATGAGGCATATAAAATCCAAATGGATTTTTATGCTTACCTTCTTTCGGGGATGGGGTTTGATGTCCATCAAACATGTTATTTCTTAGTTTGCAATGCAAAGAGAGATGATCAAGAATTTAATAAAAGAATGAATTTTGACGAATATTTAGTACCATATCATTGGAATATTGATTGGATTAAAAATGAAATTGATGAAATGGTTAACTTAATGAATGGTAGTCAAGTCCCAGAACAGAATCTATCATGTAAAAATTGTGCTTATTCAGAACAATATGCAAAAGTTATTAATAATGAATTCAAAGAAGATAAACTAGAAATTCAAGGCAGTCTCTTTTAGGAGAATAAATTAATAAAAAACTTTATTTCCAATTAATTTTGTTCCACCATTCTTTAACTTTTTCAGTGCTGCCATACCAATTCTTTCCAAAAATACCTCCATGCACTGTATTTGGAACAATAATTTGTTGAGAATTTTTTAAAAGTGATGAGGATAATGGAACTAAACCATCTCCACTTTCATTTTTATCTCCGGAAATTGATTTATATGAATTTTTTGCAACAAGTTTAGTTAAAAGAGAGGTTTGTCTTGAATTGATTGCTACTTTACCTCCAATAGAAACATAATTAATATTTTTAAAAAAATTACCTGGATATTTTTCATCTACAAATCTTCTCAACTTAGTTGCTCTAACTGCTTGATGTGGACTTCCTAAGGTAATTATATTTTTGGTGATAGCTTTTCCGTTATATATTTCATCCTTAAATGGTTCATTTGAAAGATACAGTCTCAACATAATACCTCCTGAACTATGTCCTATTAGATCAATTTTTTTTGCTTTAGTTTCATTCAATGCGAAATCAACCATTTTTCTGACTTTATTCAAAATGGTTATCCATCCTTCTTCTGAATTGCTTTTAAACCAATCTCCTCTTGTTACATCTACCACATATACTTTTCTGTCAGAAATATTTTCAATAGCATTTTTAGTAGGACTATAAGAGTCTGAAGTGATTAGGAAACCACCGAGTATGATTATTGGATTTTTAATCTGCTTCACAAAATTTTAATTATAAATATAAACTAGCTAGACTTATAAAATAATAAAGACATAAATAATTTTATAATTATAAGGTTTTTTTGTTAAAAAATTATTAGATATATATATGATCTATAGACTTTCAGATCTAAATGTTACTTTCTTTTTATTTTGACAATAAAGAATGAATGGATTTAAAGCAACTAAACCTTTCGTAAAAAGTACTTCAAGACTAGGTGAGTGGATGCAGACGTGCATCTATTTTTCGTTTAACATTAGATTTAGAAATTAATCTATCTTTGTATTAGTTGAATTTAATGATTGATAAAAAAATAACTATTATCATTGGTAATGATATTTATAATGTAAATCCAAAATTATTTGATGATTTCAAATATCAAGAATATGAAGCATTTTTTATTGATGAATTTGGTTCGAAAAGAACTATGGACTATTGGTCTGGGGATAAATTTTTTGGTAATTATATGGAAATATTTTATTTTTTTGGAATAGATGAGGAGGAAGAGAGTTCAAAGTGTAAAGGTTTAAAAATTTGGTTTAAGGAATATTCAACATTGGATGAGAAGGAGAAAAATTTTTGGATGCAGATTGCAGAAGATTTTGGGTATCCCAAACAGATAAAAATAAAGACATCTTTCGGAGAAGTGAAAGATTTTGAATATGATGAATTAAAAAATTTATAGCTGAAAAACTTAAAAATTTTTTAAAAGAATTTATTATTAATAGACTCTACCAATTAAAAAAATTATATTTATATATCCTAGTAAGAATTGTGTTATTTGGTTTCTTAATTAATCGCAGTAAATTAAACAAGAATTATTCGTAGGATGTTCTAAGCATTCTTGATCCCAGTAATCTTCCTTTATGTAATTATCAGCTGATTTTTTAATATGCATTTCTGTATAGTTGAATGAATTTAGGAATCTTAGAAGAATTCTTAATGGAGTAGTTAGTTTCATAAGACCTCCTTATATTGCTATACATTAATTATCTCCCAAATAATCAAGAATTAATATAGTTGTTTATGCTTAAGTAATTCAATATATAATTTTTAATGAAAAAACATTTATAAACCTAATGAGTTAAGGATTAAATAATCATATTATTGTCTACACTAAAGCAGAACTTTTATTATTACTAATTTTTCTAGAGAGAATTATCATTTTTGAGTCTTTTAAAAACACATTTACTATGTATTACCAATCCTTTATAATCCAACAGATTTAACTCTTTTTTCCATAAATCAATATCTATAGGGCTTGCATAATTATTTGAAATATAAAAAATGACTTCTTTGCTCTTATGTAAAATTATGTTTGGAGGAGTATTAGATAACATGATATTTGTTTGTATGTTAATTAATAACTTAAACTTTTTAACTTAAATTAAATATTTACAATTTATACTTTAGTTGAAATTAACAGAAATATGTTTTTTTATATTCAATAGCCTATTTATTGAGGATCTTTTATCAAAAAAAATCTTTCAGAAATAATTTCATACTTTAATGATTAATAAAATTTTTTATTTATAAATTAATTCATTGATACAAGCTTGATATGTTTCTTATTGAGTAATTATCAATTTAGGACTAATCCGCCGTCTACTATAAGATTTTGTCCTGTTATAGCTCTTGACCAAGGAGAAGCAAAAAATAATACTGCATCTGAAAAATCATCAGTTGTGGTTACTCTTCTTAGAGGCGTAATACTTTTTATATAATCAAAAACCTCTTCAGGAGTGCCTTTACTAGCATCTGTTATTTTTAATAGCCCCCCTGAAATCATATTTGCAGTTATATTGTATTGCCCTAAATCCATTGCAGCAGTCCTTGTCATTGATAACAATCCGCCTTTCGCTGCAGTGTAATCATGATAAGGAACTACAGGATTCTGAAATAAATTTGTTCCTACTGTTATAAATCTTCCGAAGTTATCTTTTTTCATATTTGGTGCAAAAGTATTTAGTAAATTTAAAAACCCTTTTTGACTTGTTTCAATTTGATTTTGGAAATCTTGCCAATCTATTTCATCGATTTTTTTTCTTTGTTCTCCGTTAAATTTATAATCATTAATTGCATTATGAACAATTGTATTAACAATAATTTTCTGATCTGATAATTCTTTACTCATTTGTAGGACGTCTGCTTTATTTCTGATATCTCCTTTAATTAAGGTCGCCTTGTCACCAAGGGAATCAACCAATTTTTTTGCACTCTCATATGATTTTCTATAATTAATAATTACTTTTGCTCCTTCTTTATGAAAAGATTTTGATATGGCGGAACCTAATCCTCTCCCTGCCCCAGTAATAAGAACAGTTTGTTTATTAATTGGTAGATTCATTTAAGCAAGACGAAATTTTTAATTTATATTCAATTCTAATCAGCTGAGCTAAAAAAAAGATGTAAAATCTTTA
>CACNSV010000050.1 GCA_902623195.1 uncultured Prochlorococcus sp. | reverse complement strand
TTTTGCCGCAAGATGAATATCATGACTAATCAAAATTAAAGTGATATCAAATTTTTGACACAAATTTAAAAGTTCATCCATTATTTTATAACTTGTATACGAATCAAGACTTGTAGTTGGTTCATCTGCAATGATTATCGCGGGATTTAATGCTAAAGCCAAAGCTATGCATACTCTTTGACGCATACCTCCACTAAATTCATGAGGATATGAGTTCAATCTTCTTGTATCAATTCCAACTTTGAAGAAAATTTCATTAACAGATTTTTTTATCTCACAATCTGAAGCATTAGGTTTATGGATTTTTAATAGCTCGTATAAATGAGCTTTAACAGTCATGAGTGGATTTAATTTTTTAATTGAGTCTTGAAATATATAACCAAAATTTTTCCTTCTAAAAATTTGTAATTGTTCATTATTCATAACTTTGCAATTTTTACCCTTAACCAATATATCTCCAGAACAAATTGAATTTTTAGGCAACATATTAATAATTGATTTTGCTAACGTCGTTTTACCACAACCTGAGGGTCCTATTAATGCTAGATGATCTCCTTTATTTATTTCTAATTGCAAATTCCTCAAAACAGGGCGTTTATTAGAACTGTATGTAACAGTTAAATTATTAATTTCTAAAATTTTGCTGAAATTTATTTTCATAATTTTGTAGCAAATTTAACCAGTAATAAATAAAATAAATTAAACGCAAATAGCAATGTTTGAAGCCAAAACAAATTCAAACAAAAAAAAGGAACAAATTGTTTCAAATACTATTTTGCCTGAAAATAAAAATATTGAAAGTTATCAATCAAAATATAAAATAAAATTGCCTAAATGGCTTATAGATAGCTTAATAAATTCCGAGAATAAAAATAATGATACTAAAAATTCAGTTTTAATAGCTGAGGCATTTAAGTTGGCATTTAAAGCTCATGAAGGACAACTAAGAGCAAGCGGAGAACCATATATAATTCATCCTGTTGCAGTAGCGGATCTTTTAAAAGAGATTGGTGCAAGCCCATCAGTAATCGCAGCAGGACTTTTACATGATGTAGTAGAGGATACTTGTATTCCTTTAAATGAGATTGAAAATAATTTTGGCTTAGAAGTCAAAATACTTGTTGAGGGCGTAACAAAGCTTGGAGGGATCCACTTTACTAATAGAACAGAAGCTCAAGCTGAAAATCTTAGAAAAATGTTTTTAGCAATGGCTAGAGATATAAGGGTGGTTTTAGTAAAACTAGCTGATCGTTTACATAATATGAGAACTATTGAATGGCTTAGTGAAGAAAGAAAAAAGAGAATTGCGAGAGAAACGAGAGAAATTTATGCTCCTTTAGCAAATAGATTAGGAATTAATAGATTTAAATGGGAATTAGAAGATCTAGCATTTAAATTTCTTGAACCAGAACAATATGAAAATTTGAAAGATCAAATTTCAATTAAAAGAAGTGATAGAGAAAAAAGGTTGAATAATACGCTAACTCTCATAAAAGATAATCTAAAAGCAGCTGGGTTAAATCAATTTGAAATCAATGGGAGGCCAAAACATTTATATGGGATTTGGAGCAAAATGGAGAGGCAGCAAAAACAATTTAATGAAATTTACGATGTAGCTGCACTCCGAATAACTGTACCTAATTCAGATTTATGCTATAGAGCATTAGCGGTAGTGCATGATACTTTTAAACCGATACCGGGCAGGTTCAAAGACTATATAGGTCTTCCAAAACCAAATGGATATCAATCTTTACATACATCTGTCATTGGAAGATATAGACCAATTGAAATACAAATTAGAACTACTGAGATGCATGAAATCGCAGAATTTGGTATCGCTGCTCATTGGAAATATAAAGAAGGTGGTTCTCCTGCATTAGCGGAAGCAGAAAAATTTAATTGGCTTAGACAACTATTAGAATGGCAACAGGAAGGTAATGAAAAAGATCATAATGATTACTTAGCATCAATTAAAGCAGATCTTTTTGATGAAGAGGTTTTTGTTATAACCCCAAAAGGCGATGTTGTCGGACTAAGGAAAGGTTCTACTGCTATCGATTTTGCTTACAGAATTCATTCTGAAGTTGGTAATCACTGTAATGGGATAAGAATAAATGAAAAATTATCACCAATATCTACAATTTTAAAAAATGGTGATTTTGTTGAAATAATTACTAGCAATAGTTCTAATCCAAGTCTAGATTGGTTAAATTTTGCAGTCACACCTACTGCCAAAAATCGTATTAGGCAATGGTACAAGAAAAGTCATCGAGAAGAGACTATTAAGCGAGGGAGAGATTTATTAGAAAAAGAAATTGGAAAGAATGGGTTTGAATCACTTATGAACAGTGAAGAGATGAACAAAGTAGCCCAAAGATGTAATTTAAAAAATACTGAAGACCTACTGGCATCTCTAGGCTATGGAGGAACTACTCTGCAGCAAGTATTAAATAGATTTAGAGAGGAAATAAATATCAAAAATATTAAAAATAAGAATGAAACTGACAATGAAATAACTAAAACTTTAAAAGATCAAAATCATGCAACAAAAAATTTTTCAAAAGGATTAAATAAATCTCCAATATCTGGTATTGAAGGCCTAGATTATAGAATAGGCAAATGTTGCAGCCCACTCCCTGGAGAAGAAATTGTAGGAGCAATATCTTTAGGTAATCATGGTATTACAATTCACAGAAGAGATTGTGAAAATGTTAATCCAATTCCAATAGAAAGAAGATTACCGGTAGGATGGAATCAAAGTAATAAAATTAATAACAACAAATTTCCAATTCAATTAAGAATAGAAGTCATAGATAGAGTTGGTGTATTAAAAGATATTTTGATGCGTTTATCTGATAAAGGAATAAATGTTAGTGATGCGAGTGTAAAGACCGCATTCAATAAACCTGCAATTATTAATTTATGCGTAGAACTTGAGAGTTATAGTCAATTAAATAGAACAACAGATCAAATAAAATCAATGGCAGATGTAATTGAAATTGCGAGGGTAGAATTAAATTAATAAAAATAGTTAAAATCAAAATCCAGCAAAAATAATGAGACAACTTTTAAAGATTTATTTTTTTATAACTTTTACTAAATAGTAAGTTAAGATGCCACTTATCAAACCCAAAAATAATCCAATAACACTAGAACCAAGTATTAATCTTGAAATAACAAACCAGCCTTGTTGCCAAAATTCTTCTTTTATAAGAGTTGGTTGAATTATTATATTTTCATTATCCCGTAAAAGGAAAGAACCTATTTTATAGTTTAAAAAATATAAAGGGATATAGGTAAAAGGATTACTTACCCATGTTCCAATTGCAGCTAAAGCTAAGTTACCTTTTATAATTCTCGCGAGTAGTATTCCCAATAATGTTTGAAAGCCAAAAAACGGGAAACAGCCACTAAAGACACCTGCTGCAGTCCCTTTCGCTTTAAAATATGGTGTACCATCTTGCTGCCAAATTAATGATAGAATTTTTTTACTGAAATATTCTTTAATTAGATTCATTCTGAAAATTCTATACACAGAAATTTTGTTTATCTTACATAATTATTTTTTACACAGTGAGAAATGAGTTCAATAATCCCCTTAGGTGACACAATAGCAGCAATAGCTTCAGCAATTACTTTAGGTAAAGGAGGAATTGCAGTCATAAGAGTTTCAGGTCCAGATGCAATAAATTCATGTAGAAAAATTGTTCAAACGAACTCAAAAAAAGCTTGGGAATCAAACAGAGTATTTCATGGTTATGCAAAAGATATTGAAAATGAAAAATTAGTTGATGAAATATTAGTACTAGTAATGCGATCACCCAATAGCTTTACAGGTGAAGATATTGTCGAGATTCATTGTCATGGAGGAATCATCGTAGTTAATAGAATATTAGATATTCTTTTAAAAAGATCTAATGTCAGATTGGCTAATCCAGGAGAATTTAGTCAAAGAGCTTTTTTAAATGGAAAGATTGATTTAACGCAAGCTGAATCAATTAATCAATTGATCAATGCAAATAATATTAAAGCTGCGGAGATTGCTTTTAAAGGTATACAAGGAGAATTAAATAATCAAATAAACCTAATTAAAAATTCTCTTATTGATCAATTAGCTGAAATTGAAGCAAGAGTCGATTTTGATGAAGATTTTCAAGAATTTGATTATGACAAGTTTTCGAAAGATTTATACAAAATTAAAGAAAAAATAAATTACTTAATCGAAATTACGGAGAGAAATCGATATATAGCAAATGGAATTTCAATAGCTTTAATTGGCAAAACAAATGTTGGTAAAAGTTCCTTATTGAATTTACTTTCTAAACAAGACAAAGCAATTGTTA
>CACNSV010000049.1 GCA_902623195.1 uncultured Prochlorococcus sp. | reverse complement strand
GAATCAGCTTTTAGATAAGGAAAAATTTGATATTAAAAGTTTGTCCGGATTAAAGAAAAATTTTTCGATTATTTATAAAATTATTAGTATTGATCTAAAAAATCTATTTTTCAATAATAAAATAAAAGATTTATTTAAAAATACTTCAAACAAAAAGAAATGGGTTAGAAAGGAGGATAATATTATTACTTCAAAAGATAAAAAAGCATTTTCAAAAGAAGATATGAAAAAGAATCAAACGGCATATTTTTCTAAAAAAGATATAATAAGTGATGAAAAAAAATTAAGTAAATACCAAAATTGATAAATAATAATTTTCGCCAAATTTAATATGTCTGAGAATAAAAATAATAAGCCTTCAACATTTTCTTATAAGGATTCACTCAATCTCTTAAAGACTGACTTTTCTATGAGGGCTAACTCATTTAAAAGAGAACCAGAAATTCAAAAATTTTGGTCAGAAAATAAAATTGATATTAATTTAGGTTTATTTAATAAAGGTAAAAACTTTACTCTTCATGATGGTCCTCCTTACGCAAATGGACCTCTTCATATGGGGCATGCTCTAAATAAAGTTTTAAAAGATTTTATTAATAAATATAAAATACTAAATGGGTATAGAGTAAATTTTGTACCTGGATGGGATTGTCATGGCTTACCAATTGAATTAAAAGTACTTCAAAATTTAAAAAATGAAGAAAGGAGAAATTTAGATGTTTTAGGACTTCGTCAGAAGGCTACAGAATATGCAAAAAAACAAATTTATTCTCAAATGGAAGGCTTTAAAAGATGGGCTATTTGGGGAGATTGGGAGAATCCATATCTTACTTTGAAAAAAAATTATGAATCAGCCCAAATAGAAGTATTTGGGAAAATGTTTCTTAAAGGTTATATATTTAGAGGTTTAAAGCCCGTCCATTGGAGCCCTAGCTCAAGAACCGCTTTAGCGGAGGCTGAATTAGAATATCCAGATGAACATTTTTCAAAAAGTGTTTATGTATCTTTTAGAGTTATATCTTTTTCTAAAGATTTTGTATCAAAACTTGAAAAAAATAATTTCAACAAACATGGACCAGATAATAATGCAAATTATTCTATTTTAATCTGGACAACTACACCATGGACTTTGCCTGCTAACGAAGCTGTGGCAGTAAATCCTAAAATAATTTATGTAGCTGCTTCTGATAATAATGAAAACATCTTTATTTTTGCTAAAGACTTATTAAAAATAGTTCAAGAAAAATTAAATAAAGAATTTAAATTACTATTTGAAATTAGTGGTTCTGAATTAAAAGGTATTGAATATAGGCATCCAACTAAGGATAAATCCTGTCCTGTAATTTTGGGAGGTGATTACATAACAACAGAATCTGGTACTGGAATTGTTCATACCGCCCCCGGACATGGAATAGATGATTTCAATACAGGATTAAAAGATAAACTACCAATAACATGCATAGTCGATGAAAAAGGAAATTTAAATGATGATGCAGGAATTTTTAAAGATCTTAATGTCTTAAAAGATGCAAATGATCAAATTATTGAATTTTTAGAAAGTCAAAATGTCCTTATGTTAATGGAAGTTTATAAGCATAGATATCCTTACGATTGGAGAACAAAAAAACCTACAATTTTTCGAGCCACAGAACAATGGTTTGCTTCTGTAGATGGTTTTAGATCAGCAGCTCTTGAATCTATTGAAAAGGTAAATTGGATGCCAAACAGTGGAAAGAAGAGAATTAAATCTATGGTGGTAGGAAGAGGTGATTGGTGTATCTCAAGACAAAGATCATGGGGTGTCCCTATCCCAGTTTTTTATAAAAATAATAGCAATGAAATACTTATCAATAAGGCAACACTAAGTCATATTCAAAATCTTTTTGAAAAACATGGTGCCGATATATGGTGGAGTTGGGATGAACAAAAATTATTGCCTCCTGAATATTCAAATGATGCAAAAAACTGGAGAAAAGGTTTAGATACGATGGATGTATGGTTTGATTCAGGTTCCAGTTGGGCGGCAGTATGTAGTCAAAGAGATGGCATGCAATATCCTGCAGATTTGTATTTGGAAGGGTCTGATCAGCATAGAGGTTGGTTCCAATCATCATTATTGACTTCAGTGGCTGTCAATAATAAAGCACCATATAAAAAAGTACTTACTCATGGATTTGCCTTAGATGAGAATGGTAGAAAAATGAGTAAATCTTTAGGAAATGTTGTAGATCCAAACATTGTTATTAATGGAGGAGCTAATCAAAAAATCAATCCTGCATATGGAGCAGATGTGTTGAGACTATGGGTAAGTTCAGTTGATTATACAGTTGATGTTCCTATTGGATCTAATATCTTAAAACAATTATCTGATGTTTATAGAAAGGTAAGAAATACAGCTAGATATTTACTTGGTAACTTACATGATTATGATCCTTCCCTTCAAAATATCAATATCCAAGATTTACCTATTTTAGATAAATGGATGTTACACCGATTAGTAGAAGTTATAGAGCAAATTACATCTGCATATGAAAATTATGAATTTTCAAAATTTTTTCAAATTTTACAAAGTTTTTGTGTGGTAGATTTATCTAATTTTTATTTAGATATAGCAAAAGATAGATTATATGTAAGCTCTTCAAACCAATTTAGAAGAAGATCTTGCCAATTTGTTCTTTCAAAAATAATTGAAAATTTAGCTGTTCTCATTTCTCCAGTTTTATGTCATATGGCAGAGGATATTTGGCAGAATTTGCCCTATAAAATGAAAGAAAAATCAGTCTTTCAGAGAGGCTGGCCTTCAATATCTCCTGATTGGAAAAACCTTGATATTGAATCAAAAATGTTTAGTTTGAGAAAATTAAGAATTGAAGTTAATAAAGTAATCGAACTATGCAGAAATCAACAGCAGGTTGGAGCAGCTCTAGAAACAGAAATAATGTTTTTGCCTAAAGATAAAGAATTAAAAGAAGCGCTCATTTGGCTCAAGAGTTCTGGTAATCCAGAAGTGGATTGTTACAGTGACTGGCTTATCGTTTCTAATTTCTTGCTCATTGAGAATCCATTTGAGGATAGTTTGCAAACTGTAGAAAATGAATTTGGTATCATTCAAATCCAAAAAGCAAAAGGGATAAAGTGTGATAGATGTTGGCATTTTCAAGAATTTACATTAAAAGGAATTAATAATACAAATTTATGCAAAAGATGTTCAGAAATAATAAAATAACAACTTTTTAATAACAATAAATATTATTTAAGAATATTCAAATTTCTCAAAGTTTTTGAGAAGTATTTAAATTTATCGTAAATTGCTTAACTAATAAGTTGGATTTATTTACTAAATTATTTTTATTAATTACAAAAATTTTAATATTAATATCGATTAACTATACATTGTTTAGCTAGCAAATATTTTTTCAATAAAATTAAATGCAATCTTTTCTTTTGATTAATACAATTTCTTTGAATTCAAAAAATCATTTTATCAATATTAAGTTATTTTCTAATTTATAATTAATTAATATTCTCCATAATCCGAAAAACCCGAATTCCTTCCAGATCTTGGTAGCTTAATAATGAACCATTGAATTAGTCCTAACATATATATTATTAATGCAAATAATCCTATGAATTTTGCAATTGGTTCTGTAAAATTTGCTCCAAATAAAAAATTAAATAATTGATTTATTATTTGAGATAAATTATTTGATGGCTCAGACCACACTAAACATTCAGAACTTTTAAATGAATTAAGACAGGAGAAATCTCGAAAACCATGTCCTACAAAACTTATAGATATAAAAGTTAATCCCCATCTCCAAGCTTTTGTTATGGTTACTAGTGTATTTGTTAATTTATAGCCTTTTAATTCTCTATTTATATCAGTCCATAACCAACTACAAATAGTCATTAAGAATGTAGAAATTATTAATATTAAAAGTGAAAAGTTTACACCTCCAATAAACAAAATAAGGCTAATGAAAAATAGTATTGAGACCTTCCAATAAGTTATGAACAACTTTTCAAGAGCTTTGTTTTTTTTCTTACATGACCATATAAAAATTGAGAGAGGTAATCCTAATATAAAAATTGAAGAAAGTTGAAATGTGATCCAAGCAGAAAATTCATTAATAAAGATCAAAATTTTTTCTTATTAACATACTTAAATATTAAACCTCAATCGTCGATAACTGTAATCTTTTTTTTTTATAGTTGGGTATTAATAAAAAATTGTATATTATGAAAATTCGCTTCTTAATTTGTTAAAGATAGATAATGAGGGAATAAAAATGCGACAACATGTCAATCCATTTAGTAAAGTTTTTAATGATATCGAGCCTCTCCCACTCCTTCAGGAAATTTTTAATGATTACAATAAGCCTCTACATTTAGATGTTGGGTGTGGTTCAGGAACTTTCTTAATGAACTTAGCCAAGCATAATAAAAATTGGAATTATATAGGTTTTGAAATTAGAGAAAAATTGGTTAATAAATCAAAGTCAAAATTAAAAG
>CACNSV010000048.1 GCA_902623195.1 uncultured Prochlorococcus sp. | reverse complement strand
GTTCTCAAGGAACCTTCTAGAGACATGAGGAATACCTGTACCTTCCGAGGAATAATGAAGGGCATATAAATTATCAAGACATGAAATATATATCAGAAGAATCTAACAACTATTTTGCTAAAAGTATTTTGAGATCAGGAGACATCTTGACAGTAAGGTCTGGAACTCCAGGTACATCTTCAGTAGTTCCAAAATCACTTGAAGGTGCGAATTGTATAGACGTAATCATCCTCTCACCCTCACCATTGGTTGACTCAAGATTTCTGTGTGAACAAATCAATTCAAATCATGTAAAAAGGCAAATTTCTGTAGGGCAAGGAGGACTTGCCCAACAGCACTTTAATGTTGGTGATATGAAAAATGTAAATATTTATCTGCCACCTAAAGAAATTCAGGAAAAGATCTCTAGAACATTACTATCAATAAATCAATGCAAAGATCTCAAAAACTTGCAGGTCATGAAATTGAAAAACTTGAAGGAAGCAATTTCTAGTGAACTACTATCAGGTCGCAAAAGGGTAATCGTCTAATTATGTCTCAACCTGAATTGCTTTATGTAGAACAACCAGCACTTGATCAACTCCAAAAAAATGGATGGTCTTACAAAGATGGAAGAGAACTTGCTCCTGATACTTCAAATATTCGCTCATCCTTCAAAGAAGTAGTTTTAACACCCAACCTTGAGCAATCAATAAAACGTATCAATCCTTGGATCAGCGAAGAAAATCTTTGCAAGGTTGTTCGTGATCTAACAGTTTTTCAAACTTCTACATTAATGGAAGCAAATCAATGGTTTTGGGAGCGACTAACTCAATATTTTTCTGTAGAACAAGATCTTGGGAAAGGTCGTAGAGGGCAAACAGTTAAATTAATTGACTTTGAAGATATTGAAAAAAATGAATTCCTATGTGTAAATCAATTCAAAATAAAAGGACCGATACAAAATATTATTCCTGATATCATCCTTTTCGTTAATGGTTTACCTCTAGGAGTTATCGAATGTAAATCACCATATATAACGGATCCAATGGAGGCAGGAATTAATCAATTATTGCGTTATGCAAATTTGAGAAATTCAGAAAATAATGAAGGATGTCAGAAATTATTTCATTACAACCAAGTAATGATTTCAACTCACAGAGATGGAGCAAGAGTTGGAACAATTTCATCACCCTATGAATACTATTTGGAATGGAAAGATCCATACCCTACAAAGAAGGAAGAATTAGGAGATAATCCATATTCACAACTAATTCTTATTGAGGGTTTACTGAACCCTCAAAAGTTTTTAGATATTATTCAGAACTTTATAATCTTTGAAGTAGAAGAAGGAAAAACAATAAAAAAGATTGCTCGTTATCAACAATTTAGGGCAGTTCAAAAGACAATTTCGAGATTAAAAGCACCTGGTGATCGAAAACAAAAAGGTGGAGTTATTTGGCACACTCAAGGTTCAGGGAAGTCACTAACCATGGTTTTTCTTACTCAAAAAATAAGAAGAGATCCATTGTTGTGTGATTACAAATTAGTATTTCTTACCGATAGAACACAACTTGATAAGCAACTCACAAATACATTTAGAGGAGCACAAGGAGAAACTGTTCGCAATGCAAAATCAGTTTCTGAATTGAAGAAATTACTACAAAAGGATGCATCTGATCTAATTACTTCAACAATCCAGAAACTTGAAGAGGATGATTTAGATTTCTCTTGTTTAAATGATTCAGATCGAATAATTGTTTTAACTGATGAGGCACATAGAACGCAATATGGAACTTTAGGTGCTGCGATTAATACTGCTTTGCCAAATGCACCGAAGATTGCCTTTACGGGTACTCCACTAATTACCTCACAAAAAACAGTTAACGAATTTGGTGCATATATTGATCAATACACTATTGAACAAGCGGTTGCTGATGGTGCTACTTTACAAATACTTTATGAAGGAAGAGAAGCAATCACAAAGGTCACAGGTGACTCTTTGGATGCACTATTTGAAAGATATTTTAAAGATAAAACTCCAGAAGAAAAAAATGCAATAAAGAAAAAGTATGGAACTGAACGTGCTGTTTTGGAGGCACCAAAAAGAATTGAGTGGGTTGCTCTCGATCTTATTGAACACTATCGAGAAAAGATTATGCCAAATGGATTCAAAGTGATGATTGTAACTTCTAGTAGAGAAGCAGCAGTGACTTATAAAAAGAAATTAGATGAAATTCCTGACGCACCTGATTCTGCGGTAATTATTTCTGGTGATCATAATGATCCACCTGAGATGGCGAAGTGGACAAATAAATCAGATCATAAAACTGCAATAGATAATTTCAAAAAACCATTAAGTGAAAGTTCATTATCAATATTGATAGTTAAGGACATGCTTCTTACAGGATTTGATGCTCCAATTTGTCAGGTAATGTATTTAGATCGAAAATTAAAAGATCATTCTTTATTGCAGGCAATTGCAAGAGTTAATCGAACGAAAGCAAAGAAATTTGTTGGTTATATTGTTGACTACTATGGATTAACAGATTATTTAAAAGAAGCATTAGAAGTTTTCTCTGCAACTGATGTTAAAGGTGCATTGAGGAATTTAACTGAAGAGATTCCTAAACTAGAAGCAACGCATACGAGAGTGATAAATCATTTTAAAGATGTTGATATTTCAGATTTAGAAAAATGCATCTCGCTTTTGAAGGACGATTTAAAGCGTCAAGAGTTTGAAATTGACTTTAGAAGTTTCTCAAAACAAATGGAAGTAGTTCTTCCAGATAAAGCAGCAGCACCATTCATTAAAGATTTGAAATCGCTTGGAAAAATTATGATTGGTGCAAGAAATAGATATCGAGATGATCAATTAAATATTCTTGGTTCTGGAGAAAAAGTAAAAAAATTAATTGAAGATCATGTTTTTGCAACTGGTATCGATCCTCGTGTTCCTCCTACAAAATTATTTGATGAATCCTTTATTAAAACCCTTGGTGAAATGCAGGGTGATGAAGTTAAAGCATCAGAAATTCAGCATGCAATTAAGGCACACATAAAAGTAAACCTTGAAGATGATCCTGAGTATTATCAATCTTTATCTTTACGATTAAATGAAATAATCGGAAATTATGAGGGCAAATGGGATGAACTCGTTCGTCAACTTTTACTTTTTAGAGATGGTTTAGAAAAAGAAAAAAGTCAGAAGGCAAATGATCTTGGTTTAAGTGATACTCAATTTGCTTTCTACAATATTTTGATGGCAGAAATTGTTAAATCCACTGGAGAAGAAACTTTCTCTGATGATATTCATCAAAGAATTTTGTCGTTAGTTAAAAAACTTGTAAATCAATTTGAAGAATCATCCAAAATTGTTGGTTTCTTCTTAAAGCAAGATGAGATTAAAACAATGCAGAGAAATATAAAAAGAGCAATGATTGAAGAAGAATTTGATGATCCTGATCTTAGAAAAATAGTTATTGAAAGATTTATGGAACTTGCAAAGGTGAAGTTCAAATGAGTGCAATTCCGAAAGAATTATTCGGTTTAAGAGTAGAGGTTCTTCGATCCAGAAGAAAAACTTCAGTACTGCATATAATTGGTGATGAACTTCAGATAAGAGTTCCAAATAGAGTAAGAGATAGAAAAATAGTTGAAATCCTTGAGACGAAAGAAAGATGGATTAGAAATAAAGCAATTCAATTACAAAGCAGACCAGCAAGCAAAGAAAGAGAGTTTGTTAGTGGTGAATCTTTTGCTCTTTTTGGTAAGAATTTAAAGTTAAAAGTTTTAGAGGGAGGAAGAGTTGGAACTAAATTAGAGGGTGATTATCTTTTAACTAATGTAAGAGCATCAGAGATTGGAGAAGTAAGAAAATTTAGAATTAAAACTTATATCGAAAAATGGTATATCCAAGAAGCATATAAAAGATTAGAAGAGAAAGTTATTAGGTATTCAGAAATTATTAGAGTATCTCCAAGAGAAATGAAAGTCAGAAACTACAAAACTAGATGGGGTTCTTGTGATAAGAAAGGAAGATTAACTTTTAACTTTCATCTAATAAAAGCACCACACTCAATTGTTGATTATGTAGTGGTACACGAACTTTGTCATATGCTTCAACCAAATCATTCAAAATTCTTTTGGAATGAGGTAGCAAAATATGACCATTTATTTAAAGAACATAAGAAATGGTTAAAAGAAAATGGGAACCTTTTAATTAGATAAAAAACAACTAATTTTTACTAAAAAAGTGTTGGGGAAAATGTTGGGGAAAGAATTATGATTTTGATAAAAAGTTATTGCTATTAGTACCATGTTGTCCCTTACGAAATTAGTTCAAATAACACCCCCTCCGTAACAGACAAATTTTGAATGATATCTAATGCGAACTTAGTTCTCAAAAAGAACTACTTAAGATAATTTAGAAAATTATTTGGTGATTTAATAAATTAGGATTATATTGATAACCTTAGAAAACTCCTAATAAACATTTGATCACCAAACTCCCCTGATTTAAAAAATTATCGAGTTTAATGGCTTTTAAAAAATATACACATGTGACAGTTAAGTAACATTCCACTGTAAGCTTTCGCAAAGATAGAATTTATGGCATAAATTGTACGTGTGTGTAGGAGTGGTTTTACTAAAACAGTGGAAACAAGGATACACTTGATTTAGTAAAACCATTAAAGACCCCTCTCTATAGGGGTC
>CACNSV010000047.1 GCA_902623195.1 uncultured Prochlorococcus sp. | reverse complement strand
ATTTTTGAATGAGCCTAATGACCTTGTCTGAAATTATGAAAAACCAAGAAATTTACTACGAAACAATGTATATTCTCCGTCCTGATATCGCGGAAGAAGAAGTAAATAAACATATCGAAAAATACAATAAATTACTTGAAACTATGGGAGGAAAAATTTTAGATAGCCAAATGAGAGGAAAAAGAAGATTAGCATATCCTATTTCAAATTCATTATCTGATAATTTAAAAGCATTGGATTTCCCAATTATTCCTGATCCAATAATTAATACTTTGATTTTATTAAATTTATCTTTTGAGTAATTCATTAATATATTATAAGTAATTATAAAAATTTAAATTATCTTATTTATTTTTGGAAAACCCTTCAATTATTTTAAGAACTGTTTGTCCTGATCAACCTGGATTAGTTTACAAGCTTACTAGTTGGATCTCTAGTCGCGGTGGAAATATTAAACATTCTGATCATCATACAGATCAGGATGCAGAACTCTTTTTGAGTAGGATTGAATGGAGTATCAATAGTTTTCCTTTTGATAAGTTAGAGATATTTGAGGGATTTCAAGAAGTTGCAAATAACATTAATGCAAAATTTTCTATAAATTATTCTGACGAAATCCCAAATGTAGCAATATTCGTTAGTAAACAAAATCATTGTTTAATTGATTTGTTATGGAGGGTAAGAAATGGAGAGTTAAAGATGAAAGTCCCATTAATTATTTCTAATCATCCTGATCTTGAAGGGTTAGCAGAAGATTTTAATGCTCAATTTATTTATTATGATTCAATTAATAACCAGAGATCAGATGTTGAACGTCAAATCTTAAATAAGTTAAAATTTTTTGGTATTAAGTTTGCGATTTTAGCTAAATATATGCAAATTCTCAGTGAATCTTTTTTGAATGAATTCTCTGAAATAATCAATATCCATCATTCGTTTTTGCCGGCATTTAAAGGTTCACAGCCCTATCATCGTGCCTGGAAAAGAGGAGTAAAGTTAATTGGTGCAACCTCTCATTATGTCACAAAAGATTTGGATGAGGGACCAATCATAGATCAGTGCACAGTTAGAGTAAGTCATAGAGATGAAGTCGATGATTTAATCAGGAAAGGAAGAGATATCGAGAGAATTTCTCTTGCTAGGGCTGTACGTATGCATCTTAATCATCAAGTGTTTGTTTATAATAGTAAAACAGCTGTATTTGATTAATCTCTCATAATTAGTTCTCTATCTCAATTTCAATTTGTCTTTCATAAATAGATTTTTCATTAAATAATCTTGCTATCAAGAAACTAGTAATACAACTTATAAGAACTGGTTTAAGTATGATTAAATTTTTAGTTAAAGCGAATGCGAGAAACATCGCTGTAATTGGTGTTCTAGAACATCCAGCCACAAATGCACCCATGCCAGCAAATATGTATGTATTTGGTGCATTTTCTGGAATTAAACTGCCGATGATCAAACCAGTTGCACCTCCTAGAATAAGCATTGGGTAAAATAATCCTCCAGGGGCTCCTACTGCTGCTGCTAATCCAGAAGTAATAAATAATATAAAAACCACTAAAGTTGCCCATATTATTATATTTTCAACTGAATTTATAGAGAAGTCCAAATTTTGTGTAGCTATAATTTTTTTTAATTTGTCTAAATCATGAAATTCATCTCCTAGTAGAGAGTAGATAGTTCCTAAAATAAAACCACATATACTCATTTTCAAAACAAATTTATTTTGATATAGCCTTTTCCCAAGATTTTGCATCATTAGTACATATTTACAATACAGTTCTGCAAATACTCCAATAATTAATCCAAGGATTACGAGATAGAAAAAGTCATTAGGTGAAAAGGATAAGTCAATTGAAAAGGCGGGTTTACTAGATCCTCCTTGAAGAAAAATTGCTGAGGAATCAGCAATAAAAGTAGTAACTATGACTAATAATAAAACTACTGGTCTTGCAGAATTTAATAATTCTTCGATTGCATAAATAAACCCTCCTAGAGGAGCACTGAATACTGCTGCAATACCAGCTCCTCCTCCTGCTGCTACAATGACCCGTCTAAAGGCAATAGGTGCTTTTAGCCATTTAGCCATTTGCCATGCGACCGAGCCCCCCATTTGAACAGAAGGCCCTTCTGGCCCAAGTGGAAAGCCACTTCCAATAGAGATGATTCCAGATATAAGCTTGACCAATCCAACTCTTAAGTTCATTGGAACTCTTTTATGTCTCAAAAAGCCCATGATCTGGCTCACCCCAGAGCCTTTAGCAGCAGGGGCAAGATTTTTGATTAACAGGCCAGAAATAGTACCGCCAATTAATCCAAAAAGAGGTAGGACAAAATATGCTGGATAACTTTCTAAAAGCTCTAATCTCCAATTATTTATAAAAGCTATTCCAGTTTTAAAGGAAATACTTGTAATTGAAGCTCCAAGACCTGTTAATAGAAGCGCAAAAGCCACTACTAAGGAACGTTGCCTTAATAATTTTTTTATGCTTTTGACTGAATCACTACTTTTTTGTTTAATTTCTGCTCTTAATTTATATCCATTACTTTGGTTCATGTTGATAAACTGAAATTTTTTATCTCATCAAATTGAAGATAACGATAAAGTTCTTTTGAATATGGATCAATTTTATTTTTAGTAATATCTTTATATTCATTTAGTGTTGGAATTTTACCAAAAAGAGCACAAACGGCAGCTAATTCAGCACTTCCTAAATAGACTTGTGCGTTCTTTCCAAGTCTATTATCAAAATTTCTTGTACTAGTTGAAAAAACTATAGCTTCGTCATTAACTCTTGCTTGATTTCCCATGCATAATGAGCATCCAGGAAGTTCTAAGTTTGCACCACAATCTTCAAAAATTTTATAATAACCTTCTTTTTTTAATGTTTCTTCATCCATTTTGGTGGGTGGACATATCCATAATTTTGAGTTGATTTTACCAGCCCCCTCTAAGATTTTTGCTGCAGCTCTATAGTGCCCAATATTTGTCATGCAAGAACCTATAAATACCTCATCAATTTTTGTATTTTCTACTTCTGAAATTTCCTTTACATTATCAGGATCATTAGGACAAGCAACTATTGGTTCTTTAACTTTTGATAGATCAATCTCTATTACTTCTTCATAAGTTGCATTTGCATCAGGTTGAATCAATTTCGGATTCTTCAACCAATTTTTCATATCATTTATTCTTCTCAAAATAGATTTTGAATCCTCATACTTACTTTCAATCATTTTCTCTAAAAGACAAATATTACTCTTTAAATATTCTTCTACTGTATCTTTTGATAATAGGATTGTACTTCCAGCACATGAGCGTTCTGCTGTTGCGTCAGTAAGCTCAAATGCTTGCTCTAGTTTCAAATTTGGTAGCCCTTCAATTTCCATAATTTTTCCGTTAAAAATATTTTTTTTATTAGCCTTCTCTACGGTAAGGAGTCCTTTTTTTATTGCAAAAAGTGGAATTGCATTTACTAGATCTCTTAAGGTAATACCTGGAAGTAAATCCCCTGTGAATTTTACTAATACTGATTCTGGAATGTTTAATGGCATTGAACCTATTGCAGCGGCAAAAGCAACAATTCCTGATCCTCCTGGGAAAGAAATACCTAACGGAAATCTTGTATGACTATCGCCCCCTGTTCCAACCGTATCAGGAAGAAGCATCCTGTTTAACCAACTATGAATTATTCCATCTCCAGGTTTAAGAGCTACGCCGCCTCTTTGAGAAATAAAATCAGGTAATTCTTTATGGGTTATTAAATCAACTGGTTTTGGATACGCTGCAGTGTGACAAAAACTTTGCATTACTAAATCTGCAGTAAATCCTAAACAGGCTAATTCTTTTAATTCGTCTCTGGTCATGGGCCCAGTCGTGTCTTGACTGCCCACCGTGGTCATTATTGGTTCACATGTCATTCCTGGTGAAACACCATCTAAACCACATGCTTTTCCTACTATTTTTTGTGCTTGAGTAAAGCCAGTATTATTATTTGTTGGATTTGATGGGCGAATAAAAACTTTAGTAGCTTTTAATTTAAGTTTGCTTCTTATTTTATCTGTCAAAGATCTTCCTATCATTAGATTAATTCTTCCACCTGCTTGTATCTCATCAGTGATAGTTGATGGTTTTAAATCAAATTGGCTTATTTTTTCTTCAGTTTTTGTAAGGGGATCAATTTTTTTTATTAAACCCGTATAAGGCTCAATTTTTATTAAATCTCCAGTATCTAAATTAGACACATCAGCTTCTATTGGCAGAGCACCTGAATCTTGCGCAGTATTAAAAAAAATAGGTGCAATTTTGCTACCAATAACAATTCCACCTGTTCTTTTATTAGGAACAAAAGGTATATCTTCACCAATATGCCAAATGAGTGAATTAATTGCAGATTTGCGAGAACTACCAGTTCCTACTACATCCCCTACATATGCAATTTGAATATTTTGTGACTTTAAATCCTCAAGAATATTTAAACCAGTTCCTTCTTTGAATTCCAACATTGACAAAGCATGTAGTGGGATATCAGGTCTAGAAGTCGCATGCACCGCTGGTGAAAGATCATCTGTATTTGTTTCTCCTTTTACTTTAAAAACTAAGCATTTAATTTCTTTAGGTAGAGATTTCTTGTTAGTAAACCATTCAGCTTGCGCCCAACTATCTATTACTTGTCTCGCATATTGATTATTTTTAGATAATTCAAAAATATCATTTGCGGCATCGTATACAAGTATAATTTTCTTTAAGACACTAGCCGCTTCTTGAGAAGTGACTTTATCCTCTTTTTTTAAAATCTCAACTAAGGAATTTACATTATATCCGCCAATCATTGTCCCTAATAAATTTATTGCTTTCACAGGATTAACATAATCACAAAATTTTTCTCTATTAGCTATCGCTGTTAACCAGCTTGCTTTTACATATGCTGCTTCATCAACACCAGGAGGAACTCTATTTGTGAGTAGATTAATTAAATAATCACTTTGCGATTTGTCAACTTTTTCTAAAAGCTCAATGACAATATTTGTTTGCTCAGCATTTAAAGGTAAAGGAGGGATTTTGTTATTTGCTCTCTCATTTACATGATTATGATAATCT
>CACNSV010000046.1 GCA_902623195.1 uncultured Prochlorococcus sp. | reverse complement strand
AATTGGGAGTTCTTCTAATTGTTGATTATGTTCAATTAAATAAATTTTTTTATACTCATCGTTTCTCCAGTTAAGTCTTGGTGAATTAATATCATAGAGATATTTAATTTCTGCTAATTTGCTGATTATGCAATTTTGAGGTTTGATAAGATCTAAAATAGCTAATTTTGTAGGGAAATCTACTCTGTGGCCATCTTGAGATGATTCATTAATACCTTTATGTTCTTGATAATAAAAATGATATTTATCTTTGAATGATAATTGATTTAATTTATATCCTTCATCAAATTTACCTGGAAATTTTTCTTTGAGTTTTGATAATTGTAAACGATTTAAACTATCAAGATATTTAAACAACTTTAATACTGATATGTGTTTTGCATCATCAATAGTCGATTGGAGTTCGTCTTCACTCCATTTATTAATACTCGCATAAATTCTTTTAAAATTATCTGCGTAATCTCTCAAGGTAGTTTGTTCAAGAATTTGATTATGCGTTTTAATACTTTTTCTTGATGTATTTTGAGATCTTTTCTCGCAATTTTTATCTCTTTCTTTTAGCGCATTGGAAGATCTTTTAGGATGTCTAAAATATTTTCTACCATCTTTGTGTCGAACAAAAGTAGCAGGACTTGAACAGGTTCCACATATCAATTGGTATTTAAAATCTTTATCTAAGCTAAATTCATTAGCATTTATTATTTTTTCAAATTCATTTTTATGAAAAACTTTTTCTTTACCATATAGCCATATAGAAGCAGTATCCATCTATTTATATATTAAAAAATAAAGGTTATTATAAAATATTTTGTGATATTCATTAGTCTTTTGGTAGTTATTAAATGTTTCATTTAGGATCACTTAAATTACAATCAAAAAAGTTAAATTGTAGAGAAAAATAATAATCTTTGATTTCTCTGTAGAGACGTACTTTTAGCATCACGTGAAACCCACGTGAAATACCGCCATTAAAACCATTGCAATTACGTTGCAAATATCCTACGTGAAACCCACGTGAAACCCACGTGAAACCTGTTTTTTGTGTCTATACCTACACTTTTACCCTATGGACTATTCCCACTCAATCGTTCCTGGAGGTTTGCTGGTTATGTCAAATACAACTCTATTAACTTGTTCTACCTCATTTACAATCCTATTAGAGATTTTCTCTAATATTTCATTCGGAATTTTCGACCAATCCGCTGTCATTCCATCTTCGCTGGAAACGCATCTTAAGACAATCGGCCATGCATATGTTCTTTTATCTCCCATCACACCAACAGTTTTAACTGGTAAAAGAACTGCGAAAGCTTGCCAAATTTCATCATAAAGTCCTGCTTCTTTTATTTCATCTCTAACTATCCAATCAGCATCCCGCAAACAATTAAGTTTCTCATTAGAGACTTCACCCAATATTCTTATAGCCAAGCCTGGTCCAGGGAAAGGATGTCTTTTGACGATTTCATCCGGTAAACCTAAATTTTTTCCTACTTTTCGGACCTCATCTTTAAATAGTTTTCGTAACGGTTCTACTAATTTAAATTGTAAATCTTTTGGTAAACCGCCAACATTATGATGACTTTTAATTTTCACAGCTATTCTCTCGCCAGTTTTTGGATCAACGTTTGTTCCAGCACTTTCAATAACATCCGGATAAAGTGTACCTTGAGCTAAATAATCAAATGGCCCTAATCTTTTACTTTCTTCCTCAAAAACTCTAATAAATTCTGTACCTATAATTTTTCTTTTTTGTTCAGGATCAGTAACTCCATTGAGTTTATTAATAAAACGCTCCCTAGAGTTAATATACTCAACTCTTATGTGAAATTTCTCATCAAAAAAACTCATCAAGAATTCTGGTTCACCTTTTCTCATAAAACCTTGATCAATAAACATACAAACTAATTGATCTCCAATTGCTCGATGTAATAAAAATGCTAATGTTGATGAATCAACTCCTCCTGAAAGAGCTAATAAAACTTTTTTATTACCAACTTGTTTTCTAATTCTTGGGATGGATTCCTCAATAAAGGTTTGTGCATTCCAATTCGCTTGACAATGACATATCTCATATACAAAATTTTTAATAACCGTAAAACCATATTCAGAATGAACTACTTCAGGATGAAATTGGACCCCGAATAAGTTTTTCTTTTCATTAGCTATTGCAGCATGTGGCGTATTATCAGTGTGAGCTATTTGACAAAAATTGTTTGGCAATTGATTTATTGAGTCACCATGACTCATCCACATTATTGATTTGTTTTTTACATTATTTAAAAGTAAATTCTTATTATCAATAAATAAAGGTGCTCTACCATATTCTGCTTTATTTTTAGCAGGAGTAACATCTCCTCCTAGTTGTCTTACCATTAATTGCATCCCATAACAAATACCTAAGATTGGAATACCTAAATTAAAAATTTCTTGATCACATAAAGGAGCATGATTTTCATAAACTGAACTTGGTCCACCACTTAAAATAATACCCTTAGGATTTAACTCCTTTATTTCCGCGCATGAACTAAGGTGACTAATAACTAATGAAAAAACATTAGTTTCTCTAATTCGTCTCGCAATTAATTCTGAATATTGCGACCCAAAATCCATTATTAATACAGATGGATATCTCTTTTCCATATCTAAATTTTCAACCACATATGAAATTTATTTGACTTGTGTAAATTATAATTCACTTAAGATTTAAAAGTAAAAATTGTTGAAAACATTTTTTGTGAATTCTGACTTATTGACCTTATCTTTCTTGCCCGATCAAATAAAACAGCCCCCACTTTTATATCACTGGAGATATATTTCTGAATATATTCCATAGATCGAATTTCTACATGGTTGGATATTGCAAATATTAACTTTTTAGCAACCTCAAGATTAAATCCTTCAACAACTTTAATAGCATCATCAATTGTTTGGCTTTTAATAAAAGATTGAATTATTTCCAAGGGTAATTTTTCTTTTATTGCTAAATAAACAAGAATTTCTATACGTGCATCTGCTAAATGATTATGAGTATGAAAAATGCCTCCAGCTAATTTTATTAGCTTTCCATAATAACCGAATAATAAAATTTTCTTAACCTTTTTTTCAGCCGCTTGAACCAATAAAGGGCCAATCCAGTTTCCTACTTTTATTATAGGAAAGGGTATATTATTTTCCTTGGCAAGATCTAAGCCATTCTCTCCAATTACAAATGTAATTGTATCAGTGTCAGACATAGAAACAGCTTGATTTAATTGATTCTTTGCAAATTTTAATTGTTCTGGAGATGCACTTATATGTGTCTCAGCAGTAGTTCCAATAATTGATAAGCCTTCAACTATCCCAAAAGCTTTATTACTTGTTCTTTCAGCTAAAAATTTACCTTTAGGGAAAATAATTTCTAAGCTTAATTTTAAACCTTCAGGGATAAGTTCTAACAAATTTAATTCAATAATTTTTTTTGCAAAATCTGAAATACATATCTTTTCTGTATTGGAATCAATTCCAACACCAGAGCCTGGAACAAGATCTATTTTTGCTTTTGAGCTATCCTCTAAATTTTTAATTTCAAAAAACGAGGCGACTACCCATATTTCTAAATTATTTGTGAGATCAAGATCTAAGCCTGAATTTGCAAAAGTAATAGCAAGTGCTGCATTCTTTTCTTTTATTAAAGCAGCAGAATGTACTTTAATTTTTTTAAGATCATAGTCATTTGGGATTTTTATAAATTCATAATCTCCAAAGGGCAAATCAAGCAACTTTTTGACTGCTGCCTTAGCTGAAGCCGCAACCCATAAAGGTAAAGAAAATCCTTTTTTCAAATCAAGTAATTGAAAAATACACAATGAGAACTACTCTTAGAATGACCTAATTATTTAAAAGTGGCCATACAAAAAAAATTATCACTCATGATTCCCGGACCAACACCAGTTCCTGAAAGAGTTTTAGAAGCATTAGGGAGGCATCCTATTGGACATCGAAGCAAGGATTTTCAAAGCATTGTTAAATCTACAACTGAAAACTTAAAGTGGCTTCATCAAACTAGAAATGAAGTTTTAACGATTACTGGCAGTGGTACAGCCGCTATGGAAGCTGGAATAATAAATACTCTGAGCAAAGGGGATAAAGTTATATGTGGAGAAAATGGGAAATTTGGCCAAAGATGGGTCAAAGTAGCTGAAGAATATGGTTTAGAAGTTATTCAAATTAATGCTGAGTGGGGCAAAGCATTAGACCCTGAAAAATTTAAAGACATTTTAGAAAATGATTTAAATAAAGATATCAAAGCGGTTATTTTAACTCACTCAGAGACCTCAACAGGAGTAATTAATGACTTAAAAACTATTAGTCAATATATTAGAGACCATAAAAAAGCTTTATCAATAATTGATTGTGTAACAAGCATAGGCGCATACAATGTTCCTACTGATAAATGGGAATTAGATATTGTAGCTTCAGGGTCTCAAAAAGGATATATGATTCCTCCCGGATTAAGCTTTATTTCTATGAGCGAAAAAGCTTGGAAAGCAAATGAATCAGCAAACTTACCCAAATTTTATTTAGATTTAAAATCCTATAAAAAAAGCTTATTAAATAATAGTAATCCTTTTACTCCATCAGTTAATTTAATGTTTGCTTTGGATGAAGCATTAAAAATGATGAAAGAAGAAGGATTAGAAAATATTTTTCAAAAGCATGAGAGACATAAATTAGCGATTTCAGAAGCAGCAAAAAAATTAAATCTAAAATTATTTGCACACGAAAAATCACTCAGTCCATCAATAACAGCTATAGAGGCTCAAAATTTTGATGCTGAATCTTTTAGGAAAACCATACAGCTTAAATATGGAATACAACTAGCAGGAGGCCAAGATCACTTAAAAGGAAAGATCTTTAGAGTTGGTCATTTAGGTTATATTAATGATCTAGACATTATTTCTGTTATTACAGCTATTGGACTAACTCTTTATGAAAAAAATATTATTAATCAGAATGATATTGGTCAAGCATTAATTGAAGCAAAAAAACATTTAGAGAGTTAATTTACGTTCCAGGTTCTTCAACATTACCGCCAAGCTCAACAATCTTTTTTTTCAAAATTTCAGATTTCTCACATTCACCTTTTGTTTGAGCTACGGCAAGTGCAAATTCAAGCTTTTCTAATTGATGACCTCCTTCAACAAAAGAAAATCTTTTTTTT
>CACNSV010000045.1 GCA_902623195.1 uncultured Prochlorococcus sp. | reverse complement strand
TAAAGATTCGTTGATCAATATCTTCAACATTATCCCTTTCAGGGTAATTATTAATAAACAAAATTCATGAGAATTTCAAGGCGCATTTTAGCTGGTTTAGCCACAGCATCAATAGCTACAACTTTAACTTCTTGCGGAGGAGGTTCAAAAACCTCTGGAAGTTTTGATGATTCAGTAACAGTTGGCATTTTACATTCTTTATCTGGAACGATGGCAATTTCAGAATCAACTCTTGTTGACACTGAAATAATGGCAATAGAAGAAATTAATGCCTCAGGCGGAATTACTATTGGCGGTAAAAGTTACAAGGTTGAATACGTCATTGAAGATGGGGCATCCGATTGGCCAACATTTGCAGAAAAATCCAAAAAACTTATAGATCAAGATGAAGTTCCTGTTGTCTTTGGTGGCTGGACATCTGCAAGTAGAAAAGCAATGTTACCTGTTTACGAATCCAAAGATGCGTTCCTCTATTACCCAATTCAATACGAAGCACAGGAATGCTCAAATAACATTTTCTATACTGGGGCAACTCCTAATCAACAATCTGAACCAGCTACAGAATTTATGTATAAACGTTCACCTGCTGCAGGAGGTGATTTCTTCCTCGTAGGTTCAGATTATGTTTTTCCAAGAACATCCAATACTATTACTAAAGCACAAGTCAAACAACTTGGCGGAAAGGTCGTTGGAGAGGATTATCTTCCATTGGGGAACACAGAAGTTGCACCAATTATCTCAAAAATCAAAAAAGCTCTTCCCTCAGGAGGAATTATTATTAATACGTTAAATGGAGACCAAAACGTAGCCTTTTTTAAACAAATCCAAGATGCTGGCATAACCCCTTCAAAAGGTTATTATGTCATGAATTATTCAATAGCTGAGGAGGAAATAAGTACTATTGGGCCTGAATTCCTGGAAGGTCATTACGGTGCATGGAATTATATGATGTCCATCGATACTCCAGCTTCTAAGAAGTTTGCTGCAAACTTCAAAAAGAGATGGGGCTCAGATCGAGTTGTGGCTGACCCCCAAGAATCAGCTTATAACATGGTTTATTTATGGAAACAAGCAGTTGAAGACGCTGGTACATTTGATGATAACGCTGTGAGAGATGCATTAATTGGACAGAAGTTTGATGCTCCACAAGGTCCAGTAGAAGTAATGCCAAACCATCACTTATCTCAAACAGTAAGAATTGGTGAGATTAACTCTAAAGGAGGCTTTACCATTCTTGAAGAAACTGATGTAGTTTTACCTCAGGCGTGGAATCAAAAGCATCCAAGCTCTAAAGGATTTGCATGCGATTGGACAGACCCTTCAAAAGGTGAAAAATATAAACTCTAGTTTATTAAATCCTTCACTCATCGCAAGAAGAGGATTTTAATCCTCTTCTTTTTTTCAAAATAATTTTTTTTTAAATTGGAGTTACTTTTAGATAGTCTTTTTAACGGCGTAGCAATTGGTTCTGTGTTACTTATTGCTGCTCTGGGTTTGGCAATTGTTTTTGGATTAATGGGAGTTATTAATCTTGCACATGGAGAGCTTATGATGCTTGGTGCTTATACAACTTATGTCACACAATTAATTTTTAAACTCCCAACATTGAAACCCTTTTATAACTGGTATGTAATTATCTCAATCTTTTTAGCATTTATTGTCAGCGGTGTAGTTGGAATAATACTAGAGAAAACGATTATAAGAAAACTTTATGGAAGTCCTTTAGAAACTTTATTAGCAACTTGGGGTGTAAGTTTAATTTTACAACAATTTGTAAGATCGATTCCTCTTTCATATGGGACAGGCTTAATCGTTTCTCTTCTTATTGGATTGTTGTTACCATTATTTTTTTCCAAAAAAATCAAAGAATCAATAAAATTTAAATACTATAAACTGGCTTCTTGGTCATTTGCTGTATTAGTTGGAATATTATCTGCAGAATTAATATCCTCTTTAATTAGTAAGTTAGGGAGAGCTAGTGCAAGGAATGTAGATGTAACTGCACCTGCATGGATGAGAGGTCAAATAGAGATACTTGGAAACACATTTCCTAAAACAAGATTAATGATTATTATTATCACGTTAATATCTGTGATAGCAATAATTTGTTTTTTAAATCAGAGTGCATGGGGTATAAGAATTAGGGCAGTTACACAAAATAGACAAATGAGCGATTGTCTAGGAATTTCAACAGAAAAAGTTGATGTCATTACATTTGGGATTGGTTCTGGATTAGCAGGTGTTGCAGGAGTTGCAGTATCTCTGCTTGGATCAGTTGGCCCAAATGTTGGTGGCAACTATATTGTTGGATGCTTCATGGTAGTAGTTCTAGGCGGGGTTGGTAATTTACTTGGAACTATATTTGCTTCTTTTGGAATTGGTATTATGACTGACTTAATTGGAGCTGGACGAATATTAAATATTTGGCCAAATATGCCATTACCTCTTTCAAACATAATTAATTTTTTTGCTACAACAAGTATGGCAAGAGTAATGATTTTTGCGCTTATAGTTGTTTTTTTGCAATTTAAGCCTTCAGGTTTATTCCCTCAAAAAGGAAGGATGGTTGAAAGCTGATGAATAAAAATATTATCAAATTTAATGGGAAAGTAAAGTTTATTTTTTGGGTTTTATTAATAGCATTTATAGTAGCGGCTCCTGCATTACTTCCCGTTTTTAGATTGAATTTACTAGGTAGATATCTTTCTTTGGCAATAGTCGCTTTAGGGGTTGATCTTATATGGGGATTCACGGGATTATTAAGTCTTGGACAAGGAATATTTTTTACATTAGGTGGTTATTGCGTAGCTATGTATTTGCAACTAAATAGTTCATCAGAATTTCCAAATAATATTCCTGAATTTTTTGCACTTTATGGTGTTAAAGATTTACCTATATTTTGGGCGCCATTTAAATCTCCTCTTTTTACTTTATTTGCTATTTGGTTAATACCTGCTGTAGTAGCTGGGATATTAGGTTTTCTGGTATTCAGAAATAGAATAAAAGGTGTTTATTTTTCAATTCTCACTCAAGCTTCCCTTTTAGTATTTTTTAATTTCTTCAATGGTCAACAAAAATTGATTAATGGCACCAATGGCCTAAAAACTGATGTAACTCAATTATTTGGGCAATTGGTTGGATCAGAATTAATTCAAAGATATATTTTTTGGATAACTGCCTTTTTAGTAATAACAGCATGGTTTTTCTCAAAATGGTTAATAAAGGGGCGTTTTGGAAATATTCTTATTGGAATAAGAGATGACGAACCAAGAGTAAGATTTACAGGTTACAATCCAGTTATTTTCAAGACCATTATTTTCTCTATTTCAGGGGCTTTGGCAGGCATTTCAGGAGCTTTATATACTGTTCAATCTGGGATAGTATCACCACAATTTATGACAGTACCCTTTTCCATAGAAATGGTTATTTGGGTAGCAGTGGGTGGAAGGGGAACATTATTAGGAGCAATTCTTGGCGCTGTATTTATAAACTACGCAAAAAGCTTAGTTAGCGAAGCACTGCCTGCGAGTTGGATGTTTATTCAGGGAAGTTTATTCATACTTGTAGTAACAACTTTGCCTGAAGGTATCTTAGGTTGGCTATATAGTGAAGGTCCCAGAAATCTTTTGCAGAAGTTTGGATTTATAAGAAAAATTAAAACTTACCCTAGTTTAGAGCTTAATAAGAGTAGTGAGGGATAAATCATGAAAAATCATACAGAATATCTTCTATCCCTTATTGATATTACGGTAAATTTTGAGGGTTTCTTAGCACTTAATAATTTAAATCTAAGAATCAAAAAAGGAGAGCTACGAGCCATAATTGGTCCTAATGGAGCCGGAAAAACAACATTTCTAGATGTTATTACAGGAAAGGTTAAACCTACTCAAGGTCAAGTTATTTTCAAAGGAATTTCTTTAATAGGAAGAAAGGAACATAAGATCGCCAGATTAGGAGTTGGAAGAAAATTCCAAAGTCCAAGAGTGTTTGAGAATTTATCTGTTCTAGAAAATCTTGAATTATCTGTAAGTTATCCCAAAAACCCTTTAAATCTTCTTAAGAAAAATATCATTATGGATCAATTAGAGGAGATATATCATCTTATGAAAGTAGTAAATTTAACGAAAAAAAATGATATAAAAGCAGGTGCTTTATCTCATGGACAAAAACAATGGCTTGAGATAGCAATGTTGTTAGGCCAAAAACCAGATTTAATGCTTGTTGATGAACCAGTTGCAGGATTAACTGATGAAGAGACTGATTTAACTGCGGATTTATTAAAATCACTTGCTGGTAATAATACTATTTTGATAATTGATCATGATATGGAATTCATAAGAAGACTGGATAGTCGTGTATCCGTTTTAAATCAAGGATCTGTTTTATGTGAAGGGGATATGAATACTATTCAAAATAATCAAAAGGTTATTGACGTTTACTTAGGGAGGCCAGATTAATTATGTGTAAATTAATTGAGATTAATTCATTAAATACATTTTATGGAGAGAGTCATATATTAAGAGATATCGATCTTAGTGTTAAGGCTGGAGAAATGGTTTGTGTTATTGGTAGAAACGGGGTTGGCAAGACTACTTTACTTAAATCATTAATAGGTCTCCTCAAAACAAAATCAGGAGAAATAAATTTTTTAGGAGAAAATATTAACCGACAAAAGCCACATCAAAGAGCTAGAAAAGGAATAGCTTATGTACCCCAAGGGAGAGAAATAATACCTTACTTAACAGTTGAAGAAAATTTAATGATTGGAATGGAATCCCTTCCAGGTGGATTATCAAAGAATAAAAAAATAGATAATTTTATATATGAATTATTTCCTATATTAAGAGAATTTTTAACAAGGAAAGGTGGTGACCTTAGTGGTGGGCAACAGCAACAATTATCTATAGCAAGAGCTTTACTTGGGGAACCAAAATTACTTCTATTGGATGAACCAACAGAAGGAATTCAACCTAATATTATTTTGGATATTGAAAATGCGGTAACTAAAATTATTTTAGAAAAAGGGATAGGTGTTTTACTTGTAGAACAACATTTACATTTTGTACGCCAAGCGGATAGGTATTATGCAATGCAAAGAGGAGGTATTGTGGCAAGTGGCGATTCTAATGAGTTAAGCAAAGAGGTTATTTCAAAATTTCTATCTGTTTAAAATAAAATTATTTTTTTAATTTTAATAGCATATAGTTTAATGAATATTTTCT
>CACNSV010000044.1 GCA_902623195.1 uncultured Prochlorococcus sp. | reverse complement strand
TGATGAAGTAGTATTGTCAATAACAAACTATCTTGAATCACTTGATAATGAAGAAGATAACTTAGAAGAAGTTCAGGCTAGATTATTTAAATTACAAAATTTGGAAAAAACTTTTTCTCTTCAATTATCATCTCTTTTGAAAAAAAGAGATGAATTAAGAAAATTACCTTCCCTTGATAGCAGTAATCAAGAAATTGAAGCATTAAAAACTGAGCTCAATTATTTAGATGATAAGTTTCAAAAATTATTAAACATGCAATCTCTCGAAAGGCAGATAGCTGCAACTAAATTAGAAAAATTAGTTTCTGTAACTTTAAAAGAATTAGGATTAAGTAATGCTATTTTTACCATTAAATTTAATAAAATTGAGCCTACTCAATATGGTTCAGATTCTATAAAATTTTTATTCTCTGCAAATCCTGATCAAAAACTAGCTTCAATTTCAAGTGTTATTTCTGGAGGTGAAATGTCTAGATTTTTATTAGCTTTAAAATTTAATTTATCAAAATTTACAAATACTATATTCTTTGATGAAATTGATAATGGACTTAGCGGTAAATCTCTTTTATCAACAATTAATTTAATAAAAAAAATTGCTCTTAATAAACAAATTCTTTGTATTACTCATCATCCACTTTTGGCTTCTTCTGCCG
The DNA here is from genome assembly GCA_902623195.1 of uncultured Prochlorococcus sp. Classification (GTDB taxonomy): domain Bacteria; phylum Cyanobacteriota; class Cyanobacteriia; order PCC-6307; family Cyanobiaceae; genus Prochlorococcus_A. The sequence goes on along the minus strand of CACNSV010000044.1, from coordinate 4,783 downwards.
ATATTCATTACAAAGTTCAAAAAACTATCAGTAATGGTTTAACTTCAACCACTTTGAAAAATCTTATAACTGTAAAAGAAAAACAGAATGAGTTGGCCGAGTTAATAGGCGGAGGTTTTAAGGAAGCAAGTAATTACGCATTAACATTAATAAATAAATCAGCCGCTTAATATAATAATTTTGACTATAATAAAAGCTTAATAATTATAAATATAGATTTTAAATGGTGCGTAAAAATAATAATTTATCAGGTGAAAACTTAATAACTATTAGAGGAGCAAGACAACATAATCTAAAAAATTTAGATCTTTCTTTACCTAGGAATAAATTTATTGTATTTACGGGAGTGAGTGGTAGTGGTAAAAGTTCATTAGCTTTCGATACTATATTTGCTGAAGGTCAAAGGAGATATGTAGAAAGTCTTTCAGCTTATGCAAGGCAGTTTTTGGGACAAGTAGATAAACCTGATGTTGATAATATCGAAGGTCTTTCTCCTGCTATATCTATTGATCAAAAGTCTACAAGTCATAACCCCCGATCCACTGTTGGAACTGTCACTGAAATACAGGATTATCTAAGACTTTTATTTGGTAGAGCAGGTGAGCCTCATTGCCATCATTGCAATAGAAAAATTAGCCCACAGACAATTGATGAAATGGTTGATCAAATTCTTCTTTTACCAGAAGGAACCCGTTATCAGATACTATCACCGGTTGTTCGTGGAAAAAAAGGAACTCACTCAAAATTAATAGCAGGTTTGGCTTCTGAAGGTTTTGCGAGAGTAAGAATTAATGGAGAAGTTAGAGAATTATCAGATAGTATTGAATTAGATAAAAATCATATACATAATATTGAAGTTGTTGTTGATAGACTTATTGCACGAGAAGGTATTCAAGAAAGGCTGAATGACTCGTTAAGAACTTCCCTAAAACGTGGAGATGGTTTATCTATTGTCGAGGTTGTTCCAAAAAAAGGAGAACAATTACCACCTGATTTAACAAGAGAAAGGCTATATTCAGAAAATTTTGCATGTCCTGTTCATGGATCAATAGTTGAAGAATTATCTCCAAGGTTATTTTCTTTTAATAGTCCTTATGGAGCTTGTCAAGATTGTCATGGTATCGGATTTTTGAAAAAATTCACTTTTGAGAGAGTTGTTCCAGAACCTTCTTTACCTGTTTATGCTGCAGTTGCCCCTTGGAGTGAGAAAGATAATACTTACTATTTCTCATTACTATATTCTGTTGGTCAAGCTTATGGATTTGAATTAAAAACCCCTTGGAATAAACTTACTGAACTTCAACAAAAAGTCTTACTGATTGGTTCTGATAAACCAATACTTATTCAAGCTGATAGTAGATTTAATACTTCTTCAGGCTTTGAAAGACCGTTTGAAGGGATTTTAAATATTTTAGAACGTCAGTTAAAAGAAACTAATGGTGAATCACTTAAACAAAAGTTAGAAAAATATTTAGAATTGGTACCATGTAAAACTTGTGCTGGAAAAAGATTAAGACCTGAAGCATTAGCAGTGAAAGTTGGACCGTACGCTATTACTGATCTAACTTCTATAAGTGTTTTTGATACATTAAAACATGTTGAAAAAATTATGGGCCTGAGTGATGATAAAGAAATTATCCTTTCAGAGAGACAAAAACAGATAGGAGAGTTAGTTCTCAAGGAAATAAGATTAAGATTAAAGTTTTTGATAGATGTTGGCTTAGATTATTTAACGCTTGATCGACCAGCTATGACTCTGTCTGGGGGTGAAGCTCAGAGAATAAGATTGGCAACTCAAATAGGTGCGGGATTGACGGGTGTTTTATATGTTCTTGATGAACCAAGCATAGGTCTTCATCAAAGAGACAATGATAGGTTATTAGAAACTTTAAAAAAGCTTAGGGACTTAGGAAATACATTAGTAGTTGTCGAACATGATGAAGATACAATGAGAGCTGCTGACTACATCGTAGATATTGGTCCAGGTGCAGGTGTTTATGGAGGTGAGATAGTTGCAAAAGGTACTTTTGATGATGTTGTGAAAGCTAAAAAATCACTAACAGGAGCTTATTTAAGTGGAAGAAAAACTATTCCAACACCAAAAGAGAGACGTTCCTCTGTCAAAAAGAGTTTAATTCTTAATAATTGTAATAAGAATAATCTTAAAAATATTTCAGTTGAATTTCCTTTAGGCAGACTTATTTCTGTAACTGGAGTTAGCGGGAGTGGTAAAAGTACTTTAATTAATGAATTATTACATCCTGCTTTAAGTCATTCACTTGGATTGAAAGTGCCTTTTCCAAAAGGTCTCAAGGAACTTAAAGGAATAAAAGCAATAGATAAAGTAATTGTTATAGATCAGTCTCCAATTGGTAGAACACCTCGATCGAATCCTGCAACTTACACGGGTGCATTTGATCCTATTCGACAAGTATTTGCTGCCTCTGTTGAAGCAAAGGCTAGAGGTTATCAAGCAGGTCAATTCAGTTTTAATGTTAAGGGTGGCAGGTGTGAGGCTTGTCGTGGACAAGGTGTAAATATCATCGAAATGAATTTTTTACCAGATGTTTATGTTCAGTGCGATGTTTGTAAGGGTGCACGGTTTAATAGAGAGACTCTTCAAGTTAAATATAAAGGCTTTACTATTTCAGACGTGCTTGAAATGACCGTTGAGCAAGCTTCTGAAACTTTTTCAGCGATTCCTCAAGCTTCTGAAAGATTGTCAACATTGGTTGACGTAGGCCTTGGTTATGTAAAGTTAGGCCAACCAGCACCGACCTTGTCTGGGGGTGAAGCTCAGAGAGTTAAATTGGCTACCGAATTATCTAAACGAGCAACTGGAAAAACACTTTATTTAATCGATGAACCAACTACAGGATTAAGTTTTTATGATGTTCATAAATTAATGGATGTTATACAAAGACTTGTAGATAAAGGTAATTCAGTTATAGTTATTGAGCATAATTTAGATGTCATACGTTGTTCTGATTGGATAATTGATTTAGGACCAGACGGCGGAGATAAAGGAGGTGCAATAATAGCCCAGGGAACCCCCGAAGAAGTGTCCAAGCATCCAACAAGTTATACAGCTAAATATTTAAAAGAGGTATTGCCTTAAAACAAATATTATTTGTTGTATTTCTTTGTATTAGTTGTAATTTCACTAATTTTTTTTAATTTTTAAAATTACAAGAACTCTTTCTATGACTGATAACTTAAGTATATTTTTTGAATTATCATTTAAAAACATAACTCTTTCTTAAGATTTGAACCAAATAAATAGCTTATTAATTAATACCAGGCATTGAGTTATGTAAATGGGTTTAAAAATTTTACATCTTCATCTGCATGGTTTGATACGTTCTAGAGATTTAGAACTAGGTCGTGATCCAGATACTGGAGGACAAACTCAATATGTTCTTGAATTAGTTAAAAGTTTAGCTAATACATCTGAAGTGGAGCAGGTAGATTTAGTAACAAGACTTATAAAAGATAAAAGAATAGATGATCAATATTCGGAGGAGAGAGAGTATATAGAATTGGGCGCTAGAATTTTAAGATTTGAATTTGGGCCTCAAAAATATTTGAGAAAAGAATTATTATGGCCTTTTTTAGAAGAACTAATTAATAAATTATCAAAGTTTTACGCAAAGCCTGAGAATAAGCCTGACTGGATTCATGCACATTATGCTGATGCTGGTTATGTAGGCGTTCGTTTGAGTAGAAATCTAAAAGTACCATTAGTTTTTACTGCTCATTCGTTAGGGAGAGAAAAGAAGAGAAGACTTTTAGATACAGGTTTAACGCAAAGTCAAATTGAAAAATCATATTGTATATCTAAAAGAATATCGGCTGAAGAAGAAGCCTTAAAAGAGGCCTCTATGATAGTAACTAGTACAAAACAAGAGTCTGTTTTTCAATATTCCTCTTATAAATCTTTTGAATCTTTAAAAGCAAGAGTAATTTTTCCAGGTGTTGATTATAAAAAATTTCATCATATTCATTCAACGACAGAAACTAGTGATATTGATAATATGATGAATCCTTTTTTGACAAATTCTTTGAAGCCGCCCCTTTTAGCTATCTCTAGAGCAGTAAGGCGAAAAAATGTTCCTTCTCTCGTTGAAGCTTTTGGACGTTCAGATAAATTAAAAAAGAATAATAATTTAATTCTTGTTTTGGGTTGTAGAGATAATTTATCTAAAATGGACTCTCAACAAAAAGATGTTTTTCAAAAGATTTTTGAAATCATTGACAAATATAATTTATATGGAAAGGTAGCTTATCCAAAAAAGCATTCACCAGATCAAATACCCTCAATTTACAGATGGGCAGCAAGTAGAAGAGGTATATTTGTTAACCCTGCATTAACTGAACCTTTTGGATTGACTTTGTTAGAGGCAGCGTCTTGTGGCTTGCCAATGGTTGCAACAAATGATGGAGGTCCTCAAGAAATTAATTTAAAATGTGATAATGGCTTATTAGCTGATGTAACTGATTTAAATAAATTTAAACTTGTTCTTGAAAAAGCAATATCGAGTAAAAGTCAATGGATGTGTTGGAGCAGAAATGGGATAGAGGCCGTAAACAGGCACTTTAGTTGGAGTAGCCATGTGAGAAATTATTTATTTAATATGTGTCAGCAGGATCAAAAGTTAAGTGTGCTTTCATCTTCTGGCATTAAACTAAGTTGTTTAAATGGCAGTTCTTCACTTATAAAACCCCATTCATCAAAGATATCTGGATCTGAGTGGATGATAAGTTGATTTCTTTTATATTTTTT
>CACNSV010000043.1 GCA_902623195.1 uncultured Prochlorococcus sp. | reverse complement strand
GAGAGACTATATGCTTCAACAAGAAAGTTTAATCTAGATAAAGTACCTTTTACTATTATTTTTAGGAAAAATTAAAATTATAATGAGTATGCTTTTATAATTTTTGAACCATTTTTTAGTTTTAACACAACATCCATATTATTTGTTTTACCAAATACAGTATGTACACCGTCTAAATGTGGCTGAGGTTCATAAACTATAAAAAATTGGCTGCCTCCAGTATTTTTGCCGGCATGTGCCATAGATAATGAACCAGTAACGTGTTTATTAGAGTTAATTTCGCATTTTATCTTGTAACCAGGACCTCCCGTACCAGGCATTCCAGAGGCACCATCTCTAGTATTTGGGCAACCACCTTGTGCCATAAATCCAGGAATAACTCTATGAAAAGACAACCCATTATAAAACCCGTCATTTACAAGTTTTGTAAAATTATCAACTGTATTAGGTGCGTCTTCAGAAAACAAATTAAACTCAATATTACCTGAGTCAGTCTCAAAAATAACTTTAGACATTTAAAAATCCTTTTATTGAAGTATATTACATGAATTTAATTTTAGAGGAGTTTCTCCAAGTTTTCTCTTATGTCATCTAAATTATCATCTTTATTTTTTTTATCTTCCCATTTATCTACTTCTAAGTTTTTTTGAGGAGGTGTTAAAAGTAATCTGTCTTCAAGGGTTTTAGGAATAAAATCTTTAGTAACTATCCTAGTCTCATAATCACATCTATTACAAAAATCTTCAATTTCATCAAGATTAACCATTTCTACAGAAGGGGCAGGAAAATCTTGCGCTTCTAAAAGACCAACATACCTTTCTGCATCGTCTTTTTCCTCAAACATTAATACTATTGTTTTACCTTTAAGCTCTATAGAATGAATACCTTCATCATCAGTATTTGGGTTATAAAGTAGAACAAATATTTTCATAATTCAGTTCTTAATAAACTCAGGCTTCAGATAGAGATAATTCCTGCAATCTTGTATATAAGGCAATTTCTTCATCATTCATATTAGCAGGGATAACAACAACTATCTCTACATATTGATCACCAATATCATTACCATGAACTAGCCCTCTGCCTTTTAGTCTAAGTAACCTTCCTGTTGAAGATTTTGGTGGTACTTGAAGTGTAACATAACCTTCAAGAGTTGGTACATCAACAGCACAACCCAAAAGTGCATCTGGTGGGAATAATTCAAGCTTGTAAAGGACTCTTAATCCATCAATTCTCAATCCATCAGAGGTTTGAACTTTTAACTGAAGATAATGGTCTTTTCCTCCTCTGGCAATATTTTCTAACCTAAGCCTCCATCCATCTCCTGCAAATGGTGGCGTATCAACCTCAACAATAGTTTTATCTTCAAGTTCAATTAATACAGTTGATCCCATAAGAGCCTCATCAGGCGACAATTCAATTATTGTTTCTACATCTTGAAAGGATTTAACAGGTGGTGGTTCATTAGGTGATTTTGCAGGATAATCAAAATTTTCTAATTCCTCTTCAAAAATATCCTCCTCTTGAAAATCTTTTATTGATTCACTTTCATATTTTTTATTGTAGCCGTAGAGGATATCTAAATATTCTTCAAAATCAGGAAATCCTGTTTGAAAATTATTTTTTTTATTGATGGGATCACTCTCATCGAGGGAAACTCTTTGTTTAGGATCACGTAAAAATTCATATGCTTCATTAATTAATTTGAAACGTTCTTCTGCATTTATATCATTATTATTTAAGTCTGGATGCCATTTCCTAGCCTCTCTTCGAAAGGCCTTTTTTAATTCAAAATCATCAAAATTATTTGATAATCCTAAAATAGATAAATAATCAGTTTTAGAGGAAGTAGTCATTGTCCCATGGATCATCGTCCCTAGAATTACCATACCTCGAATTTCTATAATTTCTATCTATTTCTCTATCCCATGGGTCATCATCCCAGTAATCATCTGAAAATAATTCATCTTTTATAGACCCAAAAGTATTTTTTATCCCTTGAAGGGGATTTCTTTCTATTTTCTTTTCAGCTGCAAATTTTCTATTTAATCCAAATAAGGCCTCCTGCAGGGCACTACATGAAAGTTCTAATTCTTGAGGATCTTCATCCTCTAGAAATTCTTCGACATCTTGTATTGCAATCTCAACTGCTCTTTGTTGTCTTTCAGCTCCATAGGGACCAAATTCTAAGGAAGCATCTCTAAGTCTTCTTTCTGCTTGAGCTATAAGAGTAAGAGCATTATTTCTCCTCTCAATAACTGATCTCTTTTTCTTATCTTCACTTGCTTTAGATTTGGCTTCATCAATAATTTTATTAATTTCATCTTCATTTAAATTAGATCCTCCAGTTATACTTACAGATTGATTCCTTCCTGTTGTTCTATCGGTAGCACTAACTTCAAGTAATCCATTAGCGTCAATATCAAAAGCTACTTGTACTTGAGGGATGCCTCTCGGAGCAGGAGGAATACCTGATAATCGAAATTTTCCCAATGATTTATTTTCGCAAGCAAGTGACCTTTCACCTTGAAAAATTTTAATAAACACAGAAGATTGATTTGCTTCAGAAGTACTAAATACATCTGACTGTCTTACTGGTATTGGTGTATTTCTTGGAATTAGTACTTTCATTAACCCTCCAATTGTTTCTAGACCTAAAGAAAGCGGAGTTACATCATTTAAAAGCAAATCTCGTAATTCGCCGCTTAAAATCCCTGATTGAATTGCTGCTCCAATAGCTACGACTTCATCTGGATTAACTGTTTGACAAGGGTCATTAGGGATTAATGTTTTTACTAATTGTTGAACCATTGGTATTCTAGTTGAGCCACCTACAAGAACTACCTCATCAATTTCATCGGGATTCCATCCTGAATCATCTAATGCAATTTGCACTGGTTCTAATAATCTATCTAATAAATCCTGAGATAAGGATTCAAAAAGTTTTCTATCTAAAGTTTCATCTATATGAAGAGGACCTTGTTCATTTGTGGTAATAAAAGGGAGAGATATTTTTGTTTTATTTAAGCCTGACAGTTCACATTTTGCCTTTTCAGCGGCTTCTGTGAGTCTTTGAAGTGCTTGCCTCTCTCTTCGCAAATCTATTTTATGCTTATTTAAAAATTTTTCTGCTAGCCAATCAACTATTTTAGAATCAAAATTATTGCCACCAAGTTGAGTATCTCCACATGTCGCTTTTACATCAAAAACACCATTAGATATTTTTAATAACGATACATCAAATGTACCTCCGCCTAAATCAAAAACAAGTACATTATTAGCAGAACTTTTTTCAAAACCATATGCTAGGGCTGCTGCTGTTGGTTCATTTAGAATTCTTTCAACTTTAATACCTGCTAAAAGAGCGGCATCCTTAGTAGCTTGTCTTTGTGATTCATTGAAATAAGCAGGAACAGTAATAACTGCAGAATCAATTGTATCTCCAAGAAATGTTTCTGAGTCATCTACTAATTTCCTAATAATTGAACTTACAAGCTCTTCAGGTGCATACTCTCTTTCTGTGAAGGTACTTAAAACCCTGACATTTCCATTATCATTAGACTTAATATTATATGGAACAGACATACTGGTTTCATCTAGTTCATCCCAATCTCGACCTACAAATCTTTTTAAGTTGAAAAAGGTATTTTTAGGATTTAAGACAAGTTGTCTCCTCGCTTGATCACCAATAACAATTTCAGAATCTTTAGTAAACCCAACAATTGAAGGTGTTGTTCTACTACCTTCAGAACTTGCAATTATTACAGGGCGACCAGCTTCAATTACTCCAACCACGGAGTTTGTAGTGCCTAAATCAATTCCAACAATTTTCCCCATAAATTTATTATGGATATCTAAAACTTAACTTCAAAATTTAATTAAAACAAATAATTAATAATATTGTTTTCATATTAGTAAAAATATCAGTTTTGTTTAGTTAAATATTAATAATGTTTATTTAATTTTGAACAATATTATTATCAAAAACTAATTTGTTTTCTTGATTTAATAAATAGAACTTAAATTTTGATGTATTTATCTTTATTTATGTACTTCATTGCTTTATATTTATACGGAGAGAGAGGGATTCGAACCCTCGATAGAGTTGCCCCTATACAGCATTTCCAGTGCTGCGCCTTCAACCACTCGGCCACCTCTCCTTTAAAGATTATTTTAACCTTTTAGCATCCCTTATTTGAGGAAAGATACTTGAAAAAGAAGTTTAAAGTCACTATAAAAAATAAAGTTACTGGTAAAGTTTATCAAGAGGATGTTAGTAGTGATGAATATATTTTAAAGGAATTTGAGAAAAAGGGTTTAAGACTTCCATTCTCATGTAGGAATGGATGCTGTACCGAATGTGCTGTAAAAATCATTTCGGGTAAACTCGAACAGAGGCATGCTATGGGAGTTTCGCAAGCATTAAAGGATCAAGGATATGCCTTACTTTGCGTTGGTAAAGCCTTAGAGGATGTAGAAGTTGAAACAACATACTACGATGAGGTTTATGAATTACAATTCGGGCAATACTTTGGACAGGGAAGTACAAGAGTAGCTCCTCCATGGGAATTCGAAGAAGATTAGACGTATGAACATAACTGAAAAATTCAAAAATTTAAAAATTAATATAAATTTAGATAACCTCACAGAGATAGCCAAAAATGCAGCAAAGATAGGTTCTGAAATAATTAGTTCAAATTATAACAAGATTCAAAGAATTTCATCTAAAGGTAGAGAGGGCGATCTTGTAACGAATGTTGATCTTGAGGTTGAGAGAAAAATTAAAGATTATTTAATAAATGAAACTCCAAAAATTACAATCCTTGCTGAGGAAACTGGTCAATCAAACAAATCATCTGATTTGATGTGGTGCATAGATCCATTGGACGGAACAACAAATTATTCTCATGGATATCCATTTTTTGGAACATCGATAGGTCTTGTTTATAAGGGAGTACCAATTTTAGGCGCAATATCTGTCCCTTATTTAAAAGAACTTTATTGGGGTTGTATAACTAAAGGATCTTATTGCAATAATGAGCTAATTGAGGTTTCAAACCCAATAAATTTATCTGAAAGTTTATTAGTAACAGGTTTTGCATATGACAGGTTTGATACCGATAATAATAATTATGCTGAGTTTTGCTGGCTAACTCATAAAACAAGAGGAGTGAGGAGAGGCGGAGCTGCTGCAGTTGATCTTGCATTTGTTGCTGCTGGTAAGGTTGATGGCTTTTGGGAAAGAGGATTACAGATATGGGATATAGCTGCGGGTGCTATTATTGTTTATGAAGCAGGAGGAGTAATTTCCAATTATCCAAATGGAGAATTAGACCTGAATTCCGGTAAAATTTTAGCTTGTAGTCCTAAAATTAATAACGAACTAAAAGAGCAACTATCGAAGGTTACTCCTTTTACAAATAATTTGTATACCTAAATCAATAATCAAATGAACGATATAAAGGAATTTAATTTACTAGATGTTAGAAAGAATTCACAAATA
>CACNSV010000042.1 GCA_902623195.1 uncultured Prochlorococcus sp. | reverse complement strand
CAATACCCAATGCATCAAAAGATGCATTAAATGCAGGTAGGTGAGCCTCCAGTTCAGTATTTGCGATAGTTCCATCTAAATCCCAGTAGACTCCTTCCAAGTAAGACATTTAGGATTTAAATATTTTTATCTTTTGTAGAATATTAATGCAATAACAGCTGGACCTGCTATCGCTACAACTGCTAATGGTATAAGTGTTGCCATGGTAGTAAAATGATATTGTCATACTATTTTTACAAAAAAACTACACTACTGTACCAATAAGTTACAAGATTGAATTAAATCATGAAATCATGGACATGTATAGAAAAATGTGGAGCATGCTGCCATATAGATTTAAAATATAGAAAAAGTCTTACCAATATACTAAGTCCAAAGGATATTGAACTTATTAAATCAATTACAGGAAAGGATGGATGGCTATGTGAAAAAGGTAACAAAATTTCAATTGAAGCTGCTACTGTTGCTGGTGATTTTAAAACCCTACTTAAAGATATTTTAAATATTGAAAAGAAACAATATTTAACTACAAGTGGTATCTCACCTCATATCTGGGTTAAAGAATTGTCAATCACCGGTGACGCGTGAATATAATTTTTTGGGGTACTCCTGATTATTCTATAGAATCCTTAAAAATATTAATAGATTCTCATCATAAAATTTCTGCAGTAGTTACTCAACCAGATAAAAAAAGGTCTAGAGGTAGTAAATTGATTGCCTCACCAATTAAGAAAATTGCACTTGATCATGATATCCCAGTATTCACCCCAAATAAAATAAAGAATAATACTAGCTTTATTGAAACCTTAAAGTCCTTTAAAAGCGATGTTTTTGTTGTTATTGCTTATGGAAAGATATTAAGTAGAGAAATACTAGCTATTCCAAGATATGGATGCTGGAATGCTCACGCGTCACTGTTACCTAGATGGCGAGGAGCTGCACCAATTCATTGGGCATTATTAAAAGGTGATTCCTTTACAGGGGTTGGGATAATAAAGATGGACGAAGGATTAGATACGGGAGATCTTCTATTAGAAGAAAAAGTAAGAATTAAGGAAAGCGATAATTTACTTACCTTAAGTCAAAAACTTAGTATCCTTTCTTCAAATTTAATTTACAAATCCTTAGAGATAATAGAGAAGGAACCTATAGCTGTAAAATCAAAGTTATCGCCTCAAAAATTAAAAGATTTAGAAATTAAATATGCAAGAATGATAAATAAAGAAGACTGTAAATTAGATCTCAATGACTCTGCTGAGCATATCATGAGAAAAGTGAAAGGTTTATTTCCTAGATCATTTATTATTCATAATGGTAAACTTTTAAAAATATTAAATGTCAGGTTACTTAGTCAGACAGAGAAAGGTAGAGAAAAGGAACCTTGACTAGCTTTAACTCCTGCATGAATTGCATTAAGTTCTTCTATATAAATATATTTTCCTAAATAATTCTTATGATTTAAATCATTATCCTGGGATAATACCTTTTCAGATCTTTCTACAACTATCCAATCAGTGGATACAGATACTTTTGATCCAAGTCCAGCGTGGCCAGTAGGTTTCGTTTTGAAAATTCTTGCAGTTGATTCTGAATGTATGAAATTTTCTAACCTACCCTTATTGATAAGGCATAACTTTTGGGTTGGAGTACCTTCACCATCAAAAGGTGCTGAAGAAATATTTTTTTCATGTAACCCATCATCAAAAACATTTAATAATGGATTAGCAATAATTTCACCAATAGAATCTTTATTTGAAATACTAACTCCATCAATAATACTTCTTGCATTAAACATTGAACTAAATGCGTTTATTAATGTTAGAAATGATTCTGGAGAAAAACAGACCTTATACTTACCTGTTTCTATAGCTGAATAGTTCAAATGAGAAATTGTTTTTTCTGCGGCTTCATCAATGCAAGCATTTATGTCTATATCCTCTAATCCATATCCTATTTTTACAGATCCAGAACTTCTTGGTTTTCTATTATTTTCTTCGGCTCTGGCATAAAGATAAATTGCTGCTTGACTTTTTTCAAAGCTTCTTTTAGCTCCTTCACTGTTAGCATAAATTCTTTTAAAAAAACTTTCTGATAGACCGTTATATGGAATTGTTTTTATCGCTGAATGTTTTTTCAATAATTTATTCTCTGCTATTCTTAATGTTTCTAGCAGTTTCTTAATTCCTGAGGGTGATCTCTTATCTACTTTTACATTTTTTAAAGGATCTTTAGCTAATGGTGAAAAGTCTGTTAGTTCATTCTTATTGCCATAATCTGAGGCTAAATTTGCTTGGTACAAGGCTTTTTTTAAACCATATTCGCTTAAATCACTTGTAGTAGTTATTCCTACTAAATTTTTATCATTCCATACTCTTAATGTTAATACTTGTTTTTGAGATGCCTTCAATTGTTTGGCAATACCCTTATCAACTTGCACCGAAAAATCATTTGAAAAGCTTGCGCCGAAATCCCATTTTTTTATATTTAATGATTCTGCGCTATTGGTTATAAAATTTGTTAGCTCTTTTAAATCCATCTTAATTACCTACCTCCAATTGTTATGGAATCAACTTTAATGTGTGGTTGACCGACAGTTACATTAACACTCCCACTTATAGATCCACAAAAACCTGGAGCCAATTCGAGATCATTTCCGCACATAGAAATTTTTGGCATAACCTCCGTTGCCTCACCAATTAAGGTTGCTCCTTTTACTGGCTTTGTTAATTTTCCATTTTTAATTAAATAACCTTCTTCAACTGCAAAGTTAAATTGACCAGTTGCACCAACACTTCCTCCACCCATGGATTTGCAATATAAGCCATCATTAATACTACCTATTAATTCATCCTTAGAATAATCACCTTTTGCTATAAAAGTATTTCTCATTCTAGAGGCAGCCGCAAATGAATAATTTTGTCTTCTTCCACTCCCAGTTCTTTTATGTCCAGTTCTCATTTCTCCTGCTCTATCTGAAATAAATTTTTTTAATATCCCGTCCTTTATAAGAACTGATTTTTCTGGTTCCATCCCTTCATCATCTACAGATAATGACCCGAAAGAACCTGAAGATATACCCTCATCCACTGCAGTTACTGCTTCATGGGCTATTTTTTTATTTAATTTATTAGCAAAAGGAGTAGTTCCTCTCTCTATTTGTGTCGTTTCTAATAAATGCCCACATGCTTCATGAAAAATCACACCACCAAATTTATTTGCTAACACAACTGGTTTTTGGCAAGCATCTACATAATCTGCATAAAGCATATTCATGGAACTTTCTAAAACTTCATTTGCAGCTTCTTCATGATTCCAATTTTTAAATTCATTAGGTCTGTCAGAGGATCCAAAACGTCTACTGCCAGAAGATCTATATTGTTTATCTAAAGCAATTACATTTAAACCTACTGTTTGATGTAAGCGAATATCCTTAGCAAATGTACCATCACTAGAAGCAATTATTACTTTTTGCCAGTTTCTAGCATAACTTCCTTTTCTAACATTAACCTTTTCTTCTTTTTTTAAATATTTGGTACTTGATAATAATTTTTCTCCTATTTCATTAACTGTAGGTATAGATTCTAACCAAGTATTTTTATTAGTACTATAGTTTCTTATATTCTCAAGTCCTTCAAATCTTTTTAATGTAGTTGAATTTATATCTAACATTTCTATCGCTTGACTTATTGAACTAATTAAGCCTTTTCTTGATAAATCATTTGTGCTAACAAATCCATCTCTATTATCTTTAAAAATTCTTATGCCTGCTCCTTTTCCAAAGGAAGGACTTACACTTGTTATGCAATCTTCTTCAGCTAAAACTGAAATATTATCTGTATTTTCTAGAAAAATTTCTACAAAATCAGCTCCAAGTGACAAACCATAAGATATTATCTCTTCTAATAATTGCTTGTTTTCTTCATCAAAATTTATTTCCTTATTTATATAAGAAGTGAGGACCATTTTTTTTAAGATAATTACTTAAATAATCAGAAATTACCTTATGGCAGGTTGAAATTCTTCACTATTTAAAGGTTTTAATAAGTATAGTCTTAATAATTGATAACCGTTTGAAATAAAGTATGGAAGTTTTTTAAATAATTTATTTATCTTACTTCCATCTTCTCCATCAATTCTTGAAAGATATTTATTATTTTCAACTATTAATTCAAGTCTTTTATAAAATGATGGATCATTAACATCTAAAACAACGGGAAATACTCTTGCAGCTGTCTCATTTGTTTTTTCAATTACATAAACATCATATTCCCTAGCATTTAATCCAAGAGCTTCATAAAACTCTTTCCTTCCAACATCTCTTATATACATAGTTGCAAAAACTGCTAAAAGAAAGAATCTACACCATAATTTAGCTTGCAAACCACGCACAGTGGAGGGCTGTGCTTTCATTAAAGCATCAAAAAAATCTCCATGTCTGTTTTCATCTTGACACCAATTTTCAAAGAAATTAAAAATTGGGAATATTTTGTTATTAGGATTCTTTTCAAAATGTCTATATATAGCTATATATCTCCAATAACCAATTTTTTCTGATAAGTATGTTGCATAAAAAATAAATTTAGGTTTAAAAAATGTATAGTCTTTACTTGCAGTCAAAAAACCTAAATCTAATTGCAAATTAAAATCACTCATAGATTTGTTTAAAAATCCAGCATGCCTTGCTTCATCTCTTGCCATATGTGCAAAACATTCAGCTAATAAAGGATTTCTATCTTTAATTCTTCTGCTTAATTCCTTATAAAGCAAAAAGCCTGAAAATTCAGATGTACAACTTTGTTCAAGGAATTCAATAAATACTGCTCTAGTCTCGGGATCTAACTTTTCAGCTGCGCCTTCAAATTCTCTATTTCTTACAAAATGATGTCTATTGTAATCTTTTCTAAACTCTTCACAAATAGCCTCTAACTCTTCTTCATTGATGGATAAGTCCATCTTTGCCATTTCATCAAAATCAGTTGTATAAAATCTAGGAGTAAGAATAGTTTCCTTAGCTGGATCCTTTCCTCTATTAATACTGGTTTTATTTTTTGTATCAGGAGTTTGAACCATTTTTAATTAATCATTAATACTATTATTTACTATTCTTGTTATTTTTGAGGAAAAAGTTAACTAGGTGTAATTTTAGTTTATTAATTAGCTCCAATTAACTTTTGTCCATTTAATCTTTGCAATATTCTCGAAATAATTAATTTAAGAGTTATTTTCTTTTCATCAATTAAGAAAGATTCGATAATACTTGGTTTTTCGTAATTTTTACATAAAGAAAAACTTTTTAATGAGGTTATATCATCTTTCTCAAAAGACAACCAAAAATTACAAGTATCTTTTATTTCACAATAAATTACCCAACATATATCTTCAGCTATTGGTCTATTTGTTTTTTGGAGATTAATTTTATTAACTACTTTACCTTTTAATTTAAATTCATTTTTAATTTCTGGTATTAAATAATCATTAACAAATTCTAGAAAAGGTTTTTTTTCTATTGGAGGTGCTTTTACTGGTTTTGTTTTT
>CACNSV010000041.1 GCA_902623195.1 uncultured Prochlorococcus sp. | reverse complement strand
TAAATATGTCGAAAGCTTGGAGTGCAAGATTTGAAAATAGTCTTAATCCATTTATTCAAGAATTTAATGCATCTATTCAATTTGATAAGACTTTAATTATGGAAGATATTGATTGCTCAATCGCACACGCTAGGATGCTTGGCCAGCAGCATGTAATAACTAAAGAAGAATCTCAAAAAATAATAGAAGGCTTAAATGAGATAAAAATTGATTATCAAAAAGGGATCTTTGATCCTGCTTTTCCATCTGAGGATATACATTATGCTATAGAAAATTTACTAATTTTTAAAATTGGAGATTTAGGCAAGAAATTGCATACTGGGAGGAGCAGAAATGATCAAGTTGGTACTGATATAAGACTTTGGCTTAGAAAAAAAATTAATGAAATAGATGATCTTCTGTTTTCTTTTCAAAAATCTTTATTAAAAATTGCGCAACATAATATAAATGTATTAATCCCTGGATATACCCATTTACAACGAGCTCAACCTCTTTCACTTTCTCATCATATCCTTGCTTATTTGGAAATGTTTCAAAGGGATAGAGATAGACTGAAAGAGGTTAAAAATAGAGTCAATATTTCACCTTTAGGTGCAGCAGCATTGGCCGGCACAAAAATCAATATTGACCGATATATGACTGCTCAAGAATTAGGTTTTGAAACCATATATATGAATAGTATTGATGCAGTTAGTGATCGCGATTTTGCAATAGAGTTTCTTTCATCATCATCTTTAATCATGACTCATTTAAGTCGTTTGTCCGAAGAGATAATATTTTGGGTTACAGATGAATTTGCATTTGCACAATTAACAGATACTTGTGCAACTGGGAGTAGCTTAATGCCTCAGAAAAAGAATCCAGATGTTCCAGAACTAATTAGAGGTAAAACAGGCAGAGTATATGGTCATTTGATGGGATTATTGACAACAGTAAAAGGCTTACCTTTAGCATATAATAAGGACTTACAAGAAGATAAAGAGCCTATATTTGATACAGCAAAAACAGTTTCTGATTGTTTAAAAGCTATGACCATACTATTAAATGAAGGTCTAAAATTTAACGAAGTTAATTTGATGCAATCCGTTGAAAAAGATTTCTCTAATGCAACAGATGTAGCTGATTATTTAGTGAATAAGGGCGTTGCCTTTCGAGAGGCTTATCAAATTGTTGGAAGTATCGTAATGTTCTGTGTCTCAAAAAAAATATTATTTAAACAACTTTCATTAAATGAGTTTAAAAGTTTTCATCAAGCTTTTGATAAAGATATATATGAAAATATTTTGCCAAAAAATGTAGTTAATTCTCGTAAAAGCATTGGAGGTACAAGTTTTAAGCGAGTTGAAGAAGAATTGCTTAGCTGGAAAAATAGATTATTAAACTAATCAAGATATATTCTTACAAATAGTTATATATTTAAGTAATATGTAGTTATAGTTTAATCGCATCTATTTGTGATTTAAATATAAGTTAATTTAATTGAGTTTAAAGTGAGTATTTTTGTTGGTAATTTACCTTTCCGCGCAGAGCGTGAAGACGTACTTCAATTATTTGTCCCTTTTGGTGAAGTAACAAATTGTTCTCTTCCTCTTGAGAGAGATACAGGGAGAAAAAGAGGATTTGCATTTATTGAGATGGCTGATGAAGCTCTTGAGTCTAATGCTATTGAATCTTTACAAGGAACTGAAATGATGGGTAGGCCCTTACGTATTAATAAAGCCGAACCCAGAGGAAATTCTCAACGTAGGAATTATAATAATGGTAATTCTCGCCAATATAATAATGGAGGTTATAATTCAGGGCAAAATAGTGGATATAG
This sequence comes from uncultured Prochlorococcus sp., assembly GCA_902623195.1. GTDB lineage: Bacteria > Cyanobacteriota > Cyanobacteriia > PCC-6307 > Cyanobiaceae > Prochlorococcus_A. Next base: position 3,756 of record CACNSV010000041.1, on the reverse strand, counting down.
AGATAGTAATGTTTCCAACGGATATAGTGGTAATTCCTATAATGGAAGTTATAACCCAACAAATAACATAGCAGGAGATCAGAATCCTAATTATGTAAATAGAACATCTGGAGCCAAAGGGTGGGAAGATAGAAGCTACGGTAACAGTACAGAAAATTCTGAATATGAAAATGGTAGAGGTAGAAGAAGAAGAAGAGGTGGAGCAAATGAATTAGATGAAAATCAAGAAGATAGTTAATATCCCATTGATTTAAGCTCTTTAGTATAATCTATAAGCATTTCTATGCTTAAATTTCCCTTAATTGATAATTGGGAGATGTTATTCCTCCATTTTTTAGCATTAGGTATACTTTCTACAATATTTATTAAATGTTTACAAATATCCCATGATTTATTTATTTTTTGTAAGTGATTATCTATATAGGGAATTAAAGAAAAAATAATATCTGAGGCTTTTAAAGGTAAAGATTGCTCCCCATATATTTTATTATCAATTTCATTCCATCTTAAAGGGTATTTATAAGCACTCCTTCCGATCATAATTCCATCAAAGCTTTTTAAACCATCAATGCATTGATTTATATTTGTAAAACCACCATTTATTTCAATGATAATTGAGGGGTTTTCATCTTTTAATCTTTTAACAATATCGTATCTTAAAGGAGGAATATTTCTATTTTCTTTGGGATTTAAACCTTTTAGAAAAGCTTTTCTTGCATGAATGGTAAATCTTTCTACCCCTGCATTAGATATATGTCTAACAAAATTATTTAAATTTGAGAAACTATCATTATTATCTACACCTATTCTATGTTTTATTGTGACAGGTAAATTGCAATTATTTTTCAATGCTTCAATACATTTTACAACTTTATATGGATGATTCATTAGCGATGCTCCAAAATTCCCAGCGCAAACTCTTGAACTAGGGCATCCCACATTAAAATTTATTTCATCATATCCCCAGTCTTGGGCCATTTTTGCCGCTTCTTTCAAGTGCTCGGGATTGTCTCCACCAAATTGTATTGATAAAGGATGCTCCTCTCTATTAAAGTTTAAAAATTTCTCCTTATTATCTGAATATATCAAGCTTTGTGCAACGATCATTTCTGTGTATAAGAGTGCTTTAGAACTTATTTTTCTCATAATCATGCGATAATGTTTATCTGTACAATCCATCATCGGTGCAATACTGATTTTATGTGATTTACTTATAGAATTAGATATATCACTCACCATATATAAAAAATGAATAAGTTTTTTAGCCGCCGATTATTTATTTTAATTCCTTTTGCACCATTTTTAAAATTTATACTAAATCCTCTCAAAGTTTATGCTGCTTCAAAAGAATTAATTGATGATTGGTCTTTATCCAAAGATGAGTGGAAGAAAAGACTGACACCTGAAAGTTTTATTATCTTAAGAGAGGAGGGGACAGAGCGTCCCTTTAGTAGTCCTTTAAATAATGAAAAGAGAAAAGGCACATTTTATTGCGCGGGATGTAACCTAGGTTTATTTTCTTCCGATGCAAAATTTGATAGCGGTACTGGTTGGCCAAGTTTTTGGGAATCTCTTGAAAATGCAGTTGAAACTAAAATTGATTTTAAATTAATTGTTCCAAGGACTGAATATCATTGTTCAAGATGTGGAGGACATCAAGGGCATGTATTTAATGATGGGCCTCAGCCTACTGGAAAAAGATATTGTAACAATGGGTTGGCCTTAACCTTTAAACCAGAATAAATAGATTGGTGCGGGCTTCCGCAACTTGTTTTGTGAATTAATTTATTAGAAAATAATTGAATATTTATTAAATATAATGATTGAAAATCATTCTGATAATGCAGAGAATTCTGAAAAATCTTTAGAAGAAAATCTTCAGGACGATACTTCTGACTCTTTTAATAAAGATGATGTTAAAGCGAGTGAAACTTTAGAAGTTGATTCTGAGGTCAGCTCGGAGGAATTAAAAGAAAATTCTAATAATACAGAAGATGCTTTAAATACCGTTGCTAGACTTGAACAGCTTGAAAAAGAACATCAAACTTTAAAAAATCAATATGTAAGAATTGCTGCAGATTTTGATAATTTCAGAAAAAGACAAACTCGTGATCAAGATGATCTGAAGATACAATTAATATGCAAATCATTAAGCGCAATACTTCCGATTGTAGATAATTTTGAAAGAGCCAGACAACAGTTAAAACCTGAAAGTGAAGAAGCACAAACTCTTCATAGAAGTTATCAAGGCTTATATAAACAACTTGTAGAGGTTTTGAAACAACAAGGAGTTGCACCTATGAGAGTATTAGGTCAGCAATTTGATCCTAATTTACATGAAGCTGTTCTTAGGGAGCCAAGTGAAAAAGAAAAGGAAGATATAATAATTGAAGAATTGCAAAGAGGTTATCATTTAGACGGAAAGGTATTGAGACATGCTTTAGTAAAAGTTTCAATGGGACCTGGCCCAATCAAAAATTCACAAGAAGAAACAGAAAAAGATAAAGTTGAAGAGGATCTCACTTCAAATCAAAATTTGACTGATGAGAAATAATTACCAATCTTTTGTTTAAAGTGTTCTGATGGCTGATTTTTATCAATTACTTGGTGTCTCTAGAAGTGCTGATGCTGATACTCTCAAAAGAGCTTATAGAAAATTAGCTAGACAATATCATCCTGATATCAATAAGGAACCAGGTGCAGAAGAAAAATTTAAAGAGATTGGTCGTGCTTATGAAGTGTTGGCTGATCCAGATACAAGAGCAAGATATGATCAGTTTGGAGAGGCAGGTTTAGGTGGGGCAGCAGGTATGCCAGATATGGGAGATATGGGTGGTTTTGCAGATTTGTTTGAAACTTTTTTTAATGGCTTTGGAGGACAAGGTCCTCAAAGTTCGAGGTCCCAAAGAAGAGGTCCCCAGCAAGGAGATGATCTTAGATATGATTTAAGTATTGACTTTAAACAAGCAATATTTGGTGAACAAAGGGAAATAAAAATACCACATTTAGAAACTTGTTTGACATGTAAGGGGGTTGGTGCAAAACCTGGGACTGGTCCTACCAATTGTTCTACTTGCGGAGGAAGTGGTCAAGTTAGAAGAGCGACTAGAACTCCTTTCGGAAATTTTACACAAGTAGCAGAGTGTCCTTCATGTGCAGGTGTAGGTCAAATAATTTCTGATCCATGTTTAAATTGTGGCGGAAATGGGGTTAAACAAGTTAGAAAAAAATTGCGTATAAATATTCCTCCAGGTGTTGATACTGGTACTAAATTAAGAGTTTCTGGGGAAGGAAATGCAGGATTGAAGGGAGGCCCCTCTGGCGACCTTTATGTTTTTATAAAAGTTAAAACAGATCCTAAGCTTAGAAGAGACGGTGTTAACATTTATTCTGAAATTTCAATAAGTTATCTTCAAGCAATTCTAGGAGATACTGTTTCAATTGATACTGTTGATGGGAAAATTGACTTGAAAATACCTGGAGGAACTCAACCTAATAGTACTCTCACCTTAGATAATAAAGGTGTACCTAGATTAGGTAATCCTGTTGCTAGAGGTAATCAAGAAGTTCTTATAAAAGTTAAGTTGCCAACTAGAATAAATGAAGAGGAAAAAAATCTTTTAGAAAAATTAGCTTTACATTACTCTACTCAAAACAAAGCTTCAAATAGTGGATTATTTAGTAAGTTCTTTGGAAAAGATTCTTGATTTTGGATTCTAATTTTATTGATCTAAAATCTGTCCCTTGCCCTTTAAA
>CACNSV010000040.1 GCA_902623195.1 uncultured Prochlorococcus sp. | reverse complement strand
AATATAAGACTAATTGATGGGGGTATTATCATCTTGGGTAAAGCAGTTGAAAAAGATAAATCAATTCTTTTAAAGCCATGAGAACTAATTTAAATCCTAAACTTATTGATGTGCAATTATCAGGGAGGGTTAGAAATGTAGGTCCTTATAAGCTTTCAAGATTATCAACTTTAAATGATGCTATTGCATCTGCTGGAGGTAAATTGCCAATTAGCGGAAAAATAACATTAGTAAGAATTAATGGAGATGGCTCAATCATTACAAAAAAATGAATCATAATAACTCATGCAAAAAAGGAAGTGAATCTAACCCTTACCTAATGAAATGAGATATAATATGATTAGGTTAAAGTAGCTTCAACAAGACCACTTTAATTATTAATAAATTAACTGCACCAATTAGTGGTCTAGAAAATGTTTACTACCGATATAAAGTTTTTGAACAATAAATTTAAAATTGGATAAATTAAAGTCACTTAACAAGATCAGATCAAAGCTTGCAAAAGGTGATTATTCACTTGGGAGTTGGATCCAACTAGAATCACCCTCATCAGCAGAAATTTTAGGAAATTCTGGATATGATTGGATAGCAGTTGATCTTGAACATGGCTCAATATCAATTTCACAGATTCCAAATATATTTAGATCTTTAGAATTAAGGGATACTCTACCTTTAGCTAGATTATCAGAAGGTAATTCAAATAATTGTAAAAGAGCTCTAGATGCAGGTGCAGCTGGAGTAATTATTCCAAAAATTGAATCAAGCAAACAACTTCAAAACTTAATTAAATTTTGTAAATGGCCTCCAAAAGGGCATAGAGGAGTAGGATTTTCAAGAGCCAATTTATATGGTGACTACTTCAATGAATATAAAGAAGAAGCAACTAATCCATTCATAGTTGCAATGATAGAGACCAAAAATGGTTTAAAAAACATAAAAGAAATACTTTCTGTAAAAGGACTAGATGCAATATTAATTGGACCTTATGATTTATCAGCTTCTTTAGGCAAAACAGGAGATTTAAATAATCCATTAGTTGAAGAATCTATAGAAAACATATTAAAGAATTGTATCGATTCTTCAATCCCCGCTGGTATTCACATTGTAAATCCAAGAATTGATGACCTAAAGGATAAGATAGAGGCAGGTTATCGTTTTATAGCTTATTCGATTGATACGGTATTCTTAAATGTGATTAGTAAAAATCCTTTAAAAGATTTATAAATGAATATTATTTGTTTCATTCCAGCAAGAATGGGTAGTTCACGTTTCCCAGGAAAACCACTAAAGAAAATTAAAGGGATACCAATGATTGAACATGTATATAAACGTGCAAATTTATCTAAATCAATTAATAAACTTGTAGTAGCAACCCCAGATAAAGAGATTGCAGAATATGTAAGAAGTTTTGGTGGCAATGTAGTTATGACTGCATCAACACATGAAAGGGCCTCAGATAGGTGTGCAGAAGCTCTTCTAATTCAGGAAAAAAAAGATTCCATAAGATATGATATCGTGGTTATGGTTCAAGGTGATGAGCCTTTAGTTCATCCATTAATGTTAGACGAAGCCATAGAAACAATTAAGGGAGATAAAAATATAAAAGTTGTTAATTTACTTGGTAATTTAACCAAAGAGGAATTTAAAGATAAAAATATAATAAAAGTTATTATTAATAAAAATAATGATGCAATATATTTTTCTAGACAACAAATACCATTCATGAATAATATAGATTTATCAATTGTTGGGAAACAAATCTGCATAATTCCCTTTGAAAGAGATTTTCTTCTAAAGTATTCAGAATTAGAGCCTACACCGCTTGAAATAATTGAATCTATTGATATGTTAAGAATACTTGAATACGGCTATGATGTAAAAATGAAACCAATTAATTTAATATCACATCCTGTTGATATAAAAGAAGATATTTATCGTGTTGAACTCCTTTTAGATAAAGATGAAATATATCAGAAGGGATATTAATATTTATTACAGCTTATTATTTATATGAAGTATAGATATATAAAATGAAAACTTCAATATATAAATTTATTAAATAACTAATATAAATATGTTCATACAAAGGAGTCCATATTTAAGAGAAATTAAAAGAATAAGAGTATCAGAAGGTAGAGATTTAATAAATGGATTGAGACTCGATAGAAACGAAAGAGTAGAGGCATGGGGCGATGATTTTATCTTGTCTATTTTTAGAAATAAGCCCGGTTGGCTTTTGAGTGTTTATCCTGAAAATGATATTATTTATCAAAAGATTAGTAGTTTTATAAATACAGACACTGATAATATTTTGCTTACTTCTGGCATTGATGGAGGGATTAAAACTATTTTTGAGGTAATGACATCTCCTGGTGATGTTGTAGGGGTACTATCACCAACATATGCTATGTATAAGGTATATTCAAACTTATATCAAACGAAACTAGAGGAAATCCACTATGAACAAGATAACTCATTAGATTTAGATAAATTAATCTCTTTTATAGAAAAAAGACCGTCTATTTTATTTTTACCTAACCCAAATCAACCAATTGAAGATTCTTTATGCATTGATAAATTATCTTTTATAGCTGAACAATGTCAAAAAAATAATTGCTTATTGTTTGTTGATGAGGCTTATCATCATTTTGGAGCAGATTCTAGTATTCCGCTCATAAATAATTATAAAAATGTAGTAGTAGCAAGAACATTTTCAAAAGCTTTTGGAGTTCCTTCAATTCGATTAGGATTTTTAGTATCTAATAAAAGTAATATGTCTGTAATCTCAAAGATGAGATTTGCTCATGAGAGTAATACATTATCTAATTCAGTTGCTGAATATTTAATAGACAATTTCCACATAGTTCAAGAATATATTGATTCTGTTATAGAGACAAGAAATAAACTAAAAATAATTTTAAAAGAACAGGGAATCAATTCATTTGGAGAAACGGGTAATTATTTGTTATTGGATTTAAAAACAGAAGAGAAAGCTCTAAACTTAGCTACACATATGAAAAATAAAAAAATATATCTTAAAGGTCCTTGGAAGGGGAATTATTCTAACTATTTAACTATTACTCTTGGTCCAATGAATATGATGCAAAGATTTATTGATGAAATTAAAAATTTTTATAAATGAGTATAAAAAGAGTCATTATCACAGGGGGTTTTGGATTTATTGGTAAGGCATTAATCAATAAATTAATAAGAAATAATATTGAAGTAATTGTTATAGAGCATCCTAATTCTAAGTCCCCAAGGGAGTTCAATGATATTGAAGTAATCAGGTGTGATATTACAAATAACTCTGAAATTAATAAGCTCAGTTTTAAAAATATTGATGCATTAATTCACTTGGCAGCTCAATCATCAGGTCCTAGATCATTTGAGATTCCATATCAAGATATAAATTTAAATATAATAGGAACTCTTAACATCATTAATCTATGCCTAAATAATTCTATTGAGAAAATCATATTTGCATCATCATTTGTAGTGTATGGAGACAATTTAAATAACAATGATAAAGGAATAATAGAAAATAATTATTGTAGCCCTAAGTCGATATATGCTAATTCAAAATATTACTGCGAAAATCTTTTAAGAAATTATGCAGAACCAAAAGGTTTGAATTGGAATTCTTTAAGGATGTTTAATGTATATGGACCAGGACAAGATATCACTAAATCAGATCAAGGAGTTGTAGGTATTTTTCTAAATATGTTATTAAAAAGTAAAAAAGTTTATGTAAAAGGTTCATTAGAAAGATATAGGGATCTTATTTACATTGATGATGTAATTAATGCCTGGGAGAAAGTCCTTTTTTCCAATCAAAATAATCAGGTTTTTAATGTAGGTACTGGTATTAAGACATCTTTTAAAGAATTAATTGAAATGATTGCAAAATGTTTGAATATAAAGGAATTAGAAATAATTGAATTAGAAGGGACACCAGGGGATGTTATGGGTTGTTTTGCAGATATGACTAAATTAAAAGAGAATACTGGATATCAAACAAAATTTAACTTAGAAAGAGGATTAAAAGAAATGATTAAATTCTATACTTAAGCTTAAAAATTAACATATGTCCTTAATTTGTCCAATTTGCAAAACCATTGCTGAAGAAATAGTTAAAGACTCAAGAAGTAATAGCAAAGTTCTATTAGGGAATTGTCGAAATTGTGATTTTTTATTTGCTGATATAGATAATATTAATTCTCTTAAAAATAATCAATTAGATGAGACTAGATTGAAGAAGGCTGGATTAAAAATACCATCTATAGAAAAAGACTTTAAAAATGGATCCTTGCAAGCAAAGCGTTATTTTAATGAATATCTTAATTCTTATGATTTCCCTTTAAATATTCTTGAAATTGGCTGTTCATGGGGTTATTTTTTAAATATTTTAAAAAACAAGAATCATAATGTTATCGGTATAGAAATAAGTAAAGAAAGAAGAAACTATGTAGAGAAAAAGCTTCAAATAAAATGCTTACAAGACATAAATATGCTCAAAAATAGCTCATTAAGATTTGATAAGATCTTCCTCTTTTATGTAATTGAATATATAAATGACCCGAAAAATTATATAGAAGATTTAATTAAATTTTTAAAAAAAGATGGAGAAATTATAATTATTACTCCAAATAAGAACGATGTGCTCCTAAATATATGGTCAAATAAAAGTTACGAAAAATTTATCATTGATGAACATGTAATTAATTATTTCTCAGTAAAATCTTTAGAAAAGTTAAGCAAGTTAATAGATAGATCAACTTTTAAAATTTATACTCAACAGGGCTACAGTTTATATAATCACCTAAAGTGGTACTTTACCAATAAACCATCAACTACTGACATTGTTGGAGGAGATATATTTACAGAAGATATTAAAAATCAAATAACTAATAATAAAGATATAAAATTATCCAATAAAATTAAAACGCTTATAACAAATACAAATAAAGAATATCAAAAAATTATTGAGGAGAATAATATGGGCAATTCAATAATTGTTAGAATTAAGAGAATCTAAACTGAGAATAATTATTTATAAAAAACTATTATTAATTCTTATAAGATGAGAGCATCATTAATTTCCATAATCATTCCAGCTTTCAACTGTGAAAGTACAATCGAAGAGACTATTTATTCAGTTATTAATCAAACAATTAAAAATATAGAAATAATAGTAATTAATAATAATTCAACTGATAACACATTAAATAAAGTTATAAAGATTTCTGACAATCGAATCAAAATATATAATTGTAAAAAACAAAGTCCAGCTGCAGCTCGGAATTTAGGTATAAAATATTCATCATCTGATATTATTGCATTTATTGATGCAGATGATATTTGGTTTAGAAATAAACTTGAGAAAAGTCTTTTAGCTTTAAAGAACTATGATTTTGTATATCATGATCTTTATATTTATAAGAAGAAAAATTTTAAATTTATTTATAAAGGGATTGCAAAAACAAGGCTATTTTCTTATCCAGTCAAACGTGACTTAATTTTATATGGCAATGGCATAAATACATCAAGCGTAGTATTAAAAAAGAGCTTACTATACAAAGCTGGACTTTTCGATGAGAATGAAAATCTTTTTGCTGCAGAAGATTATGATCTTTGGATAAAAATAAGCGAATACACAGAAAGTTTTAAAAAGATAAAAGAAACCTTAGGTAAATATATTATTACAGGTAATAACATTACCAATCATCAAAGA
>CACNSV010000039.1 GCA_902623195.1 uncultured Prochlorococcus sp. | reverse complement strand
GAATTGCTGACTTAATTCTATTTCACTTTTCAAGGCCAACGGATCTGAGATCTGGAAAGTCATTATTGCAATTGCATTAATGCACTCTTGAAACCTTAAATTAACTTTAAGGAAGCTAAAACTAAATCTAGTAAATTCACTTACGTATTTAGGTAAAGCAAAGCAAATTGAGTAGATAAATCTACAACAGGATTTGTGACACAACGGAGAGTTTGATCCTGGCTCAGGATGAACGCTGGCGGCGTGCTTAACACATGCAAGTCGAACGAACCTTCGGGTTAGTGGCGGACGGGTGAGTAACGCGTGGGAATCTGCCCTCAGGAGGGGGATAACGGTTGGAAACGACCGCTAATACCCCATATGCCGAAAGGTGAAATGAATTTCGCCTGAGGATGAGCCCGCGTCTGATTAGCTAGTTGGTAAGGTAAAGGCTTACCAAGGCTTCGATCAGTAGCTGGTCTGAGAGGATGATCAGCCACACTGGGACTGAGACACGGCCCAGACTCCTACGGGAGGCAGCAGTGGGGAATTTTCCGCAATGGGCGAAAGCCTGACGGAGCAACGCCGCGTGAGGGACGAAGGCCTCTGGGCTGTAAACCTCTTTTCTCAAGGAAGAAGATATGACGGTACTTGAGGAATAAGCCACGGCTAATTCCGTGCCAGCAGCCGCGGTAATACGGGAGTGGCAAGCGTTATCCGGAATTATTGGGCGTAAAGCGTCCGCAGGCGGCCTTTCAAGTCTGCTGTTAAAGCGTGGAGCTTAACTCCATTATGGCAGTGGAAACTGATTGGCTTGAGTATGGTAGGGGCAGAGGGAATTCCCGGTGTAGCGGTGAAATGCGTAGATATCGGGAAGAACACCAGTGGCGAAGGCGCTCTGCTGGGCCATTACTGACGCTCATGGACGAAAGCCAGGGGAGCGAAAGGGATTAGATACCCCTGTAGTCCTGGCCGTAAACGATGAACACTAGGTGTCGGGGGAATCGACCCCTTCGGTGTCGTAGCTAACGCGTTAAGTGTTCCGCCTGGGGAGTACGCACGCAAGTGTGAAACTCAAAGGAATTGACGGGGGCCCGCACAAGCGGTGGAGTATGTGGTTTAATTCGATGCAACGCGAAGAACCTTACCAGGGTTTGACATCCTGCGAACCTCTTAGAAATTTGAGGGTGCCTTCGGGAATGCAGTGACAGGTGGTGCATGGCTGTCGTCAGCTCGTGTCGTGAGATGTTGGGTTAAGTCCCGCAACGAGCGCAACCCACGTTTTTAGTTGCCAGCATTTAGTTGGGCACTCTAGAAAGACCGCCGGTGATAAACCGGAGGAAGGTGTGGATGACGTCAAGTCATCATGCCCCTTACACCCTGGGCTACACACGTACTACAATGCTACGGACAAAGGGCAGCAAACTCGCGAGAGCTAGCAAATCCCATAAACCGTGGCTCAGTTCAGATCGTAGGCTGCAACTCGCCTACGTGAAGTAGGAATCGCTAGTAATCGCAGGTCAGCATACTGCGGTGAATACGTTCCCGGGCCTTGTACACACCGCCCGTCACACCATGGAAGTTGGCCATGCCCGAAGTCGTTACTCCAACCCTTGTGGAGGAGGATGCCGAAGGTGGGGCTAATGACTGGGGTGAAGTCGTAACAAGGTAGCCGTACCGGAAGGTGCGGCTGGATCACCTCCTAACAGGGAGACAACAAAATGTTTATATATAAATTTTGTCACCTTAGGTCGATCGGTATCTCAGATTTTCATAATTGAAAATTTCAGTTTCTAAGTTTTTTCTAGGTCACCCATATTTTCCTGGGCCATTAGCTCAGGTGGTTAGAGCGCACCCCTGATAAGGGTGAGGTCCCTGGTTCAAGTCCAGGATGGCCCATATCTCTATATTGGGGGTATAGCTCAGTTGGTAGAGCGCCTGCTTTGCAAGCAGGATGTCAGCGGTTCGAGTCCGCTTACCTCCACTGAATACCACCTTCCAATTAGAAGGAATATTTGGGATCGATCGTACTCTGATTGAATCTAGCTTCCTATTATTTAATTAATTTAATTAATAAGACGCTGGACTCATTGAATTTTTATTCTTTGTTTTCAGAGAACCTTGACAACTGCATAGATTTTTTTCAAGACAATAAGCATCTTTTAAAGATGCAGATTTATTATTGGTGCTTATGCATTAATAACAATTCTATTGAGCTGATGCTTCAATTTTTTTGAAGTTATTGGTCAAGCTACAAAGGGCTCACGGAGGATACCTAGGCACATAGAGGCGATGAAGGACGTGGTTACCTGCGATAAGTCTCGGGGAGTTGGAAGCACACTTTGATCCGGGAATTTCCGAATGGGGCAACCCCTTGAACGGCCAACTGAATATATAGGTTGGTGCGAGCTAACCCAGCGAATTGAAACATCTTAGTAGCTGGAGGAAGAGAAAGTAAATAACGACTCCCTCAGTAGCGGCGAGCGAACGGGGATAAGCCCAAACCGATAGTCTTGACTATCGGGGTTGTGGGACAGCAACATGGATTAACAAGTCTAGAAGAAGCGTTTGAATGGCGCGCCACAGAGGGTGAAAGCCCCGTAATCGAAAGATGAGTTGACCTAGCTGTATCCCGAGTAGCACGGAGCACGTGGAATTCCGTGTGAATCTGCGAGGACCACCTCGTAAGGCTAAGTACTACTATGTGACCGATAGTGAAACAGTACCGTGAGGGAAAGGTGAAAAGAACCCCGGGAGGGGAGTGAAATAGAACATGAAACCGTGAGCCTACAAGCAATGGGAGCCCGACTAATCGGGTGACCGTGTGCCTGTTGAAGAATGAGCCGGCGACTTATAGGCACTGGCGGGTTAAGCCGAAAATGGTGGAGCCACAGCGAAAGCGAGTCTGAATAGGGCGTTTGTCAGTGTTTATAGACCCGAACCCTGGTGATCTAACCATGGCCAGGATGAAGCTTGGGTGATACCAAGTGGAGGTCCCAACCGAATGAAGTTGAAAATTCATCGGATGAGCTGTGGTTAGCGGTGAAATGCCAATCGAACCAGGAGCTAGCTGGTTCTCCCCGAAATACGTTTAGGCGTAGCGTCTAGTGCTCCAGCAGGGGGGTAAAGCAACCATTTCGGTGCGGGCTGCGAAAGCGGTACCAAATCGATATGAACTCTGAATACCCTGTGTGTAACTAGGCAGTCAGACTGTGGGGGATAAGCTCCATAGTCAAGAGGGAAACAGCCCAGACCGCCAGCTAAGGTCCCAAAATTAACGCTAAGTGATAAAGGAGGTGGGATTGCCCAGACAACCAGGAGGTTTGCCTAGAAGCAGCCATCCTCAAAGGAGTGCGTAATAGCTCACTGGTCGAGCGATCCTGCGCCGAAAATGAATGGGGCTAAGCGTTATACCGAAGCTGCGGATAATTATTTATGGTAGGGGAGCGTTCTATGTTGGGTGAAGCGTTAGCGTAAGCGGGCGTGGACGGCATAGAAGTGAGAATGTCGGCTTGAGTAGCGAAAACATGGGTGAGAATCCCATGCCCCGAAACCCTAAGGGTTCCTCCGGCAGGCTCGTCCGCGGAGGGTTAGTCTGGACCTAAGGTCAGGCCGAAAGGCGTAGTCGATGGATAACAGGTCAATATTCCTGTACCAGATGTGTTTTGGGAAGGGGGACGGAGAAGGCTAGCCAATCCAGATGTTGGTTACTGGTTCAAGCGTTCAAGGCTTTGAGAGATGGTGAAAACATCTTGAGCTGAGGCGTGAGTACGAGCTGCTACGGCAGCGAAGTTGGTGATGTCATGCTTCCAAGAAAAGCCCTATACCCGTTAAGACACATATGCCAGTACCCGAAACCGACACAGGTGGGGTGGTAGAGAATACCGAGGGGCGCGAGATAACTCTCTCTAAGGAACTCGGCAAAATGGCCCCGTAACTTCGGGAGAAGGGGTGCCAGCGAGAGCTGGTCGCAGTGAAGAGGCGCAAGCGACTGTTTACCAAAAACACAGGTCTCCGCTAAGTCGCAAGACGATGTATGGGGGCTGACACCTGCCCAGTGCCGGAAGGTTAAGGAAGCTGGTTAGCTTTTAGCAAAGCTAGCGACTGAAGCCCCGGTGAACGGCGGCCGTAACTATAACGGTCCTAAGGTAGCGAAATTCCTTGTCGGGTAAGTTCCGACCCGCACGAAAGGTGTAACGATTTGCGCGCTGTCTCGGAGAGAGGCTCGGCGAAATAGAATTGTCTGTGAAGATGCGGACTACATACACCCGGACAGAAAGACCCTATGAAGCTTTACTGTAGCTTGATATTGTGCTCGGGCTCTGAATGCGCAGAATAGGTGGGAGACATTGATATAGTGCTTGTGGGTACTATTGAGTCAACGGTGAGATACCACTCTTTCAGAGCTAGGGTTCTAACGCTTACCCGTTATCCGGGAAGCGGACAGTATCTGGTGGGCAGTTTGACTGGGGCGGTCGCCTCCTAAAAGGTAACGGAGGCGCACAAAGGTTCCCTCAGGCTGGTTGGAAATCAGTCGTTGAGTGCAAAAGCAGAAGGGAGCTTGACTGTGAGACCTACAAGTCGAACAGGGACGAAAGTCGGTTTTAGTGATCCGACGGTTCTGCGTGGAAGGGCCGTCGCTCAACGGATAAAAGTTACTCTAGGGATAACAGGCTGATCTCCCCCAAGAGTTCACATCGACGGGGAGGTTTGGCACCTCGATGTCGGCTCATCGCAACCTGGGGCTGAAGTCGGTCCCAAGGGTTGGGCTGTTCGCCCATTAAAGCGGTACGCGAGCTGGGTTCAGAACGTCGTGAGACAGTTCGGTCCATATCCGGTGTATGCGCAGGAATATTGAGAGGATTTCTCCCTAGTACGAGAGGACCGGGAGGAACGCACCTCTGGTGTGCCAGTTATCGTGCCAACGGTAAACGCTGGGTAGCCATGTGCGGAGCGGATAACCGCTGAAAGCATCTAAGTGGGAAGCCCACCTCAAGATGAGTATTCCCATGGCATAAGCCAGTAAGGTCACGGGAAGAACACCCGTTGATAGGCTCTACGTGGAAGCTTGGTAACAAGTGCAGCGGAGGAGTACTAATAGACCGAGGGCTTGACCAAATAAACTCTTTTTATTGAATTGAAAATATATATCTATGCAGTTCTCAAGGTTCAACCTATCCTGGTGTTCATGGCGATGTGGAACCACTCCGATCCATCTCGAACTCGGTTGTGAAACGCATAAGCGGCGAAAATATTTAGGGGGTAGCCCCTTGAGAAAATAGCTCAATGCCAGGTAAAAAATTCTAAAAAGGGCTTACATTTTATGTATGCCCTTTTTTTATTTCTGACAAAAGTTACACCAATGAGTCCCCCTTCCTGAAAGTTTTTTTCTTTGAATTAAATTATTACATTTTTTACATTTTTCACCAGCTCTCCTATAAACATTTGCTTGCATAGAATAATCTCCATTTGCACCCTCTATATTTCTAAAGTCACTGAAAGTTGTTCCGCCTGAACCAATGCTTATTTTTAAAACCTTAATAATTGAATCTTTTAATTTAATTAACTCTTCATTATTTATCGTTCTAGCTTCTCTGAAAGGCGATATTCCAGCTTCATAAAGGCTTTCATCTGCATATATATTTCCTATACCAGCAATTATCTTTTGATCTAATAAAACAGATTTTACAGACTTAGTACGTTTAGAAAATTCTTTTTTTAGATAACTTAAATTGAAATTCTTTTCAAGAGGCTCTGGTCCAAGCGAACCAAGACCATTAATAATTTCTTTTGGATTTAATCCTTCTTTTACCCACCATATTTGACCAAAACTTCTAACATCCACAAATCTAAGTTCATTTTTATTCTTGTCAAAGAATCTTACTCTTGTATGCTTGCAAGGAGGTTTTCTAGTTTTAATCCAATTAAAGTATCCCGTCATCCTAAGATGAATTATTAAATAACCATTATCTGTAACAGAATTATTAAATTCTTTTTTTGAAGATTTTGAATATTTTTCTAAATTAGCAATTAAAT
>CACNSV010000038.1 GCA_902623195.1 uncultured Prochlorococcus sp. | reverse complement strand
CTTAAAAGTTTTGGAGAATTTACTATCAATAATAAATTTACAAATTCTTTCTGGCCAAGCCTATCAATAAAATTAGCAAAATTAATTCCTAATATAACTTTTCAAACCTCACTAAAAGAAAATAAATCTTCAATAATCCAGACCTCAGAAGCAAAGTTGCTGGAGGCTATTTCCCATGAAGTAAGAACGCCATTGGCTACAATTAAAACTTTGATAAGTTCTACTTTGAGGAAATATAAAATGGACCAGACCATCAGGAGTCGCTTAATAGAAATAGATAATGAATGTACTGAACAGATCGATAGATTTGGTTTAATTTTTAATGCTGCTGAATTAGTTAATAGTGAATCTTCTCCATCTCAACAATTATCTGGTATTGATTTAGGTGGAATGTTGAATAAACTATCTCCTAATTGGATTAATCAATTAAGAAGAAGAGGAATCATATTAAAACTTGATATTCCAGATGAATTACCAAATGTTTTAAGTAATTCAGAAAAGTTAGAACTAATGCTTAGAGGACTAATTGATAAAAATACTAGGGGATTATCAGAGGGGAGCATTTTAACTTTAGAGTTAAGACCAGCCGGTCAGAAATTAAAATTGCAGCTAATAGTTCAGACAACTTATACAGATAGAAAAGAAAATAATAAATTAGATGGCTCCGATATTGGACCAGTTCTTAATTGGAATCCACAGACAGGAAGTCTACAATTAAGTCAATCTGCAACTCAGAAATTATTAGCTAGCTTGGGAGGGAGGGTAACTCAAAGGAAAGATTCTGGCCTGACAGTATTTTTCCCAATTTCAGATTTAAATTAATTTAAATAAATAATTTTATTAATTAATGTAGAAACTTTATTATTCAATTCAATAAATTATAAATCTAGATGTTAGTTTCTTATATATAGATAATTTGCCAAATTGATGAGTGAAACTTTAATAGGTCAATTCCCAAAGCATATTGGTAGTACTGGAGGATTATTAAATTCTGCCGAAAAAGAAGAAAAGTATGCAATCTGTTGGAACAGTTCAAAAGAGCAACCTTTTGAGTTACCAACTGGAGGGGCTGCAATAATGCATGAAGGGGATAATATGATGTATTTTGCAAGAAAAGAACAATGTTTAGCGTTAGGGACTCAATTAAGAGCATTTAAACCCAGAATTGAAAATTTTAAAATTTATAGAATTTTTCCTGGAGGAGATATAGAATTTTTGCATCCCAAAGATGGAGTTTTTCCTGAAAAAGTTAATGAAGGCAGAGAGCAAGTTGGGCATAATCCTAGGAGAATTGGTGAAAATCCAAACCCTGCAGGATTAAAGTTCACATCTAAAAATACATTTGATTAACAAATATAAAGTTGATATAAAAGATATTTATATTTATAATCTGGATCGACATTATTAGTATGATAAGTTCAAAAAAAGAAGGTTTTATTCAGGCTTATAAAAATGGTAAGAATTTTATACCTATTTATGAATCCTGGCCTGCAGATCTAGAAACACCTTTAACAACTTGGCTTAAATTATCAAAGGATAACTCTCATGGAGTATTTCTTGAATCTGTTGAAGGAGGAGAAAATATTGGTAGGTGGAGCATAGTAGCCAATAATCCATTATGGGAAGCAGTTTGTTTTGGTGATGAGACTATTCGTACTTTTAGAAACGGGAAAATAAATACAAGGAAAGGCGATGTTTTTGAATCATTAAGATATTGGACTAGTGAATATAAGTCTCATAGTTTAGAAGAATTTCCATTCATTGGACAATTATATGGGTCATGGAGTTATGAGTTAATCAATTTCATTGAACCTTCGGTTCCAATTCATGAGATAAAAAAGGATGAAATACCTTATGGATCATGGATGTTTTTTGATCAAATAGTAGTTTTTGATCAAATGAAACGATGTCTTACAGCTTTGATTTATGCCGATTTAAAACAATTTAAAGGTATTTCTATTGAAGAAATTTATGAACAATCAATTCAACAGATTGAATCAATAAAAAATTTAATGAAAATACCGCTAAATAATGTTGATATATTGAAGTGGCAACAAAAAAAGGATTTTGATTTAGACATTAAGAGTAATTGGACTCAGGAAGAATTCGAGAAAGTAGTCATACAAGCCAAGGAATTTATTAAGAAAGGGGATATATTTCAAATAGTCATCAGTCAAAAATTTAAAACCGAAGTAAAAAGTAAGCCTTTTGACCTTTATAGGAGTCTAAGAATGATAAATCCCTCTCCCTATATGGCTTATTTTGATTTTGGATCATGGTTTTTGATTGGTTCTAGTCCTGAAGTTATGGTTAAAGCTGAAAAGAAAAAAAACAAACAAATAGTTGCAAGTCTAAGACCTATTGCTGGAACTAGACCTAGGGGTAGTGATGCACAAGAGGATTCTTTATTTGAGAATGACTTATTAAATGATCCCAAAGAAGTATCTGAACATGTAATGCTTGTAGATTTAGGTAGAAATGATCTTGGCCGTGTTTGTCAGATTGGTAGTATTCAATTAAAAGATTTAATGGCTATTGAAAAATATTCTCATGTTATGCATATAGTTAGTGAGGTTCAGGGTATATTAGACAATGATAAAGATGTTTGGGATTTACTCAAAGCATCCTTTCCCGCAGGCACAGTTACTGGTGCTCCAAAAATAAGAGCGATGCAATTAATTAAATCTTTTGAAAAAGAAGCAAGAGGCCCTTATGCCGGTATTTATGGCTCTGTAGATATTAATGGAGCTTTGAATACAGCAATTACCATCAGATCAATGATTGCGACCCCAAAAAACAATGGAAATCTTGAAGTCTTAGTGCAGGCTGGCGCTGGAATTGTCGCTGATTCTTCACCTACTAATGAATTTAATGAAACTGTAAATAAAGCAAAAGGAATTTTAATAGCAATATCATCCTTAGACTAATTAATGCATAAAAATAATTTAAATAAAGGTTTTGAAATTGAGCTTTTTACAGGTACTTGCGGTGCGCATGTTGGAGTTTCAAGTCAAATAGAAAAATTATTTTCAAATTTTGTAAGTGAGCCTGATAATAGAAATGTTGAATATATTACAAATCCTAGTAAAGATTATAAAATTTTATATAATTCTCTGCTGCAACCTAGAAAGGTTTTGCGTAAATGGTTAAAAACATTGGATTTAACCATAATTCCTTCATCTACTCTTTGCTTCCCTCATCAAAATAAATTCCAAAGATCAGATGAATCTAATAATTATCATGAGTTTATTGAATCAAATTATGGTTTATCAATAGCTACTTCCAGTGTGCATATAAATTTAGGTATTGAGGAATTAGATAAACTATTTGCAGCTATTCGTCTTGTTAGATGCGAGGCTCCTCTGTATCTTGCTTTAAGTGCGAGTTCCCCTTTCTTAAATGGCAAATTCACGGGAAATCATTCACAAAGATGGCTTCAGTTTCCCAAAACACCTTTTGAGATTCCTTTCTTTTTAAATCATAATCACTATATAAATTGGATTGAACAAAATATCAATGATGGAACTATGCAGAATGTTAGACATCTCTGGTCATCTGTTAGACCTAATGGACCCCAAAGACCATATAGTCTTGATCGATTAGAGTTAAGAATATGTGATTTTATTTCTAATATTGATTTGCTTTTAGCCATTACTGCTTTTTTAGAATTAAGGGTTATTTCATTATTTGATGATTTAACAAATTTAGATCCTCTTTTATCTAGCAAATTAACCTTAGATGAATTGAAAGATATTTGTGATCACAATGAATTGAAAGTATCTAAAGATAGTCTCAATGCAGAATTGATTCATTGGAAGGATGGGGAGAAAATAATTTGTAAAGACTGGATTCAAAACTTATTAAAGGAATTATCAATTTCTTCGAGAGCTTCAGAAATGAATCATTTTTTAGAACCTATCTATCAAGTTTTAAAAGAGGGTAATGAATCAATAAAGTGGATTAAGAAGTATAAGCAAGGCTTATCTGTTGAAGATATCATGCGATCAGCAATAAATAACATGATTGAACAAGAAGAAGAGAATAAACTATAGGTTAAAAAAATCAAAAAAATATTATTAGATTATGCTTTAAGTGTAAGATATTAAATATATGGAGTCTTTAAAAACAACAAACAAAAATATTGGGATAGTTAAAGGTGTCAATCCATCTAATGCAAATAGTTTATTGATAGAAGAACTATGGGAATCTGTTTTAAGAGCAGAATGCCCAGTTGAGCATGCTAATCGATTAATAAAGTTGAAACATTTAAGTTATATAGATAATTCAAATGTCAGTAATAATAAGACTTTAAAAAATGAAATTGCTTCAATTGTTAATTCAATGGATCTAGCTGAATCTATATCAGCAGCAAGAGCTTTTTCATTATATTTTCAACTAGTAAACATTTTAGAGCAAAGAGAAGAGGAAGATCGATATATTCAGAGTTTTACAAATCAAAATGCAGAATATTCAGAGAATAATCTTGATCCTTTTGCTCCTCCATTAGCTCGACAAAATGCTCCAGTAACTTTTAAAGAATTATTTAATAGATTGAGAAGTTTAAATGTTCCACCAGGAAGATTAGAGGATTTACTGCAAGAAATGGATATTCGATTAGTATTCACTGCTCATCCTACTGAAATTGTTAGGCATACTATTAGACACAAACAAAGAAGGGTCGCAAATTTACTTCAACAAATTCAATCAGACCAATATTTAACGAAAGAAGAAATTAATTCACTAAAACTGCAATTAAAAGAAGAAATCCGTCTTTGGTGGAGAACAGATGAATTACATCAATTCAAACCATCTGTTCTAGATGAAGTTGATTATGCGTTGCATTATTTTCAGCAAATACTTTTTAATGCAATGCCACAACTAAGAAGAAGAATTTCATCAGCATTAATTGAAAATTATCCTGATGTACAAGTTCCCTCTCAGTCTTTCTGTACATTTGGTTCTTGGGTCGGTTCTGATAGAGATGGTAATCCATCAGTTACACCAGAAATTACTTGGAGAACTGCATGTTATCAAAGGCAATTAATGTTAGATAGATATATTACGGCAATTTCAAATCTAAGAGATCAATTAAGTGTATCGATGCAATGGAGTCAAGTAAGTCCTTCTCTTTTAGAATCTTTAGAAACTGATCGTGTGAAGTTTCCAGAGATATATGAAGCGAGGGCTACAAGATACAGATCTGAACCTTACAGATTAAAATTAAGTTATATGTTGGAAAAATTGCGATTAACGCAAGAGAGAAATAATCTACTTGCTCAAACAGGGTGGAAAGTTTCTCTAGAAGGTGAATCCGGATCAAAAGATGATGACTTTAATGATGAGCCTTTTTATCGATCTGTAGATGAATTTACTAATGATCTTGAACTGATTAAAAATAGTTTGATTACAACTGATTTAAGTTGTGAGCCATTAAATATCCTTCTAACTCAAGTTCATATTTTTGGTTTTTCTTTAGCAAGTTTAGATATTCGTCAGGAGAGTACTAGGCATAGTGATGCATTAGAAGAACTAACTAAATATCTAGCATTACCAACTTCATATGAAAATATGTCTGAGGGAGAAAAAACAAATTGGTTAATTAATGAATTAAAAACAAAAAGACCGCTTATTCCAAATATTGCAAGTTGGTCGCAAAGTACAGAAGAGACATTTGCAGTATTTAAGATGGTTAAAAGGCTTCAAGAAGAATTCGGTAGCAGGATTTGTCATTCATATGTTATTTCAATGAGCCACAGTGTTTCTGACTTATTGGAGGTTTTACTTTTAGCAAAAGAGATGGGACTGATAAATCAGGGATCAAATAAGTCTAATCTTCTCGTGGTCCCTCTTTTTGAAACAGTAGAGGATCTTAAAAGAGCCCCAATGGTAATGGATGAATTATTTAATTTAGAATTTTATAGATCATATCTTCCAAAAGTAGGAGACGATAGTAAGCCACTTCAAGAATTAATGCTTGGCTATTCTGATAGTAATAAAGATTCAGGATTCTTATCTAGTAATTGGGAAATTCACAGAGCACAAATTGCGCTGCAGAATTTATCAATTAAAAACGGTATATT
>CACNSV010000037.1 GCA_902623195.1 uncultured Prochlorococcus sp. | reverse complement strand
ATTAAGTTATGTAGTTACTGGATTAAGCGATTTATATCCAATAATATCTAATTTACTTCCTCCTCTAAATGAAAAAAATCTTCCTTGGATTGATGTTATACATCCTATTGTGGTCCATTTTGTAATTGCTATGGCATTAGGAGCAGTAGTTTTTGATTTTGTTGGAATAATTTTTAAAAAACCAAATTTATTTGAAGTGAGCTTTTTAAATCTCATAGTCGCTACTATTGCAATCTTTATTGCTATAGTTTTCGGGCAAATTGAAGCTGGATTAAGTAATCCATATGGAGTATCAAGAGATGTATTGAATTATCACAGTACAATAGGTTGGTCTTTGGCAGGTGTACTTTCAGTTATTTCAGGTTGGAGATATGTTTCAAGACAAACTAATCCACAAGTTTTATCAAAAGGATTTGTCTTCGTTGATATTGTTCTAGCCGTATTGGTTTGCACACAAGTTTATTTAGGAGATATGCTTGTTTGGATTTATGGCTTACATACAGTTCCTGTAGTTGAAGCTGTAAGGGAAGGAATTCTATAATGAATTTTCATAACATAAACAATGTCCTACTAAATGTTTTCGGGAATATTTACTCATTTTTTCTAATTATTATAAAATCCCCGATAAGTGATATATCAGACAAATTAGGTCCTAATGATTTACCTTACAAAATTCCAATTCATCCAAACCTTGTACATCTTACTATTGGATTATTTGCCATTGGAATTGCATTTGATATCGCTGGAGCATTTTATCCTTTTGAAAAAAGAATCTTTAGATTTCTTGCTTTCCCCGTCACTAGAGTAGGTTTCCATGATGTCGGTTGGTATAACGTTCTAGCAGCTTCATTTATTACTTTTTTTACTGTAGCAACAGGTTTTTTTGAAATGTTATTAGCAGTTCCCATTCCTGAAGTGAAAAGTATTCTTGGACAAAATGCCATTTCAACGATGCTTTGGCATGCTGTAGGTGGGGTAGCAATATTACTAGTAATGATTTCTATGACTATATGGAGAGGATACCAAAGATTTGTTTTTAGAAAAGATTATGGGAGACAAGTCTCATGGTCGTATATTTTTTTAGGCTCTGTAATTTTGTTAGTAATGGGACTACATGGAAGTCTTGGTGCTTGGCTAGCCAGTGACTTTGGAGTTCATATTACTGCAGATCAACTACTTGTGAGAGGAGAAGACCTTAGTCAAATTTTCCAATGAATACTAAAATAATTAAATCTAATAATAAAAAATATCTAACAATTTTTATAGTAATTTCTGCTGTTGGGATTGATATTTTAATAAGTTTATTAATGGGCTATTGGTCTTATAGTTGGTTGCCGATTCAAGCTTCAGAAGCCGCAAATTATGTTGATAATCTTTTTGCATTCGAGACAACTATTGGAACTTTTATATTTTTAGGGTGTACTGGAACTATGGCTTGGATTTTAATATTTAATAGAGCTCCCAAATATGATGAAAGTAATGGTCAACCTCTTGAGGGAAACGTCAAATTAGAAGTTATTTGGACAATAATTCCCTTGATTTTAGTTTTAGCAATTGCTACCTATGCTACTAAAGTGAATTACAAGCTTGAGAATTTAGGATCAAAAACAAAATATAACTTTGGTCAAGAAGCTCCTTTTATTGAAGAGAAAAAGCCTTTTGATTTTGGCCCAATTGATGTAATTTCTAGGCAATGGAATTGGGAATTTATATATCCTAACGGCATTCATAGTTCGGAATTACATCTCCCCGTTAATAAGAGAATAAACTTTAGATTAATTACTGATGATGTGATACATAGCTTTTATATCCCAGCATTTAGGCTAAAACAAGATATCATCCCAGGAAGTGTTATTACATATTCTCTTACACCAACAAGAAAAGGAGTATTTAGATTGAGAGATGCCATGTTTAGTGGCGCCTATTTTTCACAAAATCAAACAAATGTAATTGTTGAATCAGAGGATGTATTTAATAAATGGATAAATGAAACTGTAAAAAAAGAACTTCAAAATGGATTAAATCCTGCAGGCCGTTTATACGATAAAAGGCTAAAAAATGGTAATAGGGGTTGGGCGACTGTTGAGCCTGCTCCTGCTCCGAAAGTTCAAGATGTAGGTTTAGAGGATAGACCTCATGATGGATAGTTAAAACAATGACAATTATTAATTACGATCAAAGACTAGTTACATCTAAAAATCCTTATCCAAAAGGACCAAATGATTGGAAAAGATTTTTTAGTTTTAACACGGATGCCAAAGTCATTGGGATTCAATATATAGTTACTGCATTATTTTTTTTACTACTTGGTGGTCTTTTAGGAATGCTAGTCAGAGGAGAATTAATAACACCTCCATCAGATTTATTTGATCCAACAGTTTATAACGGCCTCTATACGATGCATGGAACAGTAATGTTATTTTTGTTCCTCTTCCCCATGTTAAGTGGTTTGACTAACCTACTTGTTCCTCCAATGATTGGGGCACCTGATATGGCTTTCCCAAAACTTAATGCTTTAGCATTTTGGCTTGTACCAGTTTTCTCAATTATTTTACTTTTAAGTTTCTTTGTCCCAGGTGGACCTGCATCTTCAGGATGGTGGTCATATCCCCCAATTAGCATTCAAAATCCGCTCGGGAAGATGATAAACGGAGAGATGCTTTGGATTACGGCAATTTCATTATCAGGAATTTCTTCCATAATGGGAGCTGTTAACTTTGTCACAACAATCATAAGGATGAGGGCTCCTGGTATGGGTTTCTTCAAAATGCCAATTTTTATCTGGACGGTTTTAGCGGCTCAATTACTTCAATTACTAGGGTTACCAGCACTCACCGGGGGTGCAATTATGCTTTTCTTCGATCTTTCATTTGGAACGAGTTTTTTTAGAATTGAAGGTGGTGGTGATCCTGTCTTATTTCAACACTTCTTTTGGTTCTACTCACATCCTGCTGTTTATGTAATGGTTCTTCCAGTTTTTGGAATTTTTTCAGAACTTTTTCCCGTTTATGCAAGAAAACCACTTTTTGGATATAAATTTGTCGCGGTTGCTTCATTTGGAATAACCATACTCTCTCTTGTTGTATGGGTGCACCACATGTTTTATACAGGCACACCTATGTGGATGAGAAATCTTTTTATGTTCACTACAATGCTAATAGCTGTCCCTACAGGTGTAAAAGTATTTGCATGGATAGCAACTTTATGGGGAGGAAATCTTAGATTAAGTACCCCAATGCTATTTTGCTTAGGAGGATTATTTAATTTTATTTTTGGAGGTATCACTGGAGTAATGCTAGCAACAGTTCCAGTTGATATACATGTTGGGAATACATACTTTGTTGTTGCTCATTTTCATTACATTATCTTTAATACTATTGCTTTTGGAATTTTTGCAGGAATCTATCATTGGTTCCCAAAATTTACTGGAAGGATGTTCTATGAGGGATTAGGGAAAGTCCATTTCGCTCTTACTTTTGTTGGAGCTACTTTAAATTGGTTACCTCTTCATTGGGCAGGATTGTTAGGCATGCCTAGAAGAGTTGCATCCTATGATCCAGAATTTGCTATTTGGAATGTAATAGCCAGTATTGGTGCATTTATACTTGGAGTAGCATCAATACCTTTTATTTTAAATATGGTTAGCTCTTGGGTAAGAGGTAAAGCCGCTCCTCCAAATCCATGGAAAGCAATTGGGTTAGAATGGCTTTTACCATCACCTCCTCCACATGAAAATTTTGAAGATGATATTCCAACTGTATTAAATGAACCTTATTGTTATGGACTTGATAAACCCTTTGTTCAAGATGAACAATTTTATATAGATAAATCTTTTAAAAAACATTAAAAAATGCTCTCAGATAATGAAAGTCCAACTATTAATCATATCCCTGGTCATGTTAAACATGATGGCCACAATATGACTGGTTTTATAATTTTTTTATGTTCAGAAAGTATTATATTTTTTGCTTTTTTTGTTGGTTATGGAATTCTTAAAGTAACAGCACCAGTATGGTATCCAGAAGGGATTGATGGAATAGCAGTAAAAGAACCACTAATAAATACAGTTATATTAGTATCATCAAGTTTTGTTATATATTTTGCAGAAAAATCTCTTCATAAAAAAAATTTATGGGGATTTAGATTTATATGGTTCATAACTATGTTGATGGGAAGTTATTTTGTTTATGGACAATATATTGAATGGTCTGAACTTTCTTTTAGCTTACAAAGCGGTGTCTTTGGAGGTATGTTTTACTTACTAACAGGTTTTCATGGTCTTCACGTTATAACTGGTATTTTGTTGATGGGATTAATGCTATATAGATCTTTTCTGCCAAATAATTACAAGGGTGGGGAAATGGGAGTTGAATCTGTTAGTCTTTTTTGGCATTTTGTTGACGTTATTTGGATAATTTTATTTGTTCTTATTTATTTGTGGCAATAAATTTAGTAAAATGATGAATTAATGATTTGATAATTATTTCCTTGCCTTATGCTAATTGATGATCATCATTATGACTTTATAGT
The DNA here is from genome assembly GCA_902623195.1 of uncultured Prochlorococcus sp. GTDB lineage: Bacteria > Cyanobacteriota > Cyanobacteriia > PCC-6307 > Cyanobiaceae > Prochlorococcus_A. Next base: position 1,579 of record CACNSV010000037.1, on the reverse strand, counting down.
AGTTGGAGGAGGGGCAAGCGGAGCAACCTTAGCACATCAATTGTCAAAAAAAGGAAAATGGGTACTATTGCTTGAGAGAGGAGGTCAGCTTCCACCTGAAGAGACAAATATTTCTGGTACAGATTTATTTAGAAAAACTAGATATCATCCAAAAGGAGAAAATTGGCTTGGTCCTGATGGTGATCCATTTTCACCTCAAACAGTTTATGCCCTTGGAGGTAATACAAAGATATGGGGTTCTGTATTACAAAGAATGAGAGCAGAAGATTTTGAAGATCTGGAACTACAAGAAGGTGTCTCTCCCTCTTGGCCAATTTCATATGGTGATCTTGAACCTTATTATTCAATTGCAGAAAAAATGTATAAGGTGAAAGGTCAACATGGTATTGATCAAACAGAGCCTACTCGCTCTTTAGAATATGATAATCCCCCAAAACCAATTGATCCGATTTTCAAAGAAATTCAAAATGTTTTAAAACAAGAGGGATGTAATCCATATTATTTGCCTATTAGTTGGCCAGATCAATCACAAGATATAAATTTTGAAAATTGCTCTATGTTTCAAAAAGGGGATGCACAGTTGTATGGAATTTATGACTCTAATCAAGATTTTTTAAGAATAAGAACTAATGCTAAAGTTTCAAAGTTAGATGTAAATTCATCCGGGAAATCAATTAAGGGAGTTGAGGCAATAATTGGTGATGATACTTGGTTCTTCTCCTCAGATATTGTAATTCTTGCAGCTGGAGCTATTAATACCCCAATTATTCTGTTAAATTCAAAATCTTCATTACACCCTAATGGTTTGAGTAATAGTTCAAAACTTGTTGGGAAAAATTTAATGAATTTGCAAATGACTTGCATCTTACAAAGGGCTAATAGCACTACCAGTGGATATTTTGCAAAATCTTTAGGTATAAATGATTTTTATTTTGGAGATAAAAATGTAAATTTCCCCCTAGGGCACGTACAAACAGGAGGCGGGGTTTTGAGAGATGCTTTTTTCGCAGAGTCTCCACCTGTATTATCATTAATTACAAAAGTGATCCCAGACTTTGGATTAAAGCGTTTAGCAAAGAGATCAATCTCTTGGTGGGCGATGACTGAAGTGTTACCTGATGAAGAGAACGAAGTAACTATACAGAATAATAAAATTAAAATTAATTACCTACATAATAATCTAGAAGCTCATGATCGATTGGTATATAGATGGTTGGACACATTGAAAAGTATGGAAAAAAATCCTCTATCAGTATCAATTACTAGGACTCCCGCTCACCCAAGAGGATTAGCACCTTTAAGTATTGTTGGCTATGCATGTGGAACATGCAAAATGGGTAATGATCCAATAATTTCAGTAGTCGATAAAAATTGTAAATCACATGATATTGATAATTTATATATTTCTGATGCAAGTATATTTCCGAGCTGCCCAAGCATCGGTCATGGTTTAACTGTTATAGCTCTATCAATTAAATTGGCTGATTATCTAACAGCTGAAAACGTAAGAAAGCCACTGATATGCAGACCTTAATATTAGATAAATAATGAGAAAGTAAATTTTAATATTTAAATTTTA
>CACNSV010000036.1 GCA_902623195.1 uncultured Prochlorococcus sp. | reverse complement strand
AAAATAAAACTGTTTTCATATTACTAAATAAATGCAAAAAGGTAAGATTCGAATAAATACCGAAAATATTTTTCCAATTATCAAAAAAGCTGTTTATTCAGATCACGAAATATTTTTAAGAGAACTTGTTAGTAATTCAGTTGATGCCATAAGTAAAAGGAGAATGGCCTCTTTTGCTGGAGATTGTGAAAATTGTGAATTGCCACAGGTCAAAATATCATTAGACAGAGAAAAAAATACTCTTACTATTTCAGATAATGGAATTGGAATGAATGATGAGGAGATAAAAAAGTATATTAATCAAGTTGCTTTTTCAAGTGCGGAAGAGTTTCTAGAAAAATATAAAAAAGACAATGATGAATTTATAGGTCACTTTGGCTTGGGTTTTTACTCTAGTTTTATGGTTTCTGAAAAGGTTGAAATCATTACTAAATCAGCAATAGGAGAGAATAAAGCATTTAAATGGTCATGCGACGGATCACCAAGTTTTACCTTAGAGGATAGTGAGAGGGATGAAATAGGAACTGATGTAATTTTGCATTTATTGGATGAAGAGAAAGAATTTATTGAACCAGCTCGAATTAAATCTTTAATAAAAAAATATTGTGACTTTATGCCTATAGATGTTTTATTAGAAGGAGAATCCATTAACAAAAAAAATCCACCTTGGAGAAAGAATCCAAGTGAACTTAAGGATGAAGATTATATTGAGTTATATAAATATTTATATCCCTACCAGGGAGAACCATTACTATGGATTCATCTAAATACTGATTTTCCATATAATATTCAAGGTATTTTATATTTTCCAAAACTTTCTGGAAGGGCTGATTGGGAGAAGGGAGAAATAAAGTTATATTGTAATCAAGTTTTCGTTAGCGATTCAATTAAAGAAATTGTTCCAAGATATTTATTACCTTTAAGAGGTGTAATCGACTCAACTGATATTCCTCTAAATGTTAGTAGAAGTGCACTACAGACAGATAGAAAAGTAAGATCAATTTCTTCCTTTATTTCAAAAAAGATTGCTAATAAATTGAAAGATTTACTGAAAAATAATCCTGAATTTTATTCAGAAATTTGGGATTCTATTTCTGCATTTGTAAAAATTGGTGTGATGGAAGATGAAAAGTTTTCCGAACTTGCTCAAAATAGTATTATTTTTGAGACAAAATTAGCTCTTAATTTAGAGAAAGAAAAAGAATTAGAAAAAAAATTTCTAATAAAGTTTAATGATAAATTTTTTACAACATTAGAAAATTATTCCAATAGAAACAAACATGATGATGATGACAAAATCATTTATTGTACAGATGAGATTTCTCAATCGAATGCTTTAAATTTATGGCTATCTAATAACAGAGAAGTAATTAAAGCTGATCCTTTAATAGATGCACAATTTATCCCTTGGTTAGAGAGTCAAAATGAGAAATATAAATTTCAAAGAGTTGATTCAGAAATAAACGAGGAGTCAGGGAAAGATTCACCAGAAATTGTTGACAAAGACGGTAAATCTAATACTGATAACATAAAAGAGATTATTACAAAAGCACTCAACAATGAAAAGGTTACAGTAAAGGTCCAATCTCTTAAAAATAATAATGCTCCTCCCGCATTAATTTTGCTTCCAGAACAAATGAGAAGAATTAATGATATGGGAGCATATATGGAACAAAAGATTCCTGGTTTGCCAGAATATCACGTCCTTTTAGTTAATAAAGAACATCCTTTAATCAGTGGTTTAATTAAATTTTCAGATAAAAAAATAATCTTAAACGAAAAGGCTTCTGATGAAAGTTCCTTAACAGGAAGGATCGCAAATCATATTTATGCGATGGCAAAGTTAACGGTAGGAGGATTAGATCAAAAGCAAATACTAGATTTACAACTAAATAATGCTGAATTATTAACAGAATTATTAAATTCAAATTAAAACACAATATGATAAAATTTTATTAATTATTTAGTAGAAATATGTCTAGAGTTTGCGAACTTACAGGTGCAAGAGCTAATAATGGCATGGCTGTAAGTCATTCACATATCAGAACAAAGAAATTACAACAGGTAAATTTACAAAAAAGGAGATTATGGTGGCAAGAAGGAAATAAATGGGTAACTTTAAGAATCAGTACAAAGGCACTTAAATCTATTCAAAAAGTTGGATTAAATAATTTCGCTAAATCCAAAGGTGTGGATCTAAGCAAATTTTAAATAAACATGAGAAAGTTTTTTTTAAGTCTCTTATTACTTTTCTCAATTTTCATTTATCATCCAAAAACATACGCATTTGATTTTGCTCCGGAAATTGGAGATCTAGCCCCAGATTTCTCATTAAATGGTGTTAATACCAAATTTAAAAATAAAACCAAATGGGATTTAAAAGATTTTAAAGATAAATGGCTTATCTTATATTTTTATCCTAAAGATTTTACAACTGGTTGTACGATTGAAGCAAAAGGCTTTTCAGATCTAAAGAACAAATTTTCTAAATACAATGCTGAGATAGTTGGTATAAGTGCTGACAATGAAGAATCTCATGATAGTTTCTGTAATTCAAAAGCTATAAATTACACTTTATTATCTGATTCGAATGGAATAGTAAGTGAAAAATATGGCTCTTGGATACCTCCTTATTCAGATAGGAATACTTTTTTAATTTCTCCAGAAGGAAGAATTACCTATCGATGGATAAGTGTTACTCCTATTAATCATGCCAAAGAAGTATTAAAAGTTTTAGAAAAGAATTTATAAAATTTTGCACGAATTATCTTTTACAACTTGGGTTATTCATATTTCAAGTGTCCTGGAATGGATAGTTTCAATATTTGTTGTTAATCAAATTAGTTCCTACAAAAATTATACTTATTTTTTTTGGCTCGGATTAGCAATGATTCCTAATCTAATTGGAGCAATGTGCGCTATAACATGGCATATATATGATAATCCGATGCAATTATATGGTTTAGTTTCATTACAAGGGATTTTCACTACCATCGGAAATTCAACATTAGCATTGGCTTCTTTTTATTTATATAAAAATTCAAGTTATTATGAGTAATTATTTAAAAGAAATATTTGATAAATTATCAGTCATAGATAATAACTATATATTTATAATTTCGATAATCCCTTACTCAATCTTTCTTTTTTATCTTTATAAAAACCCTAATATAAGTAAAACGATAAAAATAGGCTTTTCATTAACATTACTCTTTGTCTTAATAACAATTATATTTTCAGTAATTTCTTTAACTGTATATAATAAATCACTTGTAGAAATTGATTCATTCCATGGATTTGCAGAAGCGTTTTTAACAATCACTGATTTTATAATATTGTTTGGTTTTATAAATCTCCTTAAAAAAATTGAAGTAAAAAACTCTTAAGAAATATGCAAATTCTTCATAAATAATCACAAAATGATGCAGAATAGTGGTACTTTAAAATTATTATGATTAATACTTTATTTGCAGCTGCTTCAGCACCAGCAACATTTGAATGGTCACCAAAATGTGCTCTTGTAATGATTACATGTAATATACTTGCCTATGCAATTGCAAGAGCAACAATCAGAAAACCAAATGAAGGTTTTGCAATGCCAAATGCAAGATTTTTTGGAGGATTAAGTCATGGTGCATTCGTAGGAGCTAACTGTTTAGGACATCTTTTAGGAATAGGTTCAATTTTAGGGTTAGCAGCTAGAGGTGTTCTATAGTCGTTATTAAAAAATTTATTGATATTAACTTTTGAATTTATATAATATTTTTTCTGACATTTGTTCAGGTGTTAACCCTAATGTCTTTTTGCTTTGATCTGGAGAGGCGTGATCTACTAAGACATCAGGTATACCTAGTCTTAAAACGGGTATATAAATGTCATTATCATTTAACAACTCTACGATAGCTGAACCAAAGCCACCAATAATAGTGCCCTCTTCCATCGTTACAACTTTCTTTATTTTTTGCGCCAATGGTAAAATCAACTCACTATCTAATGGCCTCACAAATCTGGCATTTATAACACATGGATTTATATCATTTTCTTTTAGTAAATCAGATGTCTCAATAGCTGCAGCAACCATAGACCCATAAGCAATAATTAAAACATCATCGCCTTCATTTATAATTTCTCCTTTACCTATTTCGATCGGCTCCCAACCCTCATCCATAGTTGCAACGCCTAAGCCTGATCCACGAGGTATTCTTAATGCTGTTGGACCTTTATGATTTATTGATGTAATTAGCATCCTTTGCAGTTCTGCTTCATCCTTAGGAGCCATCAAAACAAAATTGGGTATAGACCTCATATAACTAATATCATATTGACCTTGATGTGTCGGGCCATCAGCTCCAACTATGCCAGCTCTATCTAAAACAAAAGAAACAGGTAATTTTTGAATACCAACATCATGAATAAGTTGATCAAAAGCTCTTTGAAGAAAAGTACTATAAATAGCTACTACAGGTTTTAAGCCATCACAGGACATACCCGCGGCAAGAGTAACAGCATGTTGTTCTGCAATACCTACATCAATATATTGATCCGGAATATTTTTCTGTAAGAGATCAAGACCGGTTCCAGTGGCCATAGCCGCAGTTATTCCAATCACTTTACTATCCTGTTCACATATTTTTAATAATGTTTGACCAAAAATTTTACTATAACTACTTGGTTTAGGCTTTTTAGATGGAATAGATTTACCTGTAGTTAGATCAAAAGACGATTGAGCATGATAGCCTACCTGATCAGCCTCCGCATAAGTATATCCTTTACCTTTAGTAGTGACTACATGTACTAAAACCGGTTTTCTTAATCTATGAGCCGCATTGAATGTATTTATTAGATTAGAGATATCATGCCCATCAATTGGACCCATATATGTGAAACCTAACTCTTCAAATACAGCTCCTACTTTTGGTACAGCCAATCTTCTAACACTACCTTGAATGGTTTTAAGTTCTTCTGGAATATCTTTTCCGATAATGGGAATATTCTTAACACTCTCTTGGACACTATTCGATAAGAATTGTAATGGTGGACTTAACCTTACCTTGTTTAAGTATGTAGACAAGGCACCCACTGGCGGTGAGATTGACATATCATTATCATTTAGAACAACTAAAAATGGAGTATTAGGTAAAGTTCCTGCATGATTAATAGCTTCTAATGCCATGCCTCCAGTAAGAGCACCATCGCCAATTACTGCTACACATTTATGATCACTTCCATTTTTATCTCTAGCAAGCGCCATCCCTAAGGCAGCAGAGATGGAAGTACTAGCATGACCTGCACCGAAATGATCAAATGAACTTTCACTTCTTTTTAAGTAGCCTGCAATGCCTTTTTCCTGTCTTAATGAATCAAAATCATTAAAACGTCCTGTAATTAATTTATGAGGGTATGCTTGATGACCTACGTCCCAAACAACCTTATCAATATCAAGATCTAATGTTTGATATAGAGCTAATGTCAGTTCAACGACTCCTAATCCTGGTCCAAGATGTCCACCACTTGTAGAAACGACTTGCAAATGTCTTTCTCTAATTTGACGTGCGATTTCTTCAAGTTGTGATACTGTTAAGCCATGAAGCTGATTTGGGTGACTTAACTCACTTAAAAGCATTATTTAAAATAATCTATATATAATTTAAAACGCGAAGTGCCAATTTGAGTATTTTTTATAAAATAGATTATGTAATGTTTTATTAGATTAATAATTAATGCTAAAAATAAATATATGAAAGATAATTTACAAAAAATACTCAAAGCTAGAGTATATGAGGTAGCGAAAGAAACTCCTTTAGAAAAAGCAAATATTTTGAGTAAGAGGTTTAAAAACAATATTTTTCTAAAAAGAGAGGATTTACAAGATGTTTTCTCATTCAAAATAAGAGGTGCATTTAATAAAATGAGAAATCTTAGTAGAGATAAACTAAAAAAAGGGGTAATTACCTCAAGTGCTGGAAATCATGCTCAAGGAGTAGCACTAAGTGCAATTAAATTAAATTCTAAGGCAACTATCTTAATGCCAATAACAACTCCATTAGTAAAAATTAATGCCGTAAGAGAACTTCAAGCAGAGGTAATACTATTTGGAGAGAATTACGATGATTCATACTTAGAAGCTCTACGCTTGAGTAAAGAGAGAGATCTTACGTTTATTCATCCATTTGATGATATAGAAGTAATTGCTGGTCAAGGTACGGTAGCAGTTGAAATAATAAATCAGCTAGGAGATCCACCAGATTGTATTTATGTAGCTGTAGGTGGTGGTGGTTTGATCGCTGGAGTATTAATTTATATAAAAAATTTATGGCCTGGAACAAAGATTATCGGAGTAGAACCTGAAGATGCTGATGCAATGTCAAAATCCTTGAAGGAGAACAAAATAGTTGAACTAGAAAATGTAGGTTTATTTGCTGATGGTGTAGCTGTAAAAAAAGTTGGTAAATTAACTTTTGAAATAACAAAAAAATATGTAGATAAAGTTATTACGGTCAATAACGATGAAATCTGTGCAGCAATCAAAGATGTGTTTGAGGAGACGAGATCAATACTAGAACCAGCTGGAGCATTATCAATTGCAGGAATGAAAAAAGACATAATTGGAGAAAAATATAATGCTCTTAATCTTGTTGCCATAGCATGTGGGGCAAATATGAACTTTGAAAGGTTAAGATTCGTTG
>CACNSV010000035.1 GCA_902623195.1 uncultured Prochlorococcus sp. | reverse complement strand
TTAATTAGCTTTAAATTCTCAAAGAAACAAGATTTATGGTTCCATGCACAGGAGACCCCAGGTAGTCATGTGATTCTAAAAGCATCGACTAAAACTCCAACCGAATCAGATATTCAAATCTCAGCTGATATTGCAGCGTTTTTTTGTAAAGCAAAAGGTAATATCAAAGTACCAATTACATTGGTAAAAATTAAAGACTTACAAAAAATTAAGAACGGAGGTCTTGGATGTGTATCATTCAAAAATAGTGAAATAATTTGGGGTAATCCAACAAGAGGCAAAGAATATATAAAAAAAAATACTCAAAAATAAATATGATATATAATTGGAAAAAATATTTAGATTATGGTTGATTTTCTTTTAGGTACTCATGAATTTTTAGGTAACCATAGTATTCCTGAATTTCTAGTGGGATATTTGTTTGGAGCAGCATTAATAATTGGAGCGCCTACAGTATTTCTATTACTGGCTTTTGTAAGTGCTTTAATGAAAACAAATGGGAAAATGGGTGGTTACAGAGAGTATGAAACCTATGGGGAATCCACCTTGAATGATTGTCCTCCTTTTCTATTACCTGATCCAACAAATCCGAAATTTAACAAATAATGCTTGATCTATTTATTTTTACGAGATCAGGTCAGACTTAAAAAAAATGATATGAATAATTTCGAGAAAAAGATAGAAAAAAGTGAAAATAAAATTGCTTCAATGTCCTTTAGCGATCATTTGGAGGAATTACGCAGCAGGATACTTAATTCGATATGTTCAGTTTTAATATGTATTTTTGTTAGCTTACTCGTTATTAAGCCTCTAATCAGATTTCTAGAAATACCTGCTAAAGATATTCGTTTATTACAGCTTGCCCCTGGTGAATTTTTATTTGTTGCAATTAAAGTTGCTGGATATAGTGGATTCATTGTGTCATTGCCTTATATTTTTTATCAAATAATCTTATTTATATCTCCAGGATTAACAAGTAAAGAAAAAGGCCTTCTCTTGCCAGCTTTCGTGGGTTCTGGTCTTTTATTTTTAATTGGATTGATATTCTCATGGTGGATACTAGTACCAGCGGCCATAAGTTTTTTCATAAGATTTGGTGCTGAGATAGTCGAGCCTATATGGTCTATTGAGAGATATTTTGATTTTATTTTATTATTAATGACAAGCACTGCCTTAGCTTTCCAATTACCAGTTTTGCAATTTATCCTTGGATCTTTAGGTATTATTTCTACAGAGAAAATGATTTCTAATTGGAGAATTGTAGTAATTTCTTCAGCAATTTTGTCAGCTGTTATAACTCCCTCGACTGATCCCTTAACGATGTCACTTTTATCATTATCAATAGTCTTTTTATATTTTATTGGAGCTGGTCTTACATTTTTATCTGAAACTTTTAAAACAAGAACTCTTTCATCTTTTCATTAATTTTCAATTGAAGGCTTACTGCCCTTCCAAGTCTTGGCTTGGAATTTACAGTTCTTAGCCAATCCCTAACCAAATCTGAATATCCCCCTCTGTTAAGAATCTCTATTTTTTCAGCCAATGATTCTTTATATTGAGCCTCTGACATAGGAAATGATTCTTGCTCTAAATGTTTCCACATCATTTGAAAGTACAAATAATCTTTCCTTTTAAAGAGTCTAAAATCATATTTCCTTCCCCACCTATTATCCAAATAATAAATTATTTCATCAATTTCCAATGGTCTCATAAATTTCTAAAGATGTTCAAAAGTAAACTTAATTCTCAAAATATTAAAAGTAATACTTATTATGAAGAATTTTTTTGCAAAGTAGATCATAATAGCTAATAAATAACAGTCCAGAGTATCGAATGACTCAACTAAGTTCCAATGATGTCCCTTCAATGGGGCGAAGGCAATTTATGAATCTTCTAACATTTGGTACTGCAACTGGAGTTGCTCTAGGAGCTTTGTACCCAGTTGCTAATTACTTTATGCCTTTAAGGGCTGGTGGGAGTGGAGGAGGCACCTCTGCTAAAGACGAATTAGGTAATCCAATAACCAAAACTGGTTGGTTGGCGGATCATCAGCCAGGAGATAGAAGCTTAGTTCAAGGACTTAAAGGGGATCCAACTTATATAATTGTTCAAAATGATGGTGAAATAAGTAATTTTGGTTTAAATGCAATTTGTACACATTTAGGCTGCGTAGTTCCTTGGGATAGTGGTGCTAATAAATTTATTTGTCCGTGTCATGGTAGTCAATATGATACGAATGGAAAAGTTGTTAGAGGTCCAGCGCCTTTATCTCTTGCTTTAGCTCATGTAGATATTGACGATGAGGCTGTTTTAGTCAAACAGTGGAATGAAACAGATTTCAGGACAAATGAGAACCCTTGGTGGGCTTAAAAATAATGCAAAATCAAAAACAAACTCTCATGAAAAAAACAATTTCTTACTTAGGTTTTCTCTTCCTAATGTTTAATATATTTTTTTATTCAACACCATTAAACGCCTATCCATTTTGGGCACAACAAAATTATGAGTCTCCAAGAGAGGCTACTGGTAAAATTGTATGTGCAAATTGTCATCTTGCTCAAATGCCTACTATTGCAGAAGTTCCTCAATCAGTAGGAGCAGATAGTGTATTTAAAGCTATAGTTAAAATTCCATATAAGAGTGATTTAAAAGAGATCGGAGCTGATGGATCTGATGTACCCTTACAAGTTGGAGCAGTTGTAATGCTTCCAGAAGGATTTAAATTAGCACCCCAAGAAAGATGGACAGAAGAAATCAAAGAGGAAACAGAGGGTGTATATTTTTCAAACTATAGTGATGAAAAGGAAAATATTATAATTGTTGGTCCATTACCAGGAGATTCTAATAAAGAAATAATATTTCCTGTTCTCTCCCCAAATCCATCTGTAAATAAAGAATATCACTATGGTAAATATTCAATACATGTTGGAGCGAATAGAGGAAGGGGGCAAGTCTACCCAAATGGGGATAAGAGTAATAATGCAGTATTTACTTCAAGTTCTTCTGGATTCATAAATGAGATAATTACTAATGAAGATGGGACTCTTAATATAAATATTAAAGGTGAGAATGGGGATATTTCTACTGAAGTTTTACCAATAGGTTCCCAAATTATTGTAAAAGAGAATGATGAAATCAACTCAGGCGATGCACTTACTTCTGATCCAAATGTTGGAGGTTTTGGACAATTAGATAAAGAAGTTGTTTTGCAAAGTCCTGTAAGAGTTATTGGTCTGATAGCATTCTTTATCGGAGTAGGTTTAACACAAATATTATTAGTTCTTAAAAAGAAACAAGTTGAAAAGGTACAAGCCGCTGAGGGAATCTAAATTAAACTCTAAATAATGTATTTTTATCCTGCTTTATTAAAATCTCCAGGATCACAATTAATAAATTTAGGATTATTTAGTATTAAATGGTATGGATTATTAATTGCGATATCAGTTCTATTAGGCCTTAATTTATCAAAAAAGCTTGCAAGATCAAGAGGAATTGATCCACATTATATTAGTGAAATATTGCCTTCTCTAATATTAAGTTCAATAATTGGAGCAAGGATTTATTATGTAATTTTTGAATATAGACAATTTATAGGAGCTAATTTCTTTGCTCCTATAAAAATATTCAATATTTATCTAAACATCCCTTCATTTTTAACAATTTGGGAAGGGGGGATAGCAATACATGGTGCTTTGTTGGGAGGGTTCTTATCAATTTATTTATTTTGCAAATCAAGAAAAATTCCACTAAAAATATTTCTTGATTTATTAATGCCATCAGTTATTCTTGGTCAATCAGTTGGCAGATGGGGTAATTTTTTTAATAATGAGGCCTTTGGGATCCCAACCAATTTACCTTGGAAACTATTTATTCCTTTAAGTAATAGGCCTATTATTTTTGCAAACTCTCAATTTTTCCACCCAACATTTTTGTACGAATCATTATGGAATTTAATAATATTTATAATTTTAATTTATGTATTTAATAAGCAAAGTAAAGATAATTCTTACACACCCGGATTAATAACTTGTCTATATTTAGTAACTTATAGTTTTGGGAGATTCTGGATTGAAGGTTTGCGTATTGACTCATTGTGTCTAGGAGGTTTTCCTCCATATTGTGAAGGAGGTCTTCGAATAGCTCAATTCATAAGTATATTTTTATTTTCTTCTGGATTAATATGGTTATATTTTTTAAAATTTAGAATTAACCAAAACAAATAAATTATGGAACAAAAAATATCATTTATTGGTGTTGGCCCTGGAGATCCAGACCTACTTACTATAAAAGCGATGAAAGAAATAAAGTCTGCTGAAGTAATATTCTGGACTGATTCATTAATTCCTGAAAAGATTATAAGTTTATCTAACAAAGATACTGAGAAGATTAAGACAAGCAGTATGAATTTAGAACAGATAATGAATATGATGATAGATAAATATAAAAAAGGTAAAAGAGTTATTAGATTGCATGATGGGGATCCTTGTTTATTTGGAGCTATTAATGAACAGATTAGAGTACTGAATAAAGAAAATATAAAAGTTGAAGTAGTTCCTGGAATAAGCGCTTTCCAAATAACAGCAGCCTATCATCAGGCAGAACTGACTGTTCCAGAAGTAACTCAGACAATTATTTTATCAAGATATAAAGGTAGAACTGGTATGCCAGAAAGAGAGTCACTAAAAAACTTAGCTAAATTAAAATCATCATTATGCCTTTATCTAAGTGCAAGGCATGTAAGTATTACTCAAAAAACTTTATTGGAGTTCTATGATCCTCTTACAAAAGTTATTGTTGGGCACAGAGTTTCTTGGGATGATGGCTGGACAGAAATAATAAATTTAAAAGATATGGAAATATTTTCAAAGAAAAAAAACCTTATTCGGACAACAATCTATATAATTAGTCCGGCATTAGATCAGTTAAATAAAACTTCTAATTTATATAATCCCAATTATCAACATCTATTTAGAAAAATTTAATTAGTTTGAAGATTAAATAGTTTTCTAAATTTCATGTAAAGTTGATAGTTAAAAATAATTGAGTATAATAAAAAAACTTAAGGTAAACAATAAACACTCATACTGATAAAGATATGTCTTTGAAACATATAGGTAATACTTTAAAAGAAGCTAGACTTAGTAAAAATCAATCAGTTAACGAATTAGCTTCAAACTTAAAAATTAGTGAACAACAACTGAAAGCGATAGAAGAAGGAAGAGATGATTTATTACCAGAAAAAGTTTTTGTAAGGGCCATGATAAAGAGAATCTCAGAAAAACTTAAAATCGATATAAATGACTTGGATAACGAGTTCAATCTTCAAAAAGAACAAATTAAAAACGAAGAAATTGTTGAAGATGTTCCCAAAAAGGTAAATATAAAGAATTCATTTACTTTGATTTTCGTTTTTAATATTTTTATTTCAGGTTTAATAGGTTTTATGGCATCTTCATATATATATAATTTCTTTTCAAATATTAATAATGAATCTGATACAAAAAATCTAATTAAAGATATTAAATAACTTTTAATTCTAAACCTTTGCTTTCCTTTAAAATTTGGCTGCACGATCTTAAACTCCACTTTTCCAACAGCGTTTGATTATTTGAATTAGTTGTAATTAACTTAAATAGAAGTTGATTATCAGAAATTTCTAGTTGTACTTTTACTATCTCATGGTTTGGTCTTTTATCTAAAGACGAAGCCAATCTTAAGAGGAGAGCCATATCTAAAGCGATTTCTTTATCTTCTTTACAAATGAGAATTTGCCAAGATTCATGTCTCTTTTTCGGAAGTGATTTTCTATGATACCTAGCTATCGCTGCAATTATGTTTTTTTCAGATAAAGAATAACCTAATAATTCACAATTTCTAATTAAATACCAAGAATGTTTATGATAAGCACTTAAATTAATTTGTTTACCAGTATTACAAAGAAAACATGCTGCCCACAAAAGATCTCGTCCTTTATTTTTTAAGTCATTATGCAACACGTATTTTGTTTGGTCATAAATTTGAAGAGCAAGAGATGCAACTCTTTCAGCGCGTGCTTTATCAACTAAAAACTTATCCGCCTGATGCATGACTGTAGTTTTACGAATATTACTTTGTAAACTAAATCTACTAGTCAACATTCCTTTCCTAATCATCCAATCAATAACTAAGCCCTCTCTTAATGCTCTCTCACTTATTGTCAATTCAGAAATATTTAACATCTCCATCGATGTATTTAATATCAAAGCTCCTGGAATGATAATTTCAGATCTTCTTTCACTTAACGATGGGATTTTACGAAGATCTGAAGGCGTCAATTTAATTAACTTAAAAAGCAAATTATCCAAGTTAGATTTGCTAAATTTATAACCATGCATTTTTTGTTTTGGTTCACCCAAATCAGATGAAATTAAATTACCCAAAGCTATAGCAGTCCCACTTGTCGCAATAATCGAAATTGATTCATTTTTAACTATCCTCTTCTTGATTTTGCCAATAGATGGTTCTAGTGAACCTTGGATAAATGTTTTTATAAAATCAAGTCTAGAATTGGTTAGTGGTTCATGTTTAAAAAAATCATTTTTAAGTTTTACCGCACCAATTGCTGCGCTTGTTAAAGCACGAGTATCTTCACTATTAGCAAGTATTAATTCTGTCGAACCTCCACCAATATCTAAAATAACATGAGATTTATTTTCCAAGGACATCCCAGATAAAACACCTAGGTATATAAGACGTGCTTCTTCAGCGCCACTTATCAGTTCAATTTCAATTCCTATATTTTCTCTCACTCTGTTAATTAAGTCTTTTCCATTAGGGGATTCTCTAACAGCGCTAGTCGCTGCAGCTAAAATTTTTAATACTCCATAACTAATGCAATATTCTTTAAATCTTTTTAAGGTTTCAATTACTCTCTCTATTGCCTCCTCTGTCAAATTACCATCATCATTTCTTTCTCCAAGTCTAGTTGTTGATTTTTCAGTAAATTTAATAGTAAAAGATTTTAAATCTGAATTTATTTGAGCTACTAAAAGATGTGTTGAATTTGTTCCTATATCGAT
>CACNSV010000034.1 GCA_902623195.1 uncultured Prochlorococcus sp. | reverse complement strand
CATTGTAATCTCTTCGCACCACTGTTGTCTGCCACGGTCAAATAAGTTTCTTGTTGAATCATTGTTTATCCTCCTTTACTTTGGCTTGCTTATTAAGGATTTCATCTATAGTCCATCTCTTTTGTGAGCTTAGTGGTCTAGTTTCCTTAATACGAACTCTATCTCCTGTATTACACTCATTCTCAGGATCATGAGCCTTATAGCGTGTTGTGCGACTAACAATCTTTTTGTAAGTAGGATGCGGATATCTATTTATAACAGCCACTACAACTGTTTTATCCATCTTGTCACTCACAACAGTACCAACTCGTTCTTTTAATGCCATAGTTTTAATTAATCATTTGCTGGTGAATTAGATTGACTTTTAGAAAGAGTCAATAATTGAGCTATCTGCTTCTTAATAATACTAAATCGATGAGTCTCATTTAGTTGCCTAGTAGCTTGTTTAAACCTTAGATCAAAAAGCTCTTTTTTAAGTTCATCAACTTTCTCAATAATTTGATTATTATTCAAATTCTTGAATTCCTTAAGGTTTTCTTTACTCTTCATGATTTAACCTCCTTTGAATTTTCTATATTTTTTTGATTATTAGATTCATCCTTTAATTGATCATTAGATGTAATAAATTTTGTCTTAACTGGTAATTTATACTGTGCTAACCTCATTGCCTCTTTAGCTATCTCCTCAGTAATCTCGTCTCCACCCATTTCAAATAATATTCTTCCAGGTTTAACTACAGCTACCCAAAATTCAGGATTACCTTTACCTGAACCCATTCTAGTTTCAGCAGGTCTCATTGTTACTGGCTTATCTGGGAAAATACGTATCCATATATTTCCTCCACGTTTAACATATCTAGTCATAGCTCTTCTACTAGCTTCGATCTGTCTAGAAGTTACCCAACCACAATCTTGAGCTTGAAGAGCAAATTGACCAAAGGAAATTTTATTACCTCTTGAGGCAACTCCTCTCATCCTACCCCGATGCTGTTTACGAAATTTTGTGCGTTTTGGACTAAGCATTTTTTAACCTCCTATGAATTCTCATTAGAACGATCCTCAAATCGCTGAGGAGTTCTACTACCCTTTCTTTTTTGGGTAGTTCCAACAGGAATAGATTGCTCTTCTTTCGAAAGAACCTCCCCTTTAAATACCCAGACTTTTATACCCAAGACACCATAAGTGGTATTAGCTTCTCTAGTGGCATAGTCAATTTCAGCTCTCAATGTATGCAAAGGAACTCTACCTTCCCTTGTCCATTCAGTTCTTGCAATCTCAGCGCCATTTAATCTTCCTCCAAC
This sequence comes from uncultured Prochlorococcus sp., assembly GCA_902623195.1. Taxonomy (GTDB): domain Bacteria; phylum Cyanobacteriota; class Cyanobacteriia; order PCC-6307; family Cyanobiaceae; genus Prochlorococcus_A. Next base: position 6,206 of record CACNSV010000034.1, on the reverse strand, counting down.
TTGAATTTTAAGTCCTAGAACACCTGCTCTTTGTGCTCTTTGCAATGCCATTCTAATAGTTCTTCTGAACGCGACTCTCTTTTCTAGTTGTTGTGCAATATATTCAGCAAGTAAAAAAGCATCTGCATCAACTCTCTCTACTTCAACAACATTAATTCTGACTTGTCTTGTTCTATCTCCAATAGTTTTTTGAATACCTGATCTTAGCTCTTCAATTCCGCTACCTTGTCTTCCAACAATTACTCCTGGTCTAGCTGTTTTCAACTCTAATTCTAATTGATCTGCTTTTCTAGCAATCAAAACATCACTAATGCCAGCCGCTCCATATTTTTTTTGAACAAAAGTACGTATTTTATGATCTTCTTGCAAAAGGGTTGGATAAGTTTTGGATGAAGCATACCACTTAGAACGATGTTCTTGTGTGATACCTAATCTTAAACCTGTAGGACTAATTTTATGACCCATTATTTTTGTACCTCCTCTTTAATTTGTGATGTTTGGGATTGGACAGAGATTGTTATGTGACATGATTGTTTTTTGATAGAGAATGCTCTGCCTTGAGCTCTTGGACGATATCTTTTCATGACAGGCCCGTTATTAGCAGCAGCAGAATTAATAATTAAGGTTGATGGATCCATACCTAAATTATGTTCAGCATTAGCTACAGCAGATCTTAAAACTTTTGTAATTGGTTCAGTAGATCTATATGGCATAAATTCCAACATAATCAATGCATCTCTATAAGATTTACCACGAATTTGATCAAGGACTCTTCTTACCTTTGAAGCAGAACCTCTAATATAATTTCCGTGTGCGACTGCTGTTTTAATAGATTCTTGTGTTGTAATCATTATCTTGTTCCTTTTTTATCTCTAATATGACCACGATAAGTTCGTGTTGGAGCAAATTCTCCTAGTTTATGACCAACCATTTGTTCAGTGATAAAAACTGGAATATGTGCTTTGCCATTATGCACAGCGATGGTATGACCAATCATAACTGGAAGTATCGTTGAAGATCTAGACCAGGTTTTAATAACCGATTTGTCATTGTCATTATTTTGTTTTTCAACCTTTTTGAGTAGGCTATCAGCGATAAAAGGTCCTTTTTTTAGTGAGCGTCCCATAATTAAAAAATGAATTTAGAAATAATTAAAATCATGAATCTCTTCCTCCTCTACTTCTCTTGGAAATACGACGACGTTTGCGAAGGATAAGCTTATTACTTGGTTTGTTTTTCTTACGTGTCTTTAATCCTAATGCAGGTTTACCCCATGGAGTAACTGGCCCAGCTCTTCCAACTGGAGCTTTACCTTCTCCTCCTCCATGTGGATGATCACATGGGTTCATAACACTACCTCTAACTTGAGGTCTTCTTCCTAGCCATCTTGTTCTACCTGCTTTACCTAATTTTGTATTTCTTATTTCAGCATTACCTACTTCTCCAAGAGTGGCATAACATTCCTTTCTAACAAGTCTTACTTCTGTAGAAGGAAGTTTTAATGCGACGTATTCACCTTCTTTAGCCATTACTTGAGCGCTTGCTCCAGCAGATCTAACCATTTGTGCACCTCTGCCAGCATAAAGCTCAACGCAATGAACACTTGAGCCAAGTGGCATTACAGCTAATGGCATTGCATTACCATTCTCAAACGGAACAGATTCGCCTGCAATTAATTTTTGGCCAACTTTAATTCCAGAAGGAGCAATTATGTACCTTTTCTCACCATCTTCATAAAATAAAAGTGCAAGTCTAGCATTTCTATGAGGATCATAATGAATTGCAGCTACTTTGGCATTTATATTTCTTTTATCTCTTCGAAAGTCTACAATTCTATATTGTCTTTTATGTCCACCCCCCCTATGTCTACAAGTAATTACACCTCTATTATTTCTTCCTTTTAAACTATGTTTACTTACTAAAAGCGACTTTTCAGGTTTTCTTTCTGTGATTTCACTGAAGTCTGTTACAACTCTTTGACGAGTGCCAGGAGTATAAGGTCTGAATTTACGAATAGCCATAATTAAAACTCTTTAAGATTCTGGGAATAACTGAATTTTGTCTCCATCAGCTAGACGGACAATTGCCTTCTTCACTTGAGATCGCTTTCCAGCAAATTTACCTACCCTCCTTGATCTTCTTGGAGGATTCATCGTATTAACACCAACAACTTTAACACTAAACATTGACTCAATGGCTGCTTTTATATCTGGTTTTGCCGCTCTATGATCAACTTCAAAAGTATATTGATTCAGATCAAGTGCATTGGTCGCTTTTTCAGTAATAATTGGCTTACGAATTACATCTGCTAATTGATTCTTAAAAGATTTGGACATTAGCTGTATACCTCCTGTATTTTAGAAATAGCAGTTGTCCCAATGACTATTTCGTTAGCATTTAAAATATCAAAAACATTTAATTGATCTGCGAACATTAGCCTTACATTTGGGATATTACGAATTGATTTTTTTATATTTAAGGAAGGATTATCAAGAATAATAAGTATTTTTTTAGTTTTATCAATTCCTAAACGAGATAGTCCTTCCATAATCTCTTTGGTTTTAGGAGTATCTAAAGACGAACCGAAGTCTTCAACAGTTTTTATATTTGAAGCTTTTGAGATTAAAGCCGTTCTTAAAGCCAATCTTCTTTCTTTCCTATTCATATCTAAGGTATAGGAACGTGGCTTAGGACCAAAAATAATTCCTCCTCCGGGTCTTAAAGGAGTACGAATTGAACCTTGTCTTGCCCTACCAGTACCTTTTTGCTTATATGGTTTTCTTCCTCCGCCTCTTACTTCCGACCTTGTAAGAGTTGAAGCAGTTCCCTGTCTTTTATTTGCTAATTGTCTGAGTATAGCGCGATGGACTAAATCTTGAGCAGATGAATCTTTCGCGACTTTTAAATCCAAAGAAACTTTGCCGGCTTTTTTACCATCCCATTTTAATGATTCGAAAGTTGTCATTATTTCGTACCTCCATTATTTCCAACCTTATTATTTGGTTTGATATTAAGTAGTGATCCAGGTTTCCCAGGGACAGAACCTTTGACAACAATAAGATTTTTCTCATCGTCAACTTTAACAACTAATAAACCCCTGGTAGTAATATTTTTACCACCATATCTTCCAGCCATCCTTTTACCAGGATAAATTCTTCCAGGAGTTGTACCTGCACCGGTAGATCCTGGTTGCCTATGATTTTTTGAACCATGACTCATTGGACCTCTGCTAAATCCATGCCTTTTTTGATACCCAGAAAATCCTCTACCCATCGATTTACCACTTATATCAACTTTCTGCCCTACTTCAAAATTTTTAACTGTAATTGAGCTACCTAATTCGTATTTTGAAATTTCATCCACTCTATACTCTTTAAGATACTTGAGCAGATTAACTCCAGATTTTGCTAAATGTCCTTTATGAGGTTTATTAAGTAGCTTTTCTCTAGACAAACCGTATCCAATTTGTACAGCAGAATAACCATCCATTGATGGTGTTTTCAGCTGGGTAACTTGACAAGGTCCAGCCTGAATGAGGGTAACGGGCACAGCATTACCATTTTCATCAAATAATTGGGACATTCCCAATTTTTTTCCTAAAATTCCAATTGTCATGAGATTTTGAAACTAGCTATATTGTTAATTTTTAATTTGATTATCTAGATACCTTAAGTTTTAAAAGGACTAGCTAAAAGTAAAAACTAATTTAGTGGAGGAGACTTATCAAAAAATTGATAGTTTCTCACAGGTCCAAATTTTTAACGCAAACATTAAAAATGGGTATTTAAATAGAGGCTCGGCTAGTGATCGAGCTTAAAAAAACTACCAATTTAAAATTGTACATCATCAAGTCCCAAAAAATGAAATATTATATGTTTAATTAGAAAAATTTTATGCCATTACTTCTTTCGGGTGAGAAATTTCATGATGATTTGTATAAACATGGTTGCTTGGCAGTATTTGCTCCTTTAGAAGGAGGCAGTGAGACACGTCTATTAAGAAGAATGCGTGCAAAGGGTTTCAAAACATTCATCACCTCTGCCAGAGGATTAGGAGACCCAGAAGTTTTTTTATTAAAATTACATGGTATTAGACCTCCTCATCTTGGTCATCAAAATGTTGGTAGAAATGGAGCCTTAGGCGAAGTGCAACAAGTCATTCCTGTTGCCGCAGAATTATTTAATGACAAGGATAAGAAAAAGTTACTCTGGTTAATTGAAGGTCAGGTCCTATCGCAATCTGAATTAGCAAGTTTAATAAAAATTACTCAAGATGATAATACTCTTAAAATAGTTGTTGAAATGGGTGGTTCTAGGAATCTCCAGTGGCAATCCTTAGGAAAATATATTACAAATGAATTTTAAAGTTTAAAAATTTTAAAATTGAATACTACACAACAAAATACAATCATTTCAAACAAATGGGTAAAATTAATTTGTGGTGCGAGTAATGAAGACACCGGCTCGATTGAAGATATTTGCGCTATCTATTCAGCAGCAGGAGTAGATTATATAGATATTGCTGCGGATCCATCAGTAGCTGAAGCGGCGAGGAAGGGAATTAATTGGTCAAAAAAAACATATGGAAAAAATCCTGGATTAATGATAAGTATTAGTGATGGGAAAGATATACATTTTCGTAAAGCAAAATTTGATCCAAAAATATGCCCTCCAAATTGCAAAAGACCCTGTGAGAATATTTGTCCTACTTTCGCAATAAGTAAGTATGGAGTGAGTAAAAACAAATGTTATGGATGTGGAAGATGCATTTCAAGTTGTCCATTAAATTTAATAACTGAATATGAATATCAGTTATCACAAGAATCATTAAAAGACATCCTTCTAAAAATAAAACCAGATGCTGTTGAAATCCATACAGAAATTAATCGAAAAGATGCATTTCAAAGAATTTCAAATATTATCAAAGATTCTGGGGTTAATTTAAAAAAAATATCAGTAAGTTGCGGTTTAGCTCAGTCTAATGCTCAACCAAAAGACCTTGCGAAAGCTTTCTGGGAAAGGTATGAAATTCTTTCTGAACACAATGTACAGTTGATTTGGCAATTAGATGGAAGACCAATGTCTGGTGATATCGCTGCCACTACTGCAAAGGCCGCTGTAAAATTATGGGAACGAATGCAGCCAATGTTGCCACCAGGATTAATACAACTAGCAGGTGGGACAAATGGTAATACTTATAAATTTCTTAAAAAGGACCAAATTCCTGATGGTATAGCTTTTGGAAGTGTTGCAAGAAAATTAGTGCAGCCATTAATTGAAGAAACATTTAAGACAAACCAAAAAATATATGAAGACCCAGAAAAAATGGCGCAAGCCATTGAAAAAGCAAAAAATTTGCTTGATCCATGGAAATAATAAAAGAATTTATTATTTTTTTTGTAGAAAAAGACCTATAAATGTACTAATATAAAAATTCATTGGGCCGTCGCCAAGTGGTAAGGCAGCGGGTTTTGGTCTCGCCATTCCTAGGTTCGAATCCTAGCGGCCCAGTTAAAACTTTAAAACAAAGTGCATCATCAAAAATTAATTTTATTCGATTTTGATGGTGTAATTGTTAATGGAATTGATGAATATTGGTTTAGTTCTAAGGTTGCATGCGAGAAATATCTATTGAATAAGCGGAAGAATTTGAATATAGAGCAGTATATTGAGGTTCCAAAAATATTTGTTGAAATCAGACCTTGGGTGAAATATGGCTGGGAAATGGTCCTAATAACACATGAGATATTGAAAACATATGCACCTCTAAATAATCTCACAAAAAATTCATTTCTAGAAAATTACGAAGAAAATTGCTTAAAGTTGCTAAAGGAATATTCATGGAAATCAATTGAATTACAGAAATGCCTTGATGATGCGAGATTATTTCAAATGAAAAATGATTTCAAGAAGTGGATCTCATTACATCGCCCCTTTAATGAAGTAGTTAGTTTTATAAAATATGCAAAAAATAAAGGTTACAAAATAGGTGTTATTTCAACAAAAGGCAAGACTTTCACTTCAAAAATACTATCAGAACTAGATATATTTCCAGAATTAATCTTCGGATATGAATCTGGATCTAAAGTTGATATTATTTCAAATCTTTCAATAAACTATGACATCAAAGGATTTGTTGAAGACAGGAGAAAAACATTATCAAAAATATTAGAAAATAATAAGACAAAATTTATTAAATGCTACCTG
>CACNSV010000033.1 GCA_902623195.1 uncultured Prochlorococcus sp. | reverse complement strand
AGTGCATCCACAGATGAAGAGGGTAAAGCTCTTCTTAAGGAATTAGGCATGCCATTTAGCAGTAATTAATTTTTAAAATTATGTCAAATCACGATCCAATTTCAGATATGCTTACTCGTATAAGAAATGCGAGTCAAAAAAGACACTCAACTACAGCAATTCCAGCATCAAAAATGTCCAGAAGTATTGCAAAAGTACTACAAAAAGAAGGATTTATTAATGAAATTAATGAGGAAGGGGAGGGATTTAAATCTCAGTTAATTATAGGATTAAAATATAGTGGCAAAAATAGATTCCCTACTATTAGATCAATGCAAAGAGTTAGTAAGCCTGGTTTGAGAATTTATAAAAATAATAAAGGATTACCGAGCGTTCTAGGTGGTCTTGGTGTTGCTATAATATCAACTTCTAAAGGCATCATGAGCGATCGCGATGCTAGAAAACAAGGAATTGGCGGAGAAGTTCTCTGCTATGTTTATTAAGGAGAATGTATTATGTCTAGAATAGGAAAAAGTCCCGTATTTATTCCAGAGAAGGTATCTGTAGATATTGATGGATTAAATGTCACTGTCAAAGGCCCAAAAGGTGAATTAAAGCGTTTAATGCCAGAGGGTGTCAGCTTCAATAAAAAAGAGAATCAGATCATCGTTACTACTTCAACATCGAAGCGCTTCTCAAGAGAAAGACATGGATTATGTAGAACGTTAATTGCAAATATGGTTCAAGGGGTAAGTGAAGGATTTGTTAAGCGATTAGAGATTGTTGGAGTTGGCTCAAGAGCTCAGGTTAAAGGTAAAAATTTAGTTGTAAGTGCCGGTTATAGCCATCCTGTAGAAATTATTCCTCCAGAGGGGGTTACATTTAAAGTTGAAAGTAACACAAATGTATTTGTCTCTGGAATAGATAAAGAAATTGTTGGCAATGAAGCTGCAAAGATTAGATCAATTAGACCTCCAGAGCCTTATAAAGGTAAAGGTATCAAGTATCATGATGAGAGAATAATCAGAAAAGCTGGAAAATCTGGCAAAAAATAAATTAACATAAAATCATGACTTCAATCTCAAGAAAACAACAAACCCAAAAACGTCATAAAAGATTAAGACGATTTTTAATTGGAACAAAGACAAAACCAAGGCTATCTGTGTTTAGATCAAATAATCATATTTATGCCCAAGTTATTGATGATCAAGCCCAATCAACTATATGTTCCGCATCAACAATTGATAAAGAATTTAAAAATAAGGATGATGAATCATCCTCAAATTGTAATTCTTCATCAGAAGTTGGATCAATGCTTGCAAAGAGAGCTATAAAAAAAGGTGTGAAGGAAGTTGTTTTTGATCGAGGGGGTAAGATATATCATGGGCGAGTTAAAGCACTGGCTGATGCAGCTAGAAAAGCTGGTTTAAAATTCTAAATATTAATCATGACTGACACACCAACAAAACAAGAAAATCAATCAAAATCTGAAAAGGCTTCAAATTTTAATCAAGATGAACCTAAAAAGAATAATAAGAGACGAAATAGACGAGATTCTAAAAATCTCGAGAGAGACTCAGATTGGCAAGAAAGAGTTGTTCAAATTAGAAGAGTTTCTAAAACAGTTAAGGGAGGTAAAAAAATGAGTTTCAGAGCAATTATTGTTGTTGGGAACGAAAAAGGTCAAGTTGGAGTAGGTGTAGGTAAAGCAGGAGATGTGATCGGTGCTGTAAGAAAGGGAGTTGCTGATGGTAAGAAAAATCTTGTAAGGGTTCCATTAACTCGTAATAATTCAATACCTACTCTTTCATTAGGAAGAGATGGGGCTGCTAATGTTTTAATAAGGCCTGCAGCACCAGGAACTGGTGTTATTGCAGGTGGTTCCATAAGAACTGTACTAGAGTTAGCTGGGATAAAAAATGTTCTAGCAAAAAGATTGGGTAGTAAAACTCCTCTTAATAATGCTAGGGCAGCAATGGTTGCTTTATCTCAATTAAGAACTCACAAATCTGTTTCTAGAGAAAGAGGAATTTCTTTAGAACAGCTATATTCTTAAAATTATGATTACTTTAAATTCTCTTAAACCAAATAACGGTTCTCGTAAGAAAAAACTAAGAAAAGGACGAGGGATAGCTGCTGGACAAGGTGCTTCCTGTGGTTTTGGAATGCGGGGTCAAAAATCACGATCAGGTAGACCAACAAGGCCAGGATTTGAAGGTGGTCAAATGCCCCTTTATAGAAGAGTTCCAAAATTAAAGCATTTTCAAATTATTAACCAAAAAATTTTTTCAATAATAAATCTTTCTAAATTAAATGAGTTTAAAGAAAATGATATAGTCAATATTGATTCATTAGTTAAAAAAGGCTTACTTTTTAAACCAAAATATCCCTTAAAAGTTTTAGGAAATGGTGAAATTAAAGTTAAATTGAAGGTTGAAGCTCATGCTTTTACTAAAGCTGCTAAAGAAAAAATTGAATCGTTGGGTGGATCATGCGAGATCATCAATTAGGATAGTTACAGTTCATAAATTAATGAAAAAAATGTAGCATGTTAGTCAAGAAAAGTCGAAATCCTAGCGCTTCAGAGATTCTTACTCAACTTTTTTCTAATGAGGAGCTTAGAAATAGAGTTTTAACAACATTAGGTTTGCTGCTGCTAGTAAGATTAGGAATTTATATCCCGATGCCTGGGATAGATAGAGTTGCTTTTAAAAGTTTTATAGATCAAGGTGGCCAATTAATAGGATTTTTGGATATTTTTACAGGTGGTGGCATCTCAACTCTGGGAATTTTTGCTCTAGGTATTTTGCCGTTTATTAATGCATCAATTATTATTCAACTATTAACAGCAGCTTTACCGGTCCTCGAAGATCTACAGAAAAATGAAGGAGAAGCAGGAAGAAGAAAGATTGCTCAAATAACTAGATATGTGTCCCTAGGTTGGGGTTTTCTTCAGAGCATTATTTTCTCTCTTATACTGAGGCAATATGCAATTGAAGGTATAAGTGAAACTACTTTTGTTTTGCAAACATCTATAGCATTAGTTACTGGATCTATGATAGTTATGTGGTTCAGTGAGATAATTACAGAGAAAGGAATTGGTCAAGGGGCTTCATTAGTCATATTTTTAAATATTGTTGCAACCTTACCTAAAGCTCTTAGTTCAACTATTGAAAAAGCACAGACTGGAGATAGAGGCGATGTTTTGGGTATTTTGGTTTTATTAGGAGTATTCCTGTTAACAATTGTGGGAATAATTTTTGTTCAGGAAGGAGCAAGAAGAATTCCAATAGTTAGCGCTAAAAGACAAATAGGTAGCACATCATTACTTCCTACTAGGCAAAGTTATCTGCCCTTGAAATTAAATGCTGGAGGAGTTATGCCAATAATTTTTGCTTCGGCGTTGATATTTTTGCCTATAACTATAGCGAATGTTACTGGTAATCCTTTATTAATAAAATTTGCTAGTGCACTTAATCCAGGTGCTTCAAATCCGTGGCCTTATGCATTAACATTTTTTGGTTTAATTCTTGGTTTCTCATATTTTTATGCATCTCTTACAATTAATCCTATAGATGTAGCATCTAATCTGAAAAAAGGAGGAGTAGCAATTCCTGGTGTTAGACCTGGATCTAAAACAACTAATTATTTAACGGGCATTCAAAATAGATTAACTTTACTTGGTGGATTGTTTTTAGGCTCAGTGGCGATTATTCCAGCAGCTGTTGAAAGAGCAACAAACGTTCAAACATTTCAAGGATTAGGAGCTACTTCATTATTAATTCTAGTAGGAGTTGCAATTGATACAGCAAAGCAAGTCCAAACTTATGTAATTTCGCAAAGATATGAGGGTTTGGTAAATAACTGATGAAAAAACATTTACTATTCTTAGGACCTCCTGGGGCAGGGAAAGGCACACAAGCTTCTTTAATAAGTAACTCTAATTCTTATTTACACTTATCTACAGGAGAATTATTAAGAAATGAAGTAGAGAAGAAAACAACTTTAGGAATCCAAATCAAAGAAATTATTAATAGCGGTAAATTAGTTGATGATGAACTTGTTTTGGAAATTGTTAAACAAAATTTAGGATTGAGTAATCAAGGGTGGATTTTAGATGGATATCCTCGCAATATATCGCAGGCAGATGCTCTAACTAAAGTTCTAGATGAGCTTAATCAACCAATCGAAAAGGCCTTTTATATAAATTTAGCTGAAAATGTCCTAGTTAAAAGATTAATCAATAGAGGTAGAGCAGACGATAATGAAAAAATAATAAGAACTAGATTAGATATATATAATGAAACTACTCAACCGCTTATTGCATACTATGAAAATCTAAATATTTTGGAATATATTGATGGTGATAGAGACTTAAAAACAATTTCTGACGAAATAAAACAAAAAATTGCTTGATGATGATGTATAATAAAGGATTCATATTTTAATGAGAAAAACCTTATGAAGGTTAGAGCCTCAGTAAAAAAAATGTGTGACAAGTGCCGTGTCATTCGTCGTCACGGTAGGGTTATGGTTATCTGTACCGCTAGCCCTAGGCACAAACAGCGTCAGGGGTGAAACTTTGGCTTTATTTAATTTTTATTAATTAAATTAAAATTCAATTACAACATTTATTTATTGAAAACAAGTGGCTAGGATTGCAGGAATTGACATACCTCGCGAAAAGCGAGTTGAGATTGCCCTCACATACATTTATGGTATTGGTCTTACTAGATCTAAACAAATACTTGTAGATACCGGAGTTAACCCTGATACTCGTGTTAAAGATCTTGCAGATTCAGATGTGCAAAAATTGCGAGGAGCTACCGAAGCATATACAGTTGAGGGAGATTTACGTAGACAAGAAGGTATGGCTTTAAAACGCCTGCAAGATATCGGTTGTGTGAGAGGAAGAAGGCATAGGATGAGTCTTCCTGTTAGAGGACAGAGAACAAGAACTAATGCAAGAACTAGACGAGGAGCTAGAAAAACCGTAGCTGGAAGGAAGAAATAATGAAAGATAACTTACAAACTTTAATTTTCTAAATAAAAATGGCAGCTCAAGCAAAAAAAACTGGTTCAAAGAAATCCAAAAGAAATGTACCAAATGGGGTAGTACATATCCAAAGTACATTTAATAATACGATCGTATCTATTACTGATACTTCCGGACATGTAATTTCTTGGTCATCAGCAGGTGCAAGCGGATTTAAAGGAGCAAGAAAAGGTACTCCATTTGCAGCACAAACTGCAGCTGAATCTGCGGCGAGAAGAGCCTTGGATCAAGGGATGAGGCAGATTGAAGTCCTTGTACGTGGACCAGGCTCAGGTAGGGAAACCGCCATAAGAGCTTTACAAGTGGCTGGTTTAGAAATAACTCTAATAAGAGATGTCACTCCATTACCTCATAATGGATGCAGAAGGCCTAAACGCAGACGCGTTTAGAGACTTGTCTCATTTAACACTAACCCTTTATCCTTTTATTTTCCGTGTTGCAATACCAGATTGATCGAATTGACCATCAAATTTCAGATGATCGCTCCCAAACAGGAACATTTTTAATTGGACCCTTAGAAAGAGGTCAAGCTACTACATTAGGAAATTCTCTCCGCAGAGTACTTATGGGAGGCCTGGAAGGAAGCGCTGTTACAGCAGTTAGAATAGCAGGGGTAAATCATGAATATGCTACTGTTCCAGGAGTAAGAGAGGATGTTTTAGATATTCTTTTAAATTGCAAGCAATTGTCAATCAACAGTGCAAGTAATGAAGTCGAGATTGGTAGATTAGTAGCAACAGGCCCTATGGAAGTTAAAGCTAATGATATACAATTTTCTTCACAAGTTGAAGTTGTAGATGGAGAAAAACCAATTGCTACTATTCAAGATGGCCATAATCTTGAATTAGAAATTCACGTTGAGAGAGGAACAGGTTATCGTCCTGTAGATAGAAGAAATGAAGAGACAACATCTGTTGATCTTTTACAAATCGATGCAGTCTTTATGCCAGTAAAAAGGGTTAATTTTACAATTGATGAGACTGCTGTTGCCGAAGGTGGAACAGGTAGAGAGAGATTAAAAATGGAAGTAGTTACTGATGGATCTACAAGTCCTGATGATGCAATAGCAGAGGCCGCTAATCAATTAATAGAACTCTTTCAGCCTCTGGCAACTGTTACAATGGTTGAGGAGATTCCCGAAGAGCCAGAACCATCTCCTGAAGCTCAAATTCCCTTAGAGGAGCTAAACTTATCAGTAAGAGCTTATAATTGCTTGAAAAGAGCTCAAGTTAATTCAGTGTCAGATTTGATGGGTTTCAGTTATGAAGATCTTCTCGAAATCAAAAACTTTGGTTCTAAGTCTGCTGATGAGGTCATCGAAGCTCTTGAACGCATTGGGATCTCAATTCCGCAAAGCAGAACATCTGTTTAACTATTTTTAGATTATGAGACATCAATTAAGAGTTCCACTACTAAGTAAACCTGCTGATCAAAGGAAAGCACTTCTTAGAGGATTAACAACCCAATTAATCAGAGAAGGTAGAGTTACAACAACAAAAGCAAGAGCAAAAGCCTTAAGAAATGAAGCTGAGAGAATGATAACTTTAGCTAAAGATGGTTCATTAGCATCAAGAAGAAGGGCCCTTGGATACATATATGATAAAAAGTTAGTACACTCATTATTCGAGAAGGCTCAAGAAAGATATGGAGATAGAGAGGGTGGATATACAAGAATTGTTAGAACTGTTCCAAGGAAAGGTGATAATGCTCAAATGGCAATCATTGAGCTTGTATAGAAATAATTAATTAATTTCTTGAAAAGAGTTGCACTATCCATTCAATATGATGGTACAGACTTTTCAGGTTGGCAAAGACAAAAACAGGTAAATACAGTACAAGAGACTCTTGAAGAAGCATTAAAAACTATTTCTAACAAGAATATTAAAACGTTTGCTTCTGGTAGAACTGATGCTGGAGTTCATGCTTCAGGTCAAGTTGTTCATTTTGATACTGATTTTGTAATTCCAGAGGATAAATGGTCAGGAGCCTTAAATGGAAGGTTATCTAAAAATATTAGGATTATTGAATCTGTTGGAGTAGCAGCTTCATGGCATGCATGCTATTCAGCAATTTATAGACATTACAGATATGTAATAAATAATAGTAGATTGCCAAATATTTTTTTAAATAATTGGTCTTGGCATCGATATCAAAAAGAACTTAATATTATAAAAATGCAAAATGCGATAAGTACTCTCAAAGGTAAACATGATTTTTTTGCCTTCCAAAAGAGTGGGAGTAAGAGGTCCACATCAATTACGACAGTCAAAGATGCTCAAATATATAAAAGTGGGCAATTAATTTTTATTGATATAAAAGCTACTGGATTTTTGTATGGAATGGTTCGTTCAATAGTTGGTCAGTTGGTCTTAGTTGGTGAAAATAAAATATCACCTGATACGTTTTATCAAAGATGGTTAAATAAAAGAAAGGAAGAAGTTCATGAGTCTGCTCCTGCAAAAGGGTTATGTTTTGTTAACGCAGTATATAAATATAATATTTTTAAAAAATTGAATAAAAATGATCTTTTCCCAAAATTTTTAATAAGTGGTTATTCTTAAATCCTACGGTTTAAAAT
>CACNSV010000032.1 GCA_902623195.1 uncultured Prochlorococcus sp. | reverse complement strand
TCCTTAAACAAAGATTAATCCTTAAAGGAACGTATTCATTTTGGGGATTGATTGACTTCATAAAGAAAATCTTAAGACATTATGTGGATTCCTGCACCTATTATTTACAATTTATATATTTCATGCTTTTGTTTTCAAAAATAAATTTTTAAAAACTCGTGAGAAAAAATATAAAGGGAATTGTAACTGTAGAGAAAATTGTAGTTGTAAAAAAAGCTTTAGCTGCTAGATCATTTTGTTTTTTATAAGCTTCTGCAAGCAATATTGTTGAAATAGCGCTTGGAGTTCCTGCTTGTAAAACTAATGCTGTTGTATTTGTTCCATCGAAATTTAAAATTTTACAAAATGCAAAAATAAAAAAAGGTAAGATAAAAAGCTTTAAAAGAGATGAATATTTAATATTATCCTTAAATGGAATCAGCATTTTTTTACTTTTGTTAATAATACCAAGTCTTGCACCAACAACAACAATAGCGATATAAATCACAATCCTTGCAGGAATCCAAAGAAAATCTTCAAAAATATTTTCTAAGTTAAATAAATAAATTACTAATACACCAATTATTCCCCTTGAGGCAGGACTATTAAATATGGAAGATATAAGTTTTCTGCAATTCAATAAAGAGTGATTATTTTTTGTTTCTTGTAATAAATATGGACCAAATATCCAAGAAAACATAGTTGTGCCTAGATCAAAACCAATTGTAAAGTTGATAGTTTCTGTTGGTAAAAGCGCAATCGCAATTGGAATACCTAAAAAAGATGTGTTGCCTATTAAGCCTGCTAATTGCAATGAATAATTTGGAAATAATCTTTTAATTGTTGAAATGTAATTAATAAAAAATATAAATAATGTAATCGTAATAAAAGCCAATAAGGCTGAATTAATCAAATCAAAGTTAATACCAGCCTTTAATAATAAACCCATTACGCTGATGGGGATTCCATATCTTATTAAACTTATAGATATTTTTTCAGAGGCTAAGGGTTTAGCTTTCCCAATAAAAAAACCTAATATTAAAAATGGAATAATATCGATAAATAATTTGTAAATAAGCCTAAATTAGTAAACTAAACGTTAACTATATTAGATGACTTGTTAAGTTTTAAAATTTTAGAAATGTTAAATAAGTTTCCAAATAGCATTTTCTGGAATGGAAGGACTTTTTGAAAAGTCATCTGGTTCAGAAGTTAAAACTCTCCAATTAGGCACTCTACAAGTGACATAAGCTGGGCTTTCAATCAAAATACCTGGTTTTTCGTCAAAGGTACAAGTAAAACCTTCCTTCCAATGACCATTACCATTTAAATTTCCTCTGAACCAAACCCAGCATTTTGTCGTTTTCAAAATTTTTCGAATATTTAATTAGATAATAATTTATGTGATTTACTTTGTTGAATAAAATTTATACAAATGTGTTTATCAATAATATTAAGTGAATCACTCTTTTGAGAAATTAATTTTAAAAATTAAAATAAGCAGATTTAAAATAAAAGTAATAATGTTTGCGACAAGAATAGGGGTTGATGAGATGTTGTACCCATAAATAATCCAAGATAATACGCCAGTTAAAAACATTATTAATGTTATTAAAGAAACATCCTCTGCTTTTTTTGTTTTAAGGGTTTTTATTAGTTGCGGTAAAAAGGCTAATGTTGTCAGTATCGCTGCAAAATATCCATACAACTCAACATTGAAGATAATCATTTTTATTTAAATTCGTTTAAAAAATCTATTGGTAATTTCATGTCCCTAGAGTAATTAAGTATATCTTTGGAAAAATATTTATATATCACAACATTATTTTTATCTATAATAAAAGTGCAAGATCTTTGTGGCAAGTACTTAGTATCAATCATATAATCTTTCCAGTTTTTAAATATCTCAATCATATTATTTAATCTAAAGGTAGCCAATTCAAATGGTCTTAAATAGCCTTTGCCAAAAGATTTACTGAATAAGCTACCTGAAAATTTGAAAAAATTAAATAAATTTATCTGATCGCAATCATTGTAAATTTGATTCGAACCTTTATCTCCTGTATATCCTCTAATAACTTCTAGTAGCGTTTTTGAAGATCCAATTCCCATCAACATAAGAGTCATATTAATCCAACCTCCTAATCCAATATCTAGACCTTTTGATGCTCCTACAAGTTGGTGCAATTGATTATCGTTGACAACTTTAAGGTGCTCTTCTGAAAAGCCTGTATATCTGCAAAATTTTTCTTTACCTTTTTCATTTCCTATAGCAATTAAAAAAATATCTAAATTTTCAAGAGTATTTGAAATTGCAAATTTTTTGAGGTTAATAGCATATTCAAAGCTGTCAAAATCTCCTAATAAGCCTACAAAGGCTATTAATCTATTTTTATTCGAATTTTCAAAATTAAAATCATTAGCCAGATTTGTTAGAAGATTTTTTAATTCTATGCTTGTCATGGAATTTACAAATACAAGTTAATTTATGTTCTTATAAATATTCTATACATAAGTAAGTATAAAATTTTACATAAAAAGAGTTTTTAAAAGATTTAATTCAATCTTTTTTATTTTATTATTTTAAGGTAATCAATTTGAAGTTATGACTGTAGGAATTTACTACGCTACTACAACTGGAAAAACAGAAGACGTTGCAGATCGTCTTCACAATTTTCTTTCATCTGCAGATTCACCTAAGGATGTTTCAGATGTGGATGACCTTTCAGAGCTAGAAGGCCTCGATGGAATCATTTGTGGCATACCAACATGGAACACTGGTGCTGACGAAGAAAGATCAGGTACTGCTTGGGATTCAATATTAGAAGATATTGGTGAACTAAGTTTATCTGGTAAAAAGGTAGCTATTTTCGGTCTTGGAGATTCTTCTACTTATACTGAAAATTACTGCGACGCAATGGAAGAATTACATAGCTACTTCCAGAAAGCAGGAGCTGACATGGTCGGATATGTTGATAAAGCTTCTTACACTTTTGAAGAATCAAAAAGTATAATTGGTGAAAGTTTCTGTGGTTTGCCATTAGATGAAGATAGTGAATCAGATTTGACTGACTCTCGTCTTGAATCTTGGGCGACACAACTTAAAGGAGAAATTCCATCTTTGGGTTAATTTCTTCTAAATAGTCACAAAGCTTCAAAATAACTTTATTGGAATAGTCCTTTGAAGATATTTTGAAGCTTTTTTGTAGCTTTTGATATCCCGATTTAGTTCTTTCTTTACTTCTTGCTAAAAATTGTAAAGAATGAGTCAAATTAAACGAGTTTGGCAATAGATTCAATTTACTTATTTATTTTAATTTCACGTGTTACAAAGTTACGGAAAATCTGATGTTACCTATGATTGGTACGCAGGAAATTCTGGCGTTGTAGGCAGATCTGGCAAATTTATTGCCGCTCATGCAGCCCATGCTGGATTAATGATGTTTTGGGCGGGTGCTTTTGCTCTATTCGAATTAGCACGATATGACGCCACTATTCCAATGGGTTCGCAAAATTTAATTTGCTTGCCTCACCTTGCTGGTATTGGAATTGGAGGAGTTGAAAATGGAGTTATCACAGAAACATATGGAATTACAGTGATAGCAACATTACATCTAATCTTCTCTGCAGTTCTTGGAGCAGGTGGTTTACTACACTCAAATAAATTTGAAGGTGATTTGGGAGATTATCCCGAAGGAAGTAAGCCTCAGAAATTTGATTTTGAATGGGATGATCCAGATAAATTAACATTTATTCTTGGCCATCATTTAATCTTCCTTGGTCTAGGAGCAATTATGTTTGTTGAATGGGCTCGTATACATGGAATTTATGATCCAGCTATAGGTTCAACAAGACAAGTTATTTATAATCTTGATATCGCAGCTATCTGGAATCATCAGTTTGATTTCCTTAAGATTGATAGTTTAGAAGATATTATGGGAGGACATGCTTTCCTTGCTTTCCTAGAGATTATTGGAGGAGCTTTCCATATAGCTACTAAGCAATTTGGTGAGTACACTGAGTTCAAAGGTAAAGGTTTATTAGGTGGTGAAGCTATCCTTTCTTATTCCGTAGTAGGAGTTTCATTCTGTGCATTTGTAGCAGCTTTCTGGTGTGCTTCAAACACAACAATCTATGCTGAAGATCTTTATGGAGCCCCACTTAAATTAGAATTCCAGTTTGCTCCTTATTTTACTGACACAGTTGACTTAGGTGAAGGTGCTTACAGTTCAAGAGCCTGGTTAGCAAATGTACATTTCTATCTTGGTTTCTTCTTCTTGCAAGGTCATCTATGGCATGCTTTAAGAGCTATGGGATTTGACTTTAAGAAAATTGGCCAAGCATTCGACAATATGGAAAATGCAAAAATTTCTCAAAATGGCTAATTAACCTAAATTTAATTACTTAAACCTCTCTATGAGAGGTTTTTTTTTGTCTATTAATTCCTTTATTTAATTAACTAAAATGGTTTTATCTAAATCAAATTGCAAAGAAATTTTTAAAGAAGCTTACAACAACAGATATACATGGCCTAAAAAATTCAATGGATACACTGGTAAATGTATTTTTGTAGAAAATGAAAAATCTTTTGAAGGAGAATTTGTTTTAGATAGTAATTTTAAACCAAAAATAAATAATATTTCTGATAATAATATTATCAAAGGGATTTCATCTCAATTATTCGAGGTAGCTATACATAGAGTTAAAAGAGAATTCACAGAGGTGCATAAGAATAATAATTTTCAATTTTTAGGAGAATCGGATAAAGGAATAAGAATAGAAGTCTTAGGTAAAAATGATGGAGATAAATATATTATTAAAGATAAAAAAATTAATATGGTTTTTAGGAAAATTCATGGCGTTATTATCGAGATATTTGTACAAGAATTCCTAGATACTGGAGATGGGTTTTTGAGTAAGAAATATTCTAGTCAGCAATTAGATATCGAAACATTAACTCCAAAATCAAAAATATTGGAATATGAAGATACTTTTGTAGATCTAGGAATTAATAATTTTTGGGTGCTTGAGTCAAGGATTATAAAATTCTTAGATGATAATGATAAAAAAAATGAAATGAAATATATTTTTAATGAATTATCTTTGATATAAATTTATATTTATATTTTTATTTTTTGCTTTATTAATTTTTGAATATTTTATTCAACTAAACGGAATCCTTTATCAAGAAGTTTTTGGTATAACAATCTAGCTCTAAATGCCAATATTTGTTCTTCATTTTCATTACTAATAACATGAAAGTAATTGTTATCTAGCTTATTTTTACTAAAACTTACACAGGTTTCTCCAGACCTTAAAGTCCATTTACCCTTTTCTGCTAAATGTTGTTTAGGACCAAGATCCCAGGGACATTTTTCAGGATATTTTTCTCTTTTAGAGCCCATTTATTTATAATTTATCTATCCAATGATATACATAATTATTAATTAGGACTAATTTTCATAAAATTATTATCTATCACGCTACTGAGAACTTCTCATTTCTTCTATTAACAAATTATTTTTTCTTCTCGGAAATAATACAATAAAAAGGATCACAATTGAAAAAAGGTAAAAAAGCATTTTTTTCAGTAAATTTTTTTATTACCCTAGGTTCAGAAAAACCATTTGTAACTAAAATACTCCTAACATAATCAATCCGCTCTTTTTCATTTGAGTAAGTCCATATGTTAGGAGATTTATGCCAAAAAGCCCGATTAGAAAAAGCTATTATAAATTTCCCATTTTTATTTAAAATCCTTGCAATCTCTCCTGATATTTTCTCTGGATATTGCAAATATTGCCATGCTGCAACCATCAAACAATAGTCAATAGTTTTATCTTCGAGTGGAATCTGTTGATTAATATTAAAATTTTGTATCCAATAATCATCAAAAGCTTTATTTTTCTCGAGTTCCTCTTTGTTTAAACCATGACCAATAACTTTTTTATATTTAAAATTTCTTGGAAGATAGCTATCCCAGCTCGACATTAAGTCAAGAACAGAACAGTTGTTTTTAAACTCTCCTTCATAAATTTCAGTAAGATTCTTTCTGAAATTTGCGTCTAAGTGATATACAAACTTAGGAGTAGAGTAAAACTCACTGTCATCTGTCTCATCTTGCTTTCGCCTTTGCTGATAAGTTAATATTTCCAAAATAAAAATGTATTTTTATTAAAACTACTAATGATTTTCTAGATTCGTGAATATAAAATTTACTATTGGTTAAGTCTCTGAATGTTTTAAAAACGTTTTTCGCTTTATTTTTGCCATAATCAAACTAAATTTTTAGATTACTAAAGTGCCCTTATTGAATATTTCTACAAACAAAGAGATAAAAGATGAACAAATGCTCTTATCAAAAAGTTCAGATTTTATTTCTTCTTTATTGAATAAGCCTGAGAATTTTGTAATGGTTAAATTAAATGATTCAGCACAAATGTATTTTTCGGGATCAAATGAACCATGTTGTTTTATTGAAATTAAATCAATTGGATCACTTAAACCTTCAAAAATGTCAAAATCCATTTGTGAATTTTTTTCAAGTGAACTAGAAATACCAATAGATAGAATTTATATTTACTTTCAAAATGTTGATTCAAGTATGTGGGCTTGGAACAGTAGAACTTTTGGTTGAGAAGTCTTAAATTGTTTGAATTTAAAAAATATGCAAATTAATCAATTAATTGATTTAAATAAATACAAAACTGCTCCAATACTTGGTAAGGATCAAATTCAAAAACTTACAAAAGAATTGGATGATGAAATTAGAAAAACCGATTGGATTACTATTGGTATTATGGCTAAAACTGATAACGAAGCAAAAAATGCCTTGAAGACATTTCTTCAAAAATATTCTTATGTGAATTTTAACGACTTTGAAAAATTAAAGGCAATAGGAAATGTTTTTTTGAAAGGAAATCAAAAAACAGGTGAAGTTTACATAAGGTCAGAGTATGGCCTTGGAGAGGGCATTTTATTAACATGTCAATATGATGATCCTTCACGAAATTCATTAACTTATGGTCCATTCCCATTGAGCTTCTTCGTGATTAAAAATTATTGAGCTTAAAATATTCCATTGAGGAATATTTTTTATTTTTATGTTTCTTAATAAAATGCAGATTTTAAAAAAAGGCAAAAGTCAAATTAATTGCCATTTCAATTAAAAAAAAATTATAATCAATCAAACCTTAATGAATATATTTACCAATCTATAAAGATGTTTTTTCAAGATATAATTCAGAATTTAAATTTATTTTGGTCATCAAAGGGTTGTTTGATTATGCAACCTTACGATACAGAAAAAGGTGCAGGAACTATGAGCCCCCATACTTTCTTAAGGGCAATAGGTCCAAAAAAATGGTCAGTAGCTTATGCTGAGCCTTGTAGAAGGCCTACAGATGGAAGGTTTGGTGAAAATCCAAATAGAGCTCAACATTACTATCAATATCAAGTAATTATTAAACCATCTCCTGATCAGATTCAAGAAACATATTTAGAATCTCTAGAAAAGATAGGAATAAATACAAAGAATCATGACATAAGATTTGTTGAAGATAACTGGGAATCACCAACTCTCGGGGCATGGGGAGTTGGTTGGGAAGTATGGTTAGACGGTATGGAAGTTACTCAATTTACTTATTTCCAGCAATGTGGAGGAATTGATTGCCACCCTATCCCAATAGAAATTACTTATGGGTTGGAGAGGATTGCAATGTTCCTTCAAAATAAAGAAAGTATTTGGGATTTAAATTGGGATAAAAATACAACTTATAGGGATATTTGGTTGGATTTTGAAAAAGATCAATGTACTTTTAACTTTAAAGAATCAAACCCTGATAATTTAAGGAAGCTTTTCAACTTATATAAAGAGGAGGCTGAGAACTTAATTTCTAAAAACTTAACCTTCTCAGCTTTAGACTTTGTTTTGAAATGTAGTCATAGCTTTAATTTACTTGATGCACGAGGAGTGATTTCTGTTACTGATAGAGCTCAATATATTGAAAAAATAAGAAATCTTGCAAAAGAAGTTGCCAACTCATGGGTTAATAAGCAGAAGTAACATTTTAAAAGAGTGTAATATTTATACACTTTAAAGTTATAATTGTATAATTTTATACATAATTGACAATCTTTTAGTTCTGGCAATTTTTGGTTGCAGCTATTAAAGTTGTAATACCCCTATTTAGGGTCTTTTTGTGTGAGGTAAAATGAAACTCTTCCAACAATTGTTGGTTGCTGGTGCTGCGGCGAGCATGTTTGCTCCAATTGCTGCACAAGCTACTGACATCAATCTTGAAGACATGAATAGCTATTCAACTAGCTCAAGGTCTGCAGGATTTACAAACAACTATTTAAACGTTCAGCCAGGAGATTGGGCACACCAGTCTATTAAAGATCTTGTTAACTCAAGAGGTTGTAGCGTTGATGTAAGTGACAAAGCATTAACACGTTTTGAAGCTGCAGCTATCGTTAATTCTTGTTTAGGAAATGTAGCTGAAGTATCAAACGTAGAAAGAACTCTTATCGATGAATTCTCAAGCGAGATTGCTCTACTAAGAGGTCGTGTAGATGGTATCGAAGCTAGAATGAATGAATTCGAAGCTGGTACTTTCTCTTCTACAACAACACTTGACGGAAAAGCTGTTTTCGTATTTGGTGC
>CACNSV010000031.1 GCA_902623195.1 uncultured Prochlorococcus sp. | reverse complement strand
TATTATTAAGCAAAAGTTAAAAAAAATGGAAGAATTTATAAAATTTCTTTAGGTTCTGGTCTCCAAATTTATGTTAAAACTACTGCTACTATTGAGTTTTGCTGCTTTTTTAAGTTTTAGTGCTATTTAAACATTATCTGCAATAAATAAAAATTATTGAGAGAATATTAAAAATTTTATTTTTAGTAATCAATATGAAAACTACAATTCTTTTAATTGAAGATGATCGCGATATGCGAGATTTAGTTTCAGGTCATCTTGAACATTCTGGTTTTGATGTTTTAAAATCTGATGATGGAATTAAAGGTCAAGCTTTAGCATTGCAATATGCTCCAGATATTATATTGCTAGATTTAATGCTTCCTAATGTGGATGGTCTAACTTTATGTCAGAGATTGCGAAGAGATGAAAGAACATCAGGCATCCCGATATTAATGATTACTGCACTGGGTGGATTAAAAGATAAGGTTACTGGTTTTAATTCAGGAGCTGATGATTATATTACAAAACCTTTTGATTTAGAAGAGCTTCATGTACGTATTAAAGCTCTTTTGAGAAGAACAAATAGAGCTGCATTAAATTCTACAAATCAACAAGAAATACTAAATTATGGTCCACTTACACTCGTACCAGAAAGATTTGAGGTAATCTGGTTTAATTCACCAGTACGACTTACCCATTTAGAATTTGAACTGTTACATTGCCTTCTTCAAAGGCATGGTCAAACTGTTTCCCCTTCATTAATTCTTAAAGAAGTGTGGGGTTATGAACCGGACGATGATATTGAAACCATAAGAGTACACGTAAGGCACTTAAGAACAAAACTAGAACCAGATCCAAGGAAACCACAATATATTAAAACTGTATATGGAGCTGGATATTGTTTAGAACTTCCTATAGGTAATCAAGTAGATGTTGCTAAAACAGAATTTATTAATTCAAGAGAGTCTAATTTAATAAATACATAATTTACGACTCTTCAAATTTTATCTTTAACAAACCAACCTCCCAAGATATTCTAGGTTGTACATTTGAATTAATATTTTCTTTGATACTCTCCAATATTTCCACTATTTTTTTATTTCTTGTATCTGCCCACCATTTCCTTTGCATAAAATTCAAAAGTAATTCTTGTTGATTTAAATCTAATTGACTTGTAATATTATTTGCTAAAAATAGTATATTTGCATAACTTTTGAGAGGTAATACAATTTCTTGTTTTATGTCTTCAGGTATTTGATCCCAAATTTCTATATTATTTAGTAGTTTCCCTGGAGATCCATTAGATATAAAAATTAAGTTTTCCAAAACCTCACTATTTGATAAAAGATCATTACTCTTATATTTTGATTTTTCAAGAAATTGTTTTAATTTTTGATCTGAATATGGCTTAAATCTTATTATTTGACATCTTGAAATAATTGTATCTATTAATAAATTTAATCTTGAAGTTAATAAAATAAAAACTCCATTGGTTGGTTCTTCTAAAGTTTTTAATAAACAGTTTGATGAAGCCTCATTTAACAGGTGAGCATTTTCAATTAATATAAATTTTTTGGTAGATTGGATCGATTTTTTGCTTAAGAAAACATTGATATTCCGAATTTGTTCAACTCTTATTAAAGCTTTAGTTATTTGATTTTTGTCATTATCTATTTCTGATTGATTAACAATATTTCCTTTTGATATATATGTTGGTTCAATTTTTAAATAATCAGGATAATTATTGTCTTTAATTTTTTGGTAAGCTTCTGAATCAAGATTATTGGTTTTAATTATTCCTGCTATGAATCTTAATGCTGTTTCCTTTTTTCCTACATGCTCGGGGCCATAAAAAATATAAGCATTAGATATGACGTTCTCTTTTATAATTCTGTCTAATGTTAAATTGATTTCATTTTCACAAGTAATATTCATAAAATTAATCATTACTTATTTGAAGAAAATTTTTTGATTAATGACATTTGAATTTGTTGCGATATAGAACTTAAATCTTCAGAGCCTTTTATTATTTCCCAATTATTTTCTAAAGCAATTAGTTTAAATCCATGATTTACTTTTTTTAAAAATTCTAAGCCTTCAGATTCAATTCTATCTGCGACTTTATTCTTTCTCCGTAATATACTCTCTTCGGGTGAGATTTCTAAAAAAAAAGTTAAATCAGGTTTTAAGTTTTGACAAACAATATTTTCTAAATTTTTAATAATATCGACACTTATTTCTCTGCCATAGCCTTGATACGCTAATGTTGATCCCGAAAATCTGTCGCTTATTATCCAATTTCCATTTTGTAATGCAGGTAATATTATCTTAGAAATATGTTCTGCTCTATCAGCAGAATATAATAGTAATTCAGTTAGGATCGAGGGTGAATTTGAATTATTATTTTTTAAAATCATATCTCTAATTTCTCTTCCTAAGATGCTACCACCAGGTTCTCTTGTTGTAATTAAAGTTTTATCGTGATTCATTAGACCACTTTTTGGTAACCATTTAGAAAGTTCATTAATTTGTGTTGTTTTACCACAGCCATCTATTCCTTCCAGAACTATAAATTTCCCTTCCATTTAGTCTAAAGATAATGCGTTTATTACTACTGTAATTGAACTTATAGCCATTAGTAATGCTGCAATTGAAGGGGATAAAAGTATTCCAAATTTAGGGTATAAAACACCTGCTGCTAAAGGAATTGCTATTAAATTATATCCAAAAGCCCAAAACAGATTTTGTTTAATTTTTCTTATAGTTTTCTTCGCAAGCTTTAAAGCGTAATGAAGGCCATTTAATTTATCACCCATTAAGACAAGATCTGCATTTGCTTTTGCGATTTGAGTACCTGAGCCAACAGCTATTCCAAGATTTGATGCTGCTAAAGCTGGGGCATCATTGATGCCATCTCCAACCATTGCGACTCTCTGCTTATCATTAAGTTTTAATTTTTCAATATTTCTCAGTTTATCTTCTGGTAAAAGTTCCCACTTTAATTCGTTTATTTCACAATTAAGTTTTTTACCCAAATCAACAACAGATTCTTTTCTATCTCCACTAAAAATATAAATGTTGTGATTATCTTCTCTTAATTTTTTAATTGAAGAGTAAGCATCTTCTCTTAATGTATCCCCTAATAGAATACAACCGATAAGATTCGTGGAGATGCTTACTCCTATAATGGTATATTTCTGCATCTCAGTTGCATTTATTTTCTTTTTAATTTCATGACTTATTTCAACATTGTGATTCTCTAACCATTGTAAATTCCCTACTTTTAT
Source organism: uncultured Prochlorococcus sp. (assembly GCA_902623195.1). GTDB lineage: Bacteria > Cyanobacteriota > Cyanobacteriia > PCC-6307 > Cyanobiaceae > Prochlorococcus_A. Next base: position 7,081 of record CACNSV010000031.1, on the reverse strand, counting down.
TTCCCCATTAATTGAATGTAATTCACCTGAAATCCCGCGACCTGTTTCGGTATTTATATTTTTAATTGGAAATAAATTTATATTTTGTTTTTTTGCTTCTTCTATAAGTGATTTTGCTATCGGATGTCTACTTTCATTTTCTAAACTTGCAGATACTTGTAGAAGAAAATTTTCATCCCGACTTCCAACAAAGCCTACAACATAAGGCGATCCTTTGGTCAATGTCCCAGTCTTGTCAAAAATTATCGAATCTATTTTTGATGCAATCTCTATTTTATCTCCTCCTTTAAAAAGAATTCCTTTTTTCGCAGCCTTGCCAGAGGCAACTGTAATTACAGTAGGGGTAGCCAATCCTAATGCGCATGGACAGGCAATTACTAGTACCGCTATAGATAGTTGTATTGCAAGTGTAAGTGGGTTATCAGCATTACTTCCTAAAGAACTGTGTAAGGAGTGATTGTTATGGATAGACAAGCCAATATTTTCAGTGGTAATTAGATTTGGCCATATTCTAAAAGCTATTTGCCACCAAAAAATGAAGCTTAATATTGATGTACAAAGTACAAAATATGTAAATTTGCCAGCTATTTTATCTGCTAATCTTTGAATAGATGGTTTTTGAGATTGAACAGATTCAATAAGATTGACAAGTTTGGCTAATGAAGTATCAGATCCCACCTTATTAACTTTTAACCGTAAACTTGAATTTAAATTTAGAGATCCATTAAGTAATTTATCGCCTTCATTGGCTTCAATAGGTTTTGACTCTCCAGTGATATGTGAAACATCAATAAGAGAATTACCTTCTAAAACAGTACAATCTGCAGGGACTCTATCACCAGCTAGGACTTTAATCTCATCATTAGGACTTAATGTATTAACTCTTATTTCCCTTGTATCATTATTCTCATCATAAATAAGAGTTTTGTCAGGCTGTAAATCTAATAATTCACTAATAGAAGAACCAGTTTGATATTTAGCTCGGTCTTCTAAAAAACGTCCAAGTAGTATAAAACCTAATAGCATTACGGGTTCATTAAAGAAACAAGGGAAGCCACTTTCTGGAAAAATTAAAGATATGAGGCTAGTGAGATATGCACTGGTTACTCCTAAAGCTACAAGAGTATCCATATCTGGTCTTTTAAGTAAAAATGATTTAAAACCTTTAACTATTATTGTTCTTCCTGGGAGAAGGAGTGCAATAGTAGCAATAGATGCATGAAAATAAATGTTTCCAAGTAACGAGGAATTAATATAACCACCTTCAGCTAAGTGACCTAATACTGAAATGAATAAAAGAATAAATGCAAAATTAAGTTTTTTCCATTTATTAACCCATTTTTCTTTTTTATCTAATTCTGCTTTATTAATTTTTTCTGAAAAATCATTTGTATATATTTTTGAGGGAAAACCATTGTTGGAAAGATTATCTAATATTTCTTCTATATCTAAGTTGTTATTTTTAATATCAAAATATGCACTTTCTGTTAAAAGATTAACAGTAACGTTTTTGGTTCCATCGCTATCATTTAATATCCGTTCAACAGTTTGAACACATCCTCCACATTTCATTCCGCTAATATTAAGTTGTATGCTTTTCATATGCCTTTTAAATACCTTAATATACTTATAGTTTATTTATTACTATCATAAATGTTAGTAATTTTTTTTAAATAGTTTAATCTTAATTTTCTATTTATTTTATTAAAAGTTTAAAGTGCCAAGTAATCAAAACAGAGACAATTTTATTGATAAAGCTTTTACTGTAATAGCCGAATCTATAGTAAAAGTTCTTCCAATAGCTGAGAAAGAAAAAAAGGCATATATATATTATAGAGATGGTTTGGCTGCACAAAATAATGGAGATTATTCAGAGGCTCTTGAAAATTATAAAGAAAGTTTATTGTTAGAAGAAAGTCCTATAGACAGAGGAGAGACTTTAAAAAATATGGCAATAATTTATATGAGTAACGGTGATGAAGATCTTGCTATTGAAACGTATAAAAAAGCATTAATTGAAAATCCTAAACAACCCTCTTGTCTAAAAAATATTGGATTAATTTATGAAAAAAGAGGCAGATATTCTGAACAAAGTGGAGATTATGATCAAAGAGATATTTGGTTTGATAAAGCAGCAGACGTTTGGATTAAGGCTGTCAGGTTATATCCTGGTGGCTATCTAGATATTGAAAATTGGCTTAAAACTACTGGTAGAAGCAATATTGATGTTTATTTATAGTTTATTAATTTTTTAAAGCAATACTGACTGCTACTTTAATATTTTCAACTTCAATTAAATTGATAGTATTTTTAAATTTGGATATTATTTCACTATCAGTCTGAGGAATTAACATTTTTTTGAAACCTAATCTTATACACTCTTCAACCTTTAATTTCATATTGTTAGTTTTTCTCACTTGACCATTTAAACCAAGTTCTCCAATAAATGCGCAATCTTTAATAGGATTTGTATTTAGAAGGCTAGAAATAATTGATATGGCTACACATAAGTCTGATGAAGGATCATTAATCTCAAAACCACCCGCTGTAGCCACATAGCAATCAAATTCATATAGTTTTAATTCAACATGCTTCTCAATTACAGCAATTATTTGGTGCAATCTATTTATGTTTAATCCAGTAGTTGCTCTTTTAGGATTGTTGAAGAAGGTTTTATTTACTAATGATTGAATATCAACAGCGAAAGATCTAGTTCCTTCAAGAGTAATTGTTGTAGCAACTCCAGCTATATTTTCTTTATTAGTAAAATTAGAACTTGGATTTTTAATTTCATTTAATCCATTTTCAAGCATTTCAAAAATTCCTAATTCAAAAGTCGCACCAAATCTATTTTTTATTCCTCTTAATAATCTATGACTAGCGATATGATCGCCTTCAAAATTAAGAACTACATCTACTAAATGTTCTAAAGTCTTAGGTCCGGCTAATGTTCCATCTTTGGTAACATGTCCAATAATTAAAAGAGCAATATTGTTATCTTTAGCAAATTTTTGTAATTCAGAAGAACATGATCTTACTTGTGATACCGACCCAGATGCACTTTCTAAGTCACTATTATTAATTGCTTGAATGCTATCAATTATTGCGATAGTTGGTTTATTATCCTTAATTTCTTGAATAATCATTGATATGTTATTTTCTGCAAAAACTTTTAAATTAGAATTTCTTTGATTCAGTCTGGTCCATCTTACCTTGACCTGCTCTAATGATTCCTCAGCAGTTATATAAAGAACATTATGAGATAAAGACATATTGCTGGCGGCTTGTAAAACAAGCGTACTTTTACCAATGCCGGGCTCTCCTCCCAGCAAAATGATCGACCCATGAACCAATCCGCCACCTAAGACTCTATCAAATTCATTAAAACCAGTCTTAATTCTCGAGATTTCTTGAATTCTAATTTCTGTAAAGAGTTTCGATTTTTTACTTTTTTTAATAATATTTTTTTTTGAAACAGAGCTTTTCTCTTCTTCAATAATCGAATTCCATTCTTTACAATTCATGCATCTGCCAAAGTATTGAGAAGTTTCATAACCGCAATTTTGGCAAACATATCTTGAAAATTTATTTAACATTTTGCTTATGAAGATAAAATTACTACAAAAGTTGTTTTGGATATTGCCCCTTAACAAGTTAGATTAGGTAAAGGTTAAATACTCATGCTGATTAGCTAATAGCAACAAATGGCTGCATCAAGTCAAACAAAAGAAACAATTCTCGTCGCAGATGATGAGGCAAGTATCAGAAGAATACTAGAAACTAGGCTCTCTATGATTGGTTATAAGGTAGTAACCGCTTCTGATGGTAAAGAGGCTCTTAAATTATTTAGGGATTATGAGCCAGATTTAGTAGTACTCGACGTTATGATGCCAAAATTAGATGGTTATGGTGTCTGTCAAGAATTGAGAAAAGATTCTGATGTCCCTATTGTTATGTTAACTGCATTAGGAGACGTTGCAGATAGGATTACTGGATTAGAGTTAGGTGCCGATGATTACGTCGTGAAACCTTTTAGTCCAAAAGAACTCGAGGCAAGAATTAGATGCGTATTGAGAAGAATAGATAAAGAACAAATTGCTGGAATGCCAAATTCTGGGCTCATACAAGTGACAGATATAAAAATCGATACAAATCGTAGACAAGTTTTTAAAAGTGATGAGCGGATAAGACTAACTGGAATGGAATTTAGTTTATTGGAATTACTGGTCAGTAGGTCAGGGGAGCCCTTTAGTAGAGGAGAAATATTAAAAGAGGTGTGGGGATATACGCCTGAAAGGCATGTTGATACAAGAGTCGTTGATGTACACATCTCTAGACTTAGATCAAAATTAGAGGCTGATCCAGCTAATCCTGAATTAATTCTTACAGCCAGGGGAACAGGTTATTTATTTCAGAGGATTGTCGATATTGCTCCCTTTGAAGGTAATTAAATGGCTAAAGAAAATTACAGGAAAATTAATAAATCTAGAGCAATCAGGAGATTAGTTATTTGGTATAAGAGAAATAGTGCGGTTACTTCGATTGTCGATTCTGCAGCTAATTCTGCAGCTACCGCAAGTAATGTAGCTGAAAATGTAGTATCTAGTGCAGGATCAGTTGTAAACACCGCAAGTAATGTAGCTGGGAATGTAGTATCAAGTGCAGGATCAGTTGTAAACACCGCAAGTAATGTAGCTGGGAATGTAGTATCAAGTGCAGGATCAGTTGTAAACACCGCAAGTAATGTGGCTGGGAATGTAGTATTAAGTGCAGGTTCTATAGCAAAAAATACATTACAGCCATTAGTCTTTGATCCATTAAAACGCCTTCAAGCTAATGAAAACTCAAATTATAAAGATACTGTTGATACTGGAAAGAGAATTTGGATCGCTGTTGATGGTATGGGAGGAGATCACGCTCCAGGTCCTATACTTGAAGGTTGCCTCGATGCAATACAAAGATTTCCAATAAATATAAAATTTGTTGGTCAAATTGAGAAAATTAATGAGGTTTCAAAGAAAATTGGATTATCTGAATTGATGGAGAAAGAAATACAAAATAGTCGCTTTGAGCTTATAGCAAGTGGTTCTCCGATAGGTATGAACGAAGAAGCAACAGCAGTAAGAAAGAAGAAGGAAGCGAGTATTAATGTAGCGATGAATTTAGTAAGAAATAACCAAGCTAAAGCAGTTTATTCTGCAGGTAATTCTGGAGCATTAATGGCATCAGCAATATTTAGAATTGGAAGGCTTAAGGGTATAGATAGGCCTGCAATTGGTGCATTATTTCCAACTAGAGATCAAAGTAGGCCAGTTTTAGTATTAGATGTCGGAGCAAATACTGATTGCAAGCCAAACTATTTGCTTCAATTTGCTTTACTTGGGAATATCTATGCTAAGGATGTTTTGCAAATTGATAGCCCTAAAATAGGTCTTTTAAATATTGGTGAAGAGGATTGCAAAGGTAATGAACTCTCATTGCAGACATTTAAATTGCTTTCAAAAGAAAAAGACTTAAATTTTTTAGGAAACTGCGAAGGAAGAGATGTTTTGAGTGGAGAATTTGATGTTGTTGTTTGTGATGGATTTACAGGTAATGTCCTTTTAAAATTTTTGGAGTCAGTTGGTGGAGTTTTATTGGATATCTTAAAATCTGAATTACCAAGAGGAAGGAGAGGTAAGGTTGGATCAGCTTTTTTAAAAAGTAATTTGATGAGGATAAAGAAAAGATTAGATCATGCAGAACATGGAGGAGCATTGTTACTTGGTGTAAATGGTATTTGTGTAATTGGTCATGGAAGTAGTAAGTCATTATCTGTTGTAAGCGCACTGAGATTGGCACATTCTGCTGTGAACCACAATGTTATGGAGCACTTAATCCAGCTTCAAAAACTACCAGTTTTAAATTCATAAACATATTGTGTCTAATTTATGTTTGACTTATATAAGTAATAATTAATTTCTTGAAAGGTTCAGACTTTGCCAATATTGGAATAACCTTTAAAGGTTGCGGCAGTTATTTACCAGCTCAAGTATTGAGTAATGAAAAGATCAGTCAAATTGTAGATACGAGTGATGAGTGGATCACCGCAAGAACTGGTATATCAAATAGAAGAATAGCTCAAATAGATGAAGATGTTTCAGATATGGGTTTTAAAGCAGCACTATCAGCAATCGATATGGCTAATTGGGCTTCTGAATCTGTTGATTTAATAATATTGGCTACTTCTACTCCGAGTGATCTATTTGGTTCTGCACCTCTGATTCAAGCTAAATTACGCGCAAAGAATGCTTTGGCTTTTGATCTTACAGCTGCTTGTAGTGGTTTTTTATTCGCTCTAATTACTGCTTCCCAATATTTGACATCTGGTAAATATAAAAGAGCATTAGTCATAGGTTCTGATCAATTATCAAGCTATGTTGATTGGCAAGATAGGGGAAGCTGTATCCTTTTCGGAGATGGCGCAGGAGCATTGGCTATTGAAGCTTCCAATGATCATAATAATTTGTTTGGTTTTAACCTGAGGACCGATGGAGAAAGAGGTAGTTTTTTAAATCTTTATAATAAAAAGTTAAATGGTAAAATTACTGATCACATAAAATTTCGTAAAGGGGAGTTTTCAAATATCTCGATGAATGGTCAAGAAGTTTACAAATTTGCCGTTAGAGAGGTTCCAATTATTATCAGTGATTTATTGAAAGAAACGAATTTAGATAGTGAAGGTGTTGATTGGCTAATTCTACATCAAGCAAACCAGAGAATATTGGATGCTGTAGGAGAGAGGCTAAAAATAAATAAAAATAAGATATTAACTAATTTAAGTAAATATGGTAATACTTCTGCAGCCACAATACCTTTAGTTTTGGATGAATTCATAAGAAATAAAAAGATTAAAAAAAATGACATAATTTTAACTAGTGGTTTTGGTGCAGGGTTAAGTTGGGGCTCTGCTCTATTAAAATGGGGGTAATAAAATAAAACTTTAAAAATGGATACTGCGTGGTTATTTCCAGGTCAAGGTTCACAAAAACTTGGAATGGGAAAAGATATTATTGAATTGAATGATGCAAAAAGAAGATTT
>CACNSV010000030.1 GCA_902623195.1 uncultured Prochlorococcus sp. | reverse complement strand
TAAAGCTTATTAAGACATGATTTAATTTTAATTTCTGCAATTTGTTAATTAATAAATATTTTCTAGATGAGAATTTTTTAATTTATCTCTAAGAATATCAAAACAAATTTCTCCATTTTTCAAACCAATAACTCTTGTAAATCCATCTACTAGATTTATGTTATGAAAGGAGAATAAAATAGTCTTTGGAAATTTAATTTGATAATTATTCAATCTTGAAATAAAAAGATTTTTTAAGTAATCACATAATTTTGGATCTAAATTATTAAAAGGTTCATCAGCAAATAATATTTCTGGTTCTTGTATTATTGATCTTGAAATTGCAATTCTTTGTTTTTGCCCACCTGATAAATTTTTTAAATTTCTTGAATAAACACTTGCCTTTATTTGACATAATTCCATGCATTTATGAGCTTTAAGAAATGAACTTATATTTAATAAATTTTTAAAAGTAAATATTAGATTTTTATTACTTAATAAACCACAATTTACATTTTGCTCTGCAGACAGATCATCTATTAATCTTAAGTCTTGCCAAATTGTCCCGATTGTTCTTTTTTGGGAATTATCAAGATTATTAAAATTTTTACCATAAATTTTTATGTCTCCATTAGTTTGCCTTCTAGTCCCATTTAAAATTGAAATCAATGTAGTTTTCCCTGCAGCACTTTTGCCAAGTAAAGCAATCTTTTCTCCTTCATTTATTTTTAAATTTATATTCTTAAGTATTGTTTTATTTTTATATTTAAATGAAATATTAGTTAATTCTATAAGACGTTTCATCGGATTTTTTGGAGTTTTCTACCAATGTCTTCTATATTTTTATATTGTTTAGCATCACTATTAATAAATTTTTTGGCATTAAACATTTCTAATATTCTTTTATGATTGGGATTATTTTCATTTAAATTTAATATTGCTTTTTTCATTTTTTTTGTAAAACCATTATAAAATTTTTCATCTAAATCTCCCTGCGATAACCAATGATAATCAACGTAACTTGGTGTTACAAAAAAAACATAAACATTTTTGGTCCTCTTAGGATTGTTTTTTAAATTTTTTTCCCAAATTTGTTTGTTCAAAGCGCCTGCCTCAAAAGACCCGCTATTTACTAAGGCTAAAGTGGCGTCATGACTACCACTAAAGCCAGGTTTCTTCCCTTTGAATTCTGAGGTTTTTAAACCTGCAAGATTTAAAAAATATTCTGGCATTAATCTTCCTGAAGTTGAATTTTCAGAGCCGAATGTAAATCTAAGATTTCTTAAACTTTTTAGGTCATTTAATTGTTTCGCAGGGGTTAAGTTTAATTTCCTGTTAAGTATAAATACACTTTTAAATTCTTTATCTATATCTCTCTGAGCTATTACTATAGAATTCGGTGTTTGCAATCTTGCTTGAACTCCAGTTATTCCTCCAAACCAAACTAGGTCAAGATTTTTTGTCCTAAAGCCCGTTACCGCTCCTACATAATTAATAACTGGAACATATTTTACTTCCACATTTAATTGCTTTGATAATTCTTTGGATAATAAATTAAATCTCCTATCTAAAATCTCTTGATTCTGATCAGGGATAGCTCCAATTTTTAGTACTTTCTTTTCAGCTTTTGTAGATGAACTAAGAACTGAAAGGAAAATAAAACCTGAAATAAAGACTTTATTTATAAATTTTTTCATTTAGTAAAATTTATTAATTGCTTTTTTAAATCTTTTAAGACCATCCAAAATATTAGATTTTGAAGTTGCACATGATATTCTAATACATTGATCATCCCCAAAAGCTATCCCAGGAACAACAACTAATCCAAAATCTTCGAGAGCTTTTTTACAAAAATCAACTGATGATATATTTGTGTTAGGAAGTTGTGGAAATGCATAAAATGCTCCATTTGGAGGGTTTAAATAAATATTTTCTATATCTTTAAGACCTTCTGAAAGTACTTGTCTCCTTTCGTCATAAATCAAATTAACCTCTTCAAAATATTCTTTTTTAATTTTCAGTGCTTCAATTGCACCTTTCTGGACAAATGAACATACATTACTAGTACTTTGACTTTGTAGGGATGAGGATGATTTTATTACATCTTTTCTTCCAGCTAAATAACCAACCCTCCATCCTGTCATAGCCCACCCTTTTGCAAAACCATTAACTGTATAAATTCTATCTTCTAAGTCTTTTGCTAATGAAACTATAGGTATATGATTAACCGTGTTATTTAAAATTAATTCATAAATTTCATCAGATAATATATTAATCTGATCATGCTTTCTAATGATTTCTATTATTTCAAGTAGCTCATTCTCACAAAGTACTTTACCTGTTGGGTTGTTAGGGGAATTTATGATTATAAATTTTGTTTTTGAAGATATTTTATCTTTGAGTTGTTCTCCATCAATCTTAAAACCATTCTTTGGAGAGGTTTCTAAAATAATAGGCTTACCTCCGGCTAGCTTCACAATCTGAGGGTAACTAAGCCAGTAAGGGGAGGGGATAATTACTTCATCGCCTTCATTTAAAAGAATTTGAAATAAATTATATATAGCTTGTTTAGCACCATTTGTTACCAAAATATTCTCAAAGTCATATTTAATATTGTTTTGGAGTTCTAATTTATTTGCAATGGCATTTCGCAATTCTAAGTCTCCAGCAGCGGGCCCATATTTAGTAAATCCGTCGAATATCGCTTTACTTGTAGCCGAAATAACCTCTTCTGGAGCATCAAAATCTGGTTCACCTGCACTTAAATTACAAATATCTATGCCTTCTTCTGCAAGTTTTTTTGCTTTGGCACTTATTTCAAGTGTAAGTGAAGGTTCGATAGTAAGTGCTCGTTTTGATAGTAATTCTTCACTCATTAGCTATAAAGTGATTTGAAATCGCTTTTTAAATTTTTTTCTTATCTTTAAAAGAATAAATAATATTATGACTGTATGCTATTTTTTTATAAATTTTCTTAATTTTTCAAAATTTTTTATTGATAAGCTAATAGATGTAAAGATAGATTTTTAATTTAAATTAATTAACCAAACAAAACAAAAAAAAAATTATTAGGTTTTTATAGAAAATACTTAGTAAGGTTTTGAATAGATTAGTTGTTGGATCTGGAAATATTTTGGCTAATTTAGTTGTTATTGGTGAGGCTCCAGGAGCTCAGGAAGATTTGGAGGGTAAGCCTTTTGTTGGTAAGTCAGGAAAGTTTTTGAAGAATTTATTGAAAGTATCCGGAATTGATATTTATGAAGAGGTTTATTTCTGTAATGTAATGAAGTGCAGACCTCCAAGGAACAGAAAACCCAATCCCAAAGAGATCTCTATTCATAAACCTTGGTTAATTCAGCAAATAAAGTTAGTTAATCCTAAAGTTGTTTTATTAGCGGGCTCCACTGCTATGAAAACTATTCTTGAAGTGAATAAACCGATATCTCAATTAAGAGGTAAATGGTTTAATTTACAAGGAATTGAATACCTTCCAATATTTCATCCTTCTTATTTAATGAGATTTTCACAAAATGAAATTAATAATCCTTACGGATTAACTTTAAAAGATCTTCATAGTGTTAGAAATAAACTATATAATTTATAATTAAATAGGTTTCAATCTGAATACCTAAAGTTTCATGTCTTTAACTAAATCAAAAGAAGTTAATAATATATCTAAGAGGTACTCTACTCAGATAGAAAGAAGGATAACGAAAACAGTTATGGTTGGAGATATAGGTATTGGTAGTGAACATCCTGTAAGGATTCAATCTATGATAAATGAAGATACTATGGACGTTGAAAATGCAGCCTTAGCCATCAAAAGACTTCATGATGTAGATTGCGAAATAGTTAGACTAACAGTCCCATCTGTAGCTCATGCAAAAGCTGTTGGGGAAATAAAGAAAAAGTTAAGAGATAATGGTATTAATACACCTCTAGTTGCTGACGTTCATCACAATGGGATGAAAATAGCGATGGAAGTAGCTAAGCATGTTGATAAAGTAAGAATTAATCCAGGTTTGTTTGTATTTGAAAAATCAGACCCTTCGAGGACTGAATATAGTTATGAAGAATTTGAATCAATAAAAAAAACTATTTTAAAGAGATTTACACCCTTAGTAGAAGTTTTAAAGTCTCAAAATAAAGCTTTAAGAATTGGCGTTAATCATGGATCTTTATCTGAGAGAATGCTTTTCACATATGGTGATACTCCCTTAGGTATGACTGAGTCAGCGATGGAATTTGTGAAGATTTGCGATGAACTTGATTTTCATAACATTATAATTTCAATGAAAGCCTCAAGAGCACCCGTTATGATGGCTGCTTATAGAATGATTGCGGATAGATTAGATAGTGAAGGTTATAATTATCCTCTTCATTTAGGTGTAACTGAAGCAGGAGATGGTGATTATGGCCGTATAAAAAGTACAGCTGGAATAGCTACTCTTCTGGCTGAAGGTCTTGGAGATACTATCAGAGTTTCTCTAACGGAAGCTCCGGAGAAAGAGATACCAGTTGGATACTCAATTCTACAGTCATTAGGACTCAGAAAGACAATGGTCGAATACATCAGTTGCCCTAGCTGTGGTAGAACTCTTTTTAATCTAGAAGAAGTTGTGGATAAAGTAAGAAATGCTACACAGCATTTAACTGGACTTGATATCGCGGTCATGGGTTGCATCGTTAATGGACCGGGTGAGATGGCAGATGCAGATTACGGATATGTTGGGAAGGGAAAAGGTACTATTGCTCTTTATAGGAGAAAAGAAGAGATAAGAAGAGTTCCAGAAGACGAGGGAGTTAAAGCATTAATTCAACTTATTAAAGATGATGGGAAATGGATTGATCCTGAGTAAATATTCTTAATAACACAACTTTTAAAAAAAAAGTATAATTATAGATCATATGGATATCTCATTTGAAATCTAAAAATTTCTTTGAAAGAAAAAAAAATTTTTTACTGACATTTATCTTCTCAGGCCTAATATTTTTAAATCCTATTGAATCTTCAATTTTAAAGAATAGTAATAAGGAAGTGATTGATCATGTTTGGCAGATCATTTATAAAGATTTTTTAGATTCAGAGGGTAAATTTAATAAATCAAATTGGATTAAATTAAGAAAGAAATTATTATCAAAAAATTATCCTAATGCTGATGACGCATATATTGCTATTAGAGAAATGTTAACTAACTTAAACGATCCTTATACAAGATTTCTAGATCCAAAACAATTTAATCAAATGAGAATTGATACTGCAGGAGAATTGACAGGAGTTGGTATTCAAATCTTAAAAGATTCCGAATCAGGATTTCTTATTATCGTTTCTCCAATTGAGGGTTCACCGGCATCTGAATCTGGAATACAAGCAAAAGATAAAATTATCTCTATCGATAATATTTCAACAAAAAGTTTAGATATCGAAGGAGCCGTGAAATTAATTAGAGGTAAGAAAGGTACTAAAGTTAATTTAGAGATTTTAAGGAATGGAACTATTTTTAATAAAACTCTTGTAAGAAAAAAAATTGAGATAAAGTCAGTTACAAGTAAAATTAATTCTTCAAGAAATGGCTTTTTGATAGGATATGTTCGTATTAAGCAATTTAATGCAAATGCTTCAAAAGATTTAAAAAAAGTAATTCTTGACTATGAAACAAAAAATGTCTCTGGATACATTCTCGATTTAAGAAGTAATCCTGGTGGCTTGTTAGATTCGAGTATTGAAATTTCGAGACAATTCATCGATAAAGGAATAATAGTAAGTACATTATCCAAAAATGGGTTAAAAGAAATAAAAAGAGCAAATGGTAGTGCTTTGACTAGTAAACCATTAGTAGTTCTTGTAAATGAGGGTTCAGCAAGCGCAAGTGAGATTGTATCTGGTGCAATAAGAGATAATCTTAGAGGTAAATTAGTTGGTAAAAAAACTTTTGGAAAAGGTCTTGTTCAGTCGATGAGATCACTTGTAGATGGTTCTGGCTTAACAGTTACAGTCGCAAAATATTTAACACCAAATGGTATAGATATAAATAAATTTGGAATTACGCCTGATATAGAAGTGAGTATGAATGTAAATCCTATTCTTCAAAAACAAATAGGCACAAGGAGAGATAAACAATATAAGGTTGGTGAAAATGTTTTAATAAAACTTATAGAAAAAAAAGGGGCAAGTATTAGCTTTGTTCCTAATTCAACTAATTTTAATGTTGCATTAAATAACCTAAGAGATAGAAATAAAATTTTAAAAACTCATATCTAGCATTTTTTTAATGGGTTTATATGCCTTTTTTATAATTTCAGGTGGTAACTCAATAGAAGGATAATTATTTTTTAAGCAATCTAAAATCTTATCTAGCGTATTTAATTTCATATAGGGACATTCGTTACACTTACAACCTTCCAAATCAGGTACTTCTATAAAATTCTTATTTGGTTCTTTCCTCTTCATTTGATGAATTATTCCTGGTTCAGTAAGAACCATAAAAGTAGTTGAATCATCATTGCTTATGAAATCTAATAATTTACTAGTAGAGCCAATATAGTCCGCTAAATTTAATAAATTCTGGCTGCATTCTGGATGCGCGACTACCTTCGCTTTGGGATTTTCAATTTTTAATTTTAGTAGGGCTTCTTCACTGAAAGTTTCATGAACGATGCAACTTCCTGGCCAAAGTTTAAGTTTTCTTCCTGAATTTTTCTGTACCCATCTTCCTAAATTTTGATCAGGTGCAAAAATTATTTCTTTGTCTTTTGGAAGTTTATTTACTAATGCAACTGCATTGCTACTAGTGCATATAAGATCACTCTGAGCTTTTACTTCAGCTGTACAATTGATATAACTAACTACGAAATGCTCCGGATTATCTTCTCTAAATTTCTGAAATTCATCTGCAGGACAGTCGTTTGCTAATGAACACCCGGCATCTATATCTGGCAATAAAACTGTTTTATCAGGACAAAGTATTTTTGCAGTTTCAGCCATAAAGTGAACACCACAAAATATAATTACATCTGCATCAGTATTTGCAGCTTTTCTTGATAATTCTAATGAATCACCAATAAAATCTGCTATGTCTTGAATCTCAGGAGCCTGGTAGTAGTGGGCAAGAATTATGGCATTTGAATTTCTGCACAAAGTCTTAATCTCAGAAATTAAATCTTCTTCAGTTCTTGTAGATTCTTTATTAGCTGTAGAAGTTGTGATGGTCAGGATTTAAAATGTATTTTATTAATTATATGCTCAAATAGAAAAAATTCTGCCAAATTTTAAAATTGCTGTTGTTGGAGATTGCCATGGACTTTGGTCTGAGGTAGATGTCAGCATCTTATCAAAAAACAAGCCTGACATTGTTTTATTCGTTGGAGATATTTCAGAGGGCAATATAAAAATATTGAAAAAGATTAATTCTCTAGAAATTCCATCATTTGTGATCCTTGGTAATCATGACAGAGGACACGATAAATCAGGAGAAATCCTTCTTAAACAAATTAGAATTCTTCAAGACAAATATTGTGGTTGGAAATTAAAAATTTTTAATAATCAATTAAATATTATTGGAGCAAGGCCATGTAGTTCAGGAGGAGGTTACTTTTTATCTAAAGAAATGATAGGAGTTTACGGTCCCTTAACTGAAGAAGATTCAGTCAAAAAAATTCTCAGTTGTTATAAAAATTCTCGTGAAGATCTCCCTCTTTTAATTATTGCCCATTCTGGTCCATCAGGCCTGGGATCTGAACCTGAAAGTATTTGTGGGAAAGACTGGAAACTTCCCTCAATGGATTGGGGAGATAGAGATTTATCAACAGCAATATCAAATATTCAAAAAGAAAGGAAATTAGATCTTGTTGTCTTTGGTCATACTCATAATCAGCTAAAAAGAAATCTAGGAGGAAGAAAGATGTTTGTCTTAGATAAAAGAGGAACTGCTTATCTTAACTGTGCTGTAGTACCAAGATATAAAAAAATTGAAAATGATAAAATAATAATAAATTTTTCTTGGATTGAATTTCAAGATAATAATTTAAGTTATATTTCTCAAAGATGGTATTCGGAATTGGGAGAAATTTTTAGTGAGGATATATTATTTCAGATTAATTGATATTATTTGAAAAAATCAATCTAACTTCTGAGGATCTCTGTAACGAGAGAAGAGAGTTTGGGATAAAAGATATCCACCAATTGCTGCAGCTGAAAATGCGAGACTATTTTTAACTAAAGGAATTAATTCTGTTGATCTTGTAATAATTGGAGCCAAGCCAAACACTCCAAAAAGCATTCCCCATAAAGGGGATAAAAGAGTAAGAAAACCAATTGAAATAAATTCATTATCTTTCCTCGGCGCAGCAGAAAATCCAGCTACTAAACCACCTAGAATGGAGGTACATAATGTCCACACATACTGTTCTTTAGTAAATCCAGGAACTACTTGACATCCTCCTCTATCTAAGCAAACTTGTACAGAATTGATAGCATCAAGTACGGCTCCATCTTCTCCATGATCACGAACATAATATTGATTACCAAATCTTGTTTGAAGTTCTACCCAAAATAATCTTGGTAAAAATGAGAAATATGCTTCTCCTACATTAAAATTTAGTAAATTTCCTCCTCTTGGATCAGCAACTATGAGAAGACTTGTTTCATCAAGATTCCAATAATCTTTAATCGCAAGACCAGGATTACTTTCAAATTGCGATAAATACTTTATTTTCCATCCACTTTCATTCTCAATTGTCTTTAAATTATTTTCAAGTAATTCTTTTTGTTTAGGACTCAGTATCTTAGCTAAATCAAGGACTGGTGAATTCACTTCAGGCAAAAGCTGAAAAGAAAGTACTAAAAATTGGAGCTATCCCTGATCAGAATCAAGAGATTTTAGATAGGAGATTTAATTTATTATCCAAAGAATTATCAAAGCAATTAAATGTGGAAGTAAAATATGTTCCAGTTATTAATTATGTAGGAGCGGTAACGGGCTTTAGGACAAAAAATCTTGACCTAGTTTGGTTTGGAGGAATAACTGGAGTTCAAGCAAGATTGCAAACACCGAATTCTATAGTAATAGCTCAGAGAGATATAGATAAAGAATTTAAAAGTGTATTTATACTTAACAGGAAATTAAACTTAACCCCTGCGAAACAATTAAATGACCTAAAAAGTTTAAGAAATCTTAGATTTACATTCGGCTCTGAAAATTCAACTTCAGGAAGATTAATGCCAGAATATTTTTTAAATCTTGCAGGTTTAAAAACCTCAGAATTCAAAGGGAAGAAACCTGGCTTTAGTGGTAGTCATGACGCCACTTTAGCCTTAGTAAATAGCGGGTCTTTTGAGGCAGGCGCTTTGAACAAACAAATTTGGGAAAAAAATTTAAAAAACAATCCTAAGAGGACCAAAAATGTTTATGTTTTTTTTGTAACACCAAGTTACGTTGATTATCATTGGTTATCGCAGGGAGATTTAGATGAAAAATTTTATAATGGTTTTACAAAAAAAATGAAAAAAGCAATATTAAATTTAAATGAAAATAATCCCAATCATAAAAGAATATTAGAAATGTTTAATGCCAAAAAATTTATTAATAGTGATGCTAAACAATATAAAAATATAGAAGACATTGGTAGAAAACTCCAAAAAATCCGATGAAACGTCTTATAGAATTAACTAATATTTCATTTAAATATAAAAATAAAACAATACTTAAGAATATAAATTTAAAAATAAATGAAGGAGAAAAGATTGCTTTACTTGGCAAAAGTGCTGCAGGGAAAACTACATTGATTTCAATTTTAAATGGGACTAGAAGGCAAACTAATGGAGACATAAAAATTTATGGTAAAAATTTTAATAATCTTGATAATTCCCAAAAAAGAACAATCGGGACAATTTGGCAAGACTTAAGATTAATAGATGATCTGTCTGCAGAGCAAAATGTAAATTGTGGTTTATTAAGTAATAAAAATCTAATATTTACTTTTAAAAATTTATTAAATATAAGTTCATTTCTTAAAGCTCATAAATGCATGGAATTATGTCAAATAAAGGCAAGTGTTTATTCAAGAAATTTAAAAAATTTATCAGGTGGGCAAAAACAAAGAATTGCAATTTCAAGATCAATAATACAAGAACCAGAAATATTATTTGCTGATGAACCTTTTAATAATTTAGATCCAAAATTATGTGATTACTTAAAAAATCTTTTTATTTCAAGATTGAATAATTATCAAATTAAATTTCCAAAGACTATTTTATTCTCCTTTCATAACATAAATCTAGTAGATGGATTTACAAGAGTTATTGGTTTGAAAAATGGAGAAATTTGTTTTGATATTCTTAGAGATAAATTAAAAAATTCTCATCTAGAAAATATTTATTAATTAACAAATTGCAGAAATTAAAATTAAATCATGTCTTAATAAGCTTTA
>CACNSV010000029.1 GCA_902623195.1 uncultured Prochlorococcus sp. | reverse complement strand
AATCAACTAGATCTACTGCTGCTGTTAAGCCAGCTAAGCCAGAACCAACTATCGCAATTTTCACGTTTTAGTTTAATTATAACAAAAATAAAACGCATTTATAACAAAAATAATATGCTATGAGTATTAGTGATGCACCAAGCTATTCAATTTTATAATATAGATAATGAGTTATTTCTAATATGACAGAAACTAAAATTAATGAAAAATTAAAAAATTCTGATGATGGGAAGGGAATACTTATTACTGAAACTGCAATTCAACAAATATCTAATTTGATTAAAAATCAGGTTAACAAAAAAGCACTTAGAGTTGGCGTAAGATCTGGAGGATGTAGTGGCATGAGTTATACAATGGATTTCATTGGAGAAGAGGAGATTAATTCAGATGATAAGATTTATGATTATTCATTAAGTGAGGATATTGCTTTTAAAGTTGTATGTGATCCAAAAAGCTTACTCTATATCTATGGGATGCAATTAGATTTTAGTACTGAGCTAATTGGTGGAGGTTTTAATTTTACCAATCCTAATGCATCGCAAACATGCGGATGTGGTAGTTCATTTGCTGTTTAAATAATTTTAGAAATATGAATGATATAGAAGCAGAATTTAATGCAGCTTTATCTAGATATCAGTCTGGAGAAGATTTACTATCTTTAGTAGATGATTTTAAAAAAATAATCAATCAAATTCCTAATCATTTTGCTGCATGGACATGTTTAGCATGGCTTTATTTGTTGCTAAAAAATAATAATGAAGCATTATTTGCAGCTAAACAAGCTGTTAAATTAAATGGTCAAGATTTACAAGCACGTATGAATCTATCTTTAGCTTTATTAGCTACCAATACTAAAGGTGTTAGAGATAATATTGATTTAATTAAAAGGATTATTATTATGGCCCCTGATTTAGAGAAAGATCTAAAATTATCTGTTGAAGATGGATTTTCAAGATATCCAGAATGGGAAGAATTAAAAAAAGTAAAACAGTGGTTGGATTTTTAATTTGTCCAGGATTTTAGTTTTAAGTAATGGTCATGGTGAAGATTTATCTGGTGCTATATTAGCGAGAAAATTAATATCAATTGGAAATAATGTTGAAGCTTTACCAATAGTTGGTTTAGGTGAAGCTTATAAAAAAGAAAAAATAAATATTATTGGTAAAACAAAAAAATTTAATACTGGAGGGTTGGGTTACAACTCGTTGAAAGGTAGATTATATGATTTATTTAATGGTCAGATAATCTATTTTTTAAAAAAAATTTGGCTAGTAATTCTAATAAGAAAGAATTATGATTTTTTACTTATAGTTGGTGATATAGTCCCAATTTTTTTTGCATGGTTATCAAGAAAAAAATATTTTACATATTTAGTCGCATATTCAAGTCACTATGAAGGTAAATTGAAACTTCCTTGGCCATGTAAATATTTTTTAAAATCGCCAAATTCATTAAGAATTTACTCAAGAGATCTTCTTACTTCTTATGATTTAAGTAAACAACTAAAAAAAGAAGTTCTTTTCTTTGGAAATCCATTTGTTGATAAATTATTAAAAAAAAATATTAAGAATTCAAGTGATTCATTTAATATAGCTTTATTACCTGGAAGTAGGATTAATGAGCTGATAAATAATTTTGATTTGATGCTAGATCTTATTCAAGAACTTTCTAATTATGAATTTTTTAAAAATATTAAATTTAGCTTTGCTCTTTCTTCAGAATTGAAAATCGAAAATGTAAAAAATAAATTGGAAATGAGAAATTGGCAATATGAGAAGATATCTACTAGTAATTTTAAACTTCTGTATAGTTATAAATTTATTAATGTTTTTTTTAGATGGGATGATTTTGAAAATATTATAATCAGATCTGATTTAGCAATAAGTATGTCTGGTACTGCTGCAGAACAAGTAGTAGGGATGTCTAAACCAGTCATACAAGTTGAAGGGAAGGGCCCTCAGTTTACCAAGGCATTTGCAGAAGCTCAGCGAAGATTATTAGGCGAACATGTTTATTGTTTTACAGATTTTTCAAATAAAAAGGAAAAGATTGATGGAACCATAGATTTGATAATCAAAATTATGTATCTAATGAAATTAGATAATTCTTTTTTGAAATCTTGTAAAGATAATGCCAGAGATAGAATTGGAGATAAAGACGCTACTGCAAAAATAACATCTGATATAGAAAAGCATTTAATTAATGATTGATTTTAAAAAATATATAGATAATTTTTTATTAAGTAATTTATTTATAGTAATTTTTAGCGCATTATTTTTTTTATTTTCATTGATTATGGAAATAAATGGGAAATCTATTTTTCTTAAATTTTTCAGAATGATTTGGGAACCTTTCATATTGCCTACAATAACAATTTTAATTTCTAGTACATTATTAATTGCGTTTATTTCTTGGTTAAAGAAGAAATTGCTTCCTGAAGAAGAGGATATTTAAATTTAAAAAAATTGTTTAATTTAATGCTTTTTATTTTTTGACCTTCTAACAATAATTTGGCACCATCTCCTAAAATTAGCTTTAAAGTTGCACCTGGAACAGGTAATAAATTTGGCCTTTGAAGGCACTTCGCTAACATAGATGAAAAATATTTCATTTTGACTGGTTCTGGAGATACAGCATTTATAATTCCAGAATATTTTTTATCTTTTATTGCATTAACAATAATGTCGCATAAGTCATCTATATGAATCCAACTCATCCATTGATTACCATCTCCAATAGGACCTCCTAATCCAACTTTGAATATAGGTAGCATTTTACCTAATGCTCCACCATTAACTCCTAGTACTATTCCAATCCGCAGAATTACTAATCTTGTAAAGAATGGTTTTTGAGAAGCAGCTTCTTCCCACTTTTTGCATAAATTTGCAAGAAAATCTTCGCCACCAGGGCTTGTCTCATCAAATATCTTATCTAAACTAGTTCCATAAAATCCAATTGCAGAAGCATTTATAATTACTTTTGGGTTGATTTTATTTTTTCTGAGATTTTTCATCAAATTAGAAGTAGTATTTATTCTGCTGTTTTCAATCTCTTGTTTTTGTTCTTCTGACCATCTCTTGTCAGTGATAGGTTCTCCACTAAGATTTATTATCGCATCACAACTTTTAAGTTGATTTAACAAGCTAATATCATTCCAACTTTTTTCTTGGGCTAAATTTAGTTTTAAAAATGCAATTTTTTCTAAGGAAGAATTAATCTTTAACTGATTAATATTTTTTCTACTAATTAAACATAATTCATGTCCTTCAGATATTAGTTTTGGAACTAAACTATTTCCAATAAAACCAGTACAACCTAATAATAAAATTCGCATTTTTTTTTTAATATTATTAAACCTTAGATAATTTTTTTATTTTCTGCAGAGATATAGAAAAAATTCCCTGTTTTATTTTGTAAGATGTATTTTATATTGGCCTTAATAGATTATTATTTAGTTTTTATCTTGAGTTTATGACAGAATCAATACAAAAAAAACCACTTAAAAAAGGAAGTTTAGTCATTCTCGACAAGGAAAAATATATAAACAGTGTGGAATCTCTGGCAAGCGATATTGAATTGCCTAATTATGTATTTGAAGGTCCAGGTGAAATACTTGGTATTAAAGAGGATTATGCTCAAGTAAGATGGAGAAAGCCTGTGCCAGATGTATGGTTTAAATTAGAGCAGCTTAAAGAATATACTATTGAGGAGATTTAATATTTAAAAGGAAATATTTCTCTTGTTAATGTTCATTTTTAGTTGAATTCTTTTAGCTTCTTTCATCATTTGCTTCCCATCAAATAAATAATCGTCAACATATCCTTGTGTATATCTATCTAATTCATCTAATGCATCTTCAACTTGAGAAAAACAATGATATAAATCTAATCCAATAGAGGAAATAGAGCTTGGAACTGCTTGAGATTTGAAAAGTGATGATGCTTTTTCAATTTTTTTTCTACTTTCATCTAAATAAGAAATAAAAGCATCCATTAGCTCATCATCGTAAGGATCAGCTGAGAGCTTTTTAATCTCATCATTTAAAGGTTTTGTTACTTTTGTGATGCAACTATTGATGGGATTATATATTTTTTTTATCCAATCTTTAATATTTTGATCTTTATTTGTTGAGTTATTTTTTAGATCTGAAGACCAGTTTTTATTTTTAATATCAGCATAACTATCTTCATGAATAAGTAATTTGTCATAGATAGCTTTTTTTTTAGGATCATTTAAAGTCTCCCAAGCGAGCTGTAAAGATAAAAACTTTTCATTATCACCTCCGGTATCAGGATGATATTTTTTTGCTAATAACCGATATGCAGACTTTATTTCAGCTCTGGTAGCATTTTTCTCTAGACCTAGTTGTTTATACAAATTTTTCATCATTAATTATGTTAAAGATATCCATCGTTCCTAGCTTGAATAGATGTGTTTGAATCAAACATTGCAGTAGATAAATATCTTTCACCAAAGCTTGGCAAGATTACGATAATCCTTTTATTCACAAATTCTAATCTTTTTGCTATTTTAATAGTCGCAGCTAATGCTGCACCACTGCTGATACCTGATAAGAGTCCTTCCTTCTTTGCCAATACTCTTCCAAAATAAAATGCTTCTTCATCTTTAATTGTTAATACCTCATCAATTAAATCTTTTTTTAACACCTTTGGTATAAAACCTGCTCCGATACCTTGGATTTGATGAGGGCCAGGACTTTTGCCAGATATAACTGCACTTTTCTCGGGTTCAACAGCAAATATCTTGCATTTTGGATTTACTTCTTTGAGATAACTAGCGCAGCCAGTAACTGTGCCACCAGTTCCTACTCCAGTTACTAAACCATCTACATTTTGATTAGATTGTTCCCATATTTCTTTTGCTGTTGTATTTGCGTGAATTTCAGGATTTGCAAGGTTTTCAAATTGATTAAATTGAAAACTATCATTTATTGTATTAGCTAATTCTTTTGCAAGGTTAAGGGCACCTCTCATTCCTTCACATCCTGGAGTTAATCTTAATTCAGCCCCGTATGCTCTTAACATTGCTCTCCGTTCGATACTCATTGTGTCTGGCATAGTAAGTATTAATTTGTAACCTTTCGCGGCTGATACCATAGCTAAAGCAATTCCAGTATTTCCGCTAGTGGCTTCTATTAGAGTTGTCTCGCCAGGAGATATAAGGCCTTTATTCTCTGCAGATAAAATCATTGAGTAAGCAATCCTATCCTTTACAGATGCAGAAGGATTAAAACTCTCTAACTTAGCAATTATTTCTGGGTAACAATTATATTCTTTTCTGATTCTATTAAGTTTTACTAATGGGGTGTTACCCACAAGGTGGGTAATATCGTTGGCAATATCCATACGTTGATAATTACTAAATTATTAAAATTAATATTTACTTCATAATAAACTTATTTATTATTTTTTAAGAAAATACTCAATTTATATATATATCTTTTTCTATTAGAAGTTTCTATAGTTAGTTTATATATTAGTTTTTAAAAGATTCTATGTTCACTTTAGAAGTATCTCTAAGATATTCACCATTTCCAATCTCCATACAAAAGAAAGATCATGATGAAGTCTTAAGAATTTTTGAGCACATTAAAAAAGCAATGAGTGAGAATGCAGATTCTATATTAATTGATTTAACTTGTGACAAAATCAAAAGTAAGTCTATATCTTTATTGTCTAGAGAAATTATTGCTGTTCAAATTTATGAAAAGTCAGCAATAGCTGGTGGATCCAAAAAACCAGGTTTCTCTTTAGAAAGCTAAGTAATGTATAACTATGGAAAATTAAAAAAAAATGAAAGTGACCAACTAATTTTTCAAGATGTCAATTTTTCTTGGCATGAAAAAAAAGATTTTTTTATAAAAAATTGCAGCTTTTCTATCTCAGAACCAGGGTTATGGATGCTGGTTGGAGAAAATGGATGCGGTAAAAGTACACTGCTTAAACTTATTAAAGGGATTTTGCAACCGACTCAAGGATATATTAAAAGGCCTTCAAATTTGTCTTTAGTATTTCAAAATCCAGATCATCAAATATTGATGCCTACTTGTGGGAGTGAGTTAATTTTAAATATTAAAGGTGATTTTAGTAAGAAGGTTATTAATAACAAAGTTAATGAATCGCTAGAATCTGTAGGCTTAAAAGGTTTTTGGAAAAGACCTATACATACTTTAAGTGGGGGGCAGAAACAAAGATTAGCAATAGCTTCGGCACTTGTCAGTAAGAGTAGTTTTATTTTAATGGATGAGCCGACGGCACTTTTAGATAAATTGAGTAGAAAAAAAATACTTGATATCATAAAAACTTTAATTCAAAATAAAACTCATCTTAAAACTGTGTTTTGGATCACTCATAGATTGGATGAATTAGTTTATGCAGATAAAGTATCTGTAATGAAAATGGGAAAATTATCATCTTGGCAAGACCCAATTTATTTAAAATATAATTAACCCCTTGTCATTTGGTGGGTTTAAGAGCTAAATTTTTAATATTCCTCGGTAGCTCAGCGGTAGAGCGATCGGCTGTTAACCGATTGGTCGCAGGTTCGAATCCCGCCCGGGGAGTCCCTTAACTTCCTAAACAGACAGATAGAGACCTTTTGGGTCTCTTTTTTGTTGGAAATAAACAGTTTTTTGAAGATCTACTTCTGATTTCTTCCTTAACTTACATCACGTTCTAAAAAAAATGTGTGCGAAGAAATTTTGTTTGGGTTATCGAAAGAAATTTCTACTTTTTTACTTTAATTAATATTTTCGAGGTTTCCTTGCATATATCGACTTGAAATATATTTATATCTGAGTTGTAAGGTTTTAATTCAACTTGAAATTTATACTTATCTTTTTCTTTGAATATATAACCTTCATATAAACCATAATTATTGATATCTATATTATTTACTTAATAAATTACCTCTCCAATCTTTACATATTTTGCATAATATTCATTATCAAAAAATCCATCTTCTGTAGTTGGAGTTGAGCAAACTTTGTTATTTAAGAGAAATAAAATTGAAATAATTATTACTTTATTAATAAAAAGAAATTTATTTTTTATCATTTTTATCTCATTTTATTCAAAAGTTGATTTAATTATTGAGACTTTTTAAATGCTTGTTTTCTAATTTGTGAAGACTCTAAATCATTAGGATTAAGTTTTATTGCTTGGTCAAGATCCTTCATAGAATCAATGTATTTATCTAAAAAGTATTTTGCTATTCCTCTAAATTTAAAAGATTCATAATCATCAGAATTAACTTTTATTGATTCATTAAAATCATCTATAGAATTTTCATAGTCCATAATAAAGTATTTTGCTATTCCTCTAAATTTAAAAGATTCGGCATCAACTGGAGCATTAAAAACGTTAACCTCAATTTCAATACATTTATTAAAATCTTCGATTGCCTCAATAAATCTTTTTGATTCTAATTTTGCAATCCCTCTAGAATGAAAAGAAAAAGCATCTTCAGGATCAATTTCAATTGCTTTATTGAAATCCTCAATTGCTTCATTAAAGTGTTTTAATTTTAATTTTGCAATCCCTCTAAAATGAAAAGCACAAGCATCTTCATGATCAAATTCTATTACTTTATTGAAATCCTCAATTGCTGCAGTAAATTTCCCTAGTTGTAATTTATGATAACCTTTATAATAAATATTTTTAGAAACTTCCCTACTTGAAATAACTAATTCTTTATGAGCATTTTCAGAAAAATACATATAAAGTCTTAGCGCTTTAATTAATCGATTCGCTCTGAAATAATAATCTGGTTCATCTAATATTGATTCAATAGCATCTTGTAATCCATCTTCGAAGTTTTTTAATTGAAAATTCGCCCAACCTCTTAAAAGATAAGAGTTAAATTCTCCCTTAATTTCAATTGCTACATTAGCATCGTGAAAAGCATCTTCAAATTTTTTCAATTTATAATTAATCCATCCTCTTAAAAGATATGCTTCATTATTAAATTCAATTTGTGCCGCAGTATTAGCATCTTGTAAAGCATCTTCGAAATTTTCCAATTTGCAATATACTGATCCTCTCAAAATGTAAGAGTCTAGTTCAGGATCAATTTCAATTGCTTTATTAGCATCTTGTAAAGCGTCTTTGAATCTTTCATATCTAATATATGCCCATCCTCTTTCTAAGTAGTTAAAGGATTCATAAGGATCTAATTCTATTTTTTTTGTTAATTCTCTTAATTCTTGTTTTTCATTTGCATAACCATAAGTTACCGCTGTTTCTTTTTCACTTATTTCCTCTTCATCTTCCCAATCAAAAATATTATCGTCGATTAAGTTAAAAAAATATTCACTCTTATCAGATCTCATATTGGATATTTCATATATTGTGTAAAAATTTTTCTCATAAGTATATTCTTTTAAGACTTATCAGAAAATTAATCAAATCATACTCGAAGAAATAAAAAATCAGTTTAAACCGGTTATTAGTATTAGAAAAATTTAGGTATTTAAATCAATAAGATTTTTTCATATTTACTTTAAAAATTGTTTTGAAAATTATATAACCTCCAATTTCAACTTGTAATTAGTCGTTTTCATATTTAATTCCTGAAAACAAAGTATATAAATTAAACTTCTAATTCCAGAAACTAATTTTTTAATAAAAA
The DNA here is from genome assembly GCA_902623195.1 of uncultured Prochlorococcus sp. GTDB lineage: Bacteria > Cyanobacteriota > Cyanobacteriia > PCC-6307 > Cyanobiaceae > Prochlorococcus_A. Next base: position 2,493 of record CACNSV010000029.1, on the reverse strand, counting down.
ATGTGTGTTAAATGTGTGCTAAATATTCCTAAATCTTCAAAAAAAGTTCCTAAAACTTCCTATTTCAAATCTTTATATACCAACTCTGCGACCGCCCGGGGAGTTCCATTTCAATTTCAAGAGACTTCAGGTTATCGCACTTGAGGTCTTTTTTATTGACTTGGATTTGTAATTTTTTTAATAAACTTTGCAATTAGCACTTGTTGGATGATTGATGCATCCTTTATCTCAGTAATTTTGCTTTGCTTCTTTTGGCAATTTGTAATTAAAATCATGCATTCTCCATATATCTGAAGTTGCATTTCTAAGGGCAGTGAAAGGAGTTGTTAGTTTCTTAAAACCTCCAAAATCTCTACTCTTTTCTTATCCCATATATCTTGAATTTTAACTTTGATCATTAAGGTAATTAATAAATTTAAATTGTAAAAATTAATTTTATAATTTATCTATGGATTTATTTATTACATCAATAAAGGGCAAATTAGTTCAAAATAATAAAGTTTTAAAAAATACAAAACTTTTTATCCCTAAAGAAAAATATATTAAAGGTGACTTAACAACTCTTGCATCAATTAAAAATATACAATCAATATCTGAATCAATTTTGGATATATTTATAAGACCGATGGGTTTAAATGATTCTGATAGAGAAATTATAGGACTTAGTCAAATAGATATTGGTAAGAAATACACTAATGGAGAATGTCCTCCAAATAGAAGCAAAGATAATTTGACTAGAGGATGGAGTTATTTGGTTGCAGGAGTAATGCATAGATTTTTCCATAAAAATTTTGATTTATATAAAGTCTTATGTCCTCTTGATAAAAACATGAGGGATTATCACTGGTGGTTAGAATCTAAGTGTAGAAATTATGTGATTGATTTAACTGAAGAACAATATTTAAATGAAGGAATTACAAATATTAGAGACAATGGTCAAATAACAAAAAGTATGGGTCACTCTTATGGGAATAAAACAAAATATATGGCGTATATTGTCGCAACTAAAAATTCACCAGATGCAGTATTTATTAAAGATATAAAATCAAGTTCTTATATAAAATGAGTAAAATTCTACTAATTTAAATCTTTCGAATAAGTTAAACATATCCATTACTTATTGTTGGGGATTCTTCATCACAATACATGATACAAGGATCAGATTTAAACATTTTTCTGTAGTCATCATGCAATCTTTCAGTTGCAAACTTTTCTTTTGATTTCAAAGCATGTCTTATTAAATCCATCTCATTGAATTTTCGATTAAGAATGGTGAAAGGAGTAGTAAGTTTCATAATTTCTCCTAGATCTTTTTTATATTGTCGCTCGATTTGTATTTAATTTGTAGAGTGTTTTTGCTCAAGTAATAATGCTTTGTGGTTCTCAGTACTATATTTCTCTATTTGATAGGAGTATAAAGGATAAAGGAGTCAAAGGAACTTCAAACATTTAGGAAAACGAAGTTCAAGACTCGAAAGGGGCAAATACATGCCCCTTTATTTTTTAGGAATTTAGTTGTTATTTTTTTTACTTTTAATCCATTCATCTACTTCTCTTTTCATAAAGATCATTCTTTTTGGAGATATTTTTATTTTTGGAGGAAAGTCTCCTCGTTTGATTAGGCGATTAATTGTTGATACTGAAATTCCAAGAAGTTCCGAAACTTCTTTTATGCTCAAAAAAGGACGATTTTCTTGATTCATCGTGTTGGGGATATGTTGGGGAGATATCTCAATTTCGTGGATTTTTTATCTCATACGCAGTCACCAACTATCACCAAAGGTCAACCCGACTTTCGCCCGGGGAGTTTTTTTATGCAACAGTTAAAACTGAAGATGCTTATGAAATGCCTATACCTTTGGGCATTTTTTATGTCCTATAGGCAGTTGTCACGTTTTAATTTGTCTATTCTGCAGTTCAGAGAAAGGACAATTAACGACATAATAAGACATCTTGACCAATCTGGTATTGGTCAATTTATTGGTCATTTTGTTATTTGATTGGTCATTTAATTAATATCTATTAATTAAAGTTTTTACCCTCAATCGCAATATATTAAACAATGACCATTAGTTGGATGTTCCATACATTCTTTCTCCCAAAAGTCCTTAATCTCAGGTGGACATTTCTCAAGTTCTTTTGGAGTTGCCTTCATCTTTTCACCTGCATAATTAAATGCATTTAGGTATCTTGGAAGTATTGAAAATTGGTTGAATAGTTTCATAAGACCTCCTAGATCTATGATTTAATTATCCTCCTATTGTTATTAAATTTCTAGGTCGGTTTTAGGAACAAGAATGAATATATTAATAACTAATGAACTTAGTCATAACAAATTACACATACCCATTGCTAATACTTGGATTTTCTTTTTCGCAATACATAATACAGGGATCAGATTTAAACATTTTCCTGTAATCATCATGCAATCTTTCAGTTGCATATTTTTCTTTTGATTTTATTGCATTTCTTATAAAATCCATTTCGTTTAAT
>CACNSV010000028.1 GCA_902623195.1 uncultured Prochlorococcus sp. | reverse complement strand
ACTTTTATTTAGACTTTGACAGGAGTAAAGATTTCGAACAATGTATATGTAAAGATAATGAATTTATAAAATACATACACGATGTCACGAATGACTCTATTGGTAACGATAAAAGTAAAAAGCTTGTTGTAGCATCATTATCCAATGGTCTTAAAACAACTAAAAAAACTATAGATAGAGCGAAAGAAATATTTGATGAATTAGAGATTTGTAAATCAGAATTTATTGAACATCTTCATTCCATAGAGACATATTTAGCCGATTTTAATGAAAAAAATGGGAATTTCATAGCGAGCCAGTCAAACGGATGTATTGAGTATATTCATACAGAAGACTTTGGAAAATCATTCGGGGAATATGCTTTAAAATATATAGATTTATTTAAGAAAAAAAGATTGATTGCTTTGTAAAATTTTTTTTAAATTTTGAATTGATAATGGATATTTTCACTTAATATAAATTAATGATTACGAAATCTAAATTAAAAGCAATTGTTATTGGCCTAGGTAAAGCAGGATCTCGATTTGATGAAGAAAATAGACCAATTATATGGAGCCATGTTGGAGCTTATCTAAAGTTTTCTGATCAAGTAGAAATTGTTGCAGGAATCGATCCTGATAAAAATAATAGAATCTTATTTGAAAAAAGAGTCAAAAAAGAAATTAGCTATTCAAATATTTCAGATATTGGAATAAAAGATATTGATATTATTAGCATAGCTACTCCATACTCACAAAGATTAAATATTTTTGAGGAAATAATCTCAAATAAAATATTTCCAAAAGTTATCATTTGCGAAAAGCCACTTTCACAAAGCTCCACTGAAAGGCAAAAAATAAAAATTTTATGCGAGGAGCATAATATAAAATTACTCGTTCATTACAATAGAAGGTTTTTGGAAGTTTATAAAAAATTAAAGAAAATAATTCATTCTTCAGAATTCGGTAGGATATTTTCAATAACTATAAAAACTCCCAATAGATTTTGGAGTATAGGCTCTCATGCAGTAGATCTAATATTATTCTTAACTGATGAAAAACCTCTTACTTATAAATCTCTTGAAATTCCTTCTTTGAGAGAAAATGGAGAAAAGGCATTAGATTTTTTATGTAATTTCCCTTCAGGTATTGTTGGAAGAATAATTACTCAAGGATTATCAAATATTTTAATTTTTGAAGTTGAAGTTGTTGGAACTAAAGCAAGAGCCTTCACAAAATTAAATGGAGAAGAATTGATTGTTGAAAAATTTATTACCTCAAATCAATACGAAAACTATTTAATTCCTGGGGAGATAGAGCATCAAATATTTTTAAACAATTCAAGTTTTGAAGCTATTATTAAAAATAGTTTAGACTTAATCAATTTAGAAAGTAAATCTATTTCATCGGTTAATACCGCATCAATTTCTGAAGAAATAATTGATAAAGTATATAAAGATTATTTGATATCATGAAAGATAAAGAACTTGCGATACTTGGTGGGCATCCGACAAGGGAAGCTCCCTTTTGTGTGCAACCCTTAGTAGATAAGAGAGAAGAAGAATTAGTTTTAAAAGCAATTAAAGAAAAAAACTTTTCTAGATATATTGGCTCTATGCCTGAGGATAAAGAAAGAATATTTACTCTTAATAGCATTGATGCATTATCTATAGATGCTGAATGGCATTTCTTGGGCGGGCCTAATATTAGAAAATTCTCACATGATTTTGCTTCATACTTTAATGTCAAATATGCTATTCCAATCAATTCAGCTACTTCTGGAATATCTGTATCTGTAGCAGCTTTAGGTCTATCTGATAATGATGAAATAATTATTCCTGGTCTTTCTTATACTGCTTCGGGAACAGCTCCATTACTTTTTAATGTCATCCCTGTTTTCGTTGATGTTGATAAAAGGACGTTTTGTATTGACCCAAAGAAAATTATTGAAGCAATTACACCAAAGACAAAAGCCATAATCTGTGTTCATCTATTAGGGAATATTTGTAATATGAATCAAATAAAACTAATAGCTAAGAAATATAATTTACATATTATTGAAGATGTGGCTCAAGCTCCAGGTGCAAAATATGAAAAAAATCTAGCTGGAACTATAGGAGATGTCGGAATTTTTAGTTTTCAACAATCCAAAAATATTATGACTGGTGAAGGAGGCATGATAATAACCAACAACGACAAAATTGCCAAAAAATGTAGGCTTATTCTTAATCATGGTGAAGCTTGCATGGATGAAAAATCAAGTATTAATGATTTAATAAATAATGTTGGATGTAACTTTAGAATGACTGAATTATCCGCAGCATTGGGAATAGCTCAGCTAGAGAAATTAGACATTGTTAATGAATGGAGAAATAAAAATGCTCAATACTTGATATCTAAATTATCAAAATTTGATTTTCTTGAACCACCTTTTATTGAGTCTGAGGTCGAACCAATTTTTCATATATTAGCCTTTAAATTTAAAGAAAAAAAAATTAACTTTTCTAGAGATATCTTTATTGCAGCATTAAGAGCAGAAGGAATTCCTGTAGGAACTGGATATACAAGAGGTATGTATGAAAACCCCATATTTTTAAAAAAAATAGCTTATGGTAAAAACAGTTATCCTTGGAACTCTATTAATGGAAAAAGCGAAATTATATATACATCAAATCAATGCGAAGTTATTAATTCCTTGATCAAAAAAGAATTTTTATGGTTTTACCATATTGCTCATCCGTCTACCATAAAAGATATGGATGATATAGTAAAAGCTATTGAAAAAATTTATATAAATAGAGATAAATTAGTTCAAAATTATGAAAGAATACTAAAAAGTGGTGATATTTCTTTAAAACAAGGGCGAATATGAAAGAAATAATTGGAGTTATTCATGCTAGGGGAGGCTCCGTCAGAGTTCCTAAAAAAAATATAAGACTATTAGCAGGAAAACCATTAATTAATTGGACAATAGAATCAGCCCTTAAGAGTAAATGTTCGAGAGTAATTGTTTCCACAGATAGTAAAGAAATAAAAGAAATTTCTCTAAAATGTGGAGCTGATGTTCCTTTTACTCGTCCTAAAGATATTTCTGAAGATGTCGCATCAGAACTTGTTACAGAACATGCAGTTTTATTTCATGAGAAAGAACGTAATACAAAAATAGATATCGTAATTACAATTCAACCAACAACTCCATTTCTTAAATCGCAAGATATTAATCAATGCATAGATTTGTTAGAAAAGAATAATGCCTATGATTCAGTATTTACTGCAGGTAAAGTTCAAGAAAGACCAGAATGGATGTTTTTCATTGATAAAGAAACAGGAAAAGCTCTAAATATTCAAAATAAAAATATTTCAGGTAATTTAGGTATTTCTCAAAAGCTACCGGAACTCTGGCATCCAAATGGAGGAGCTTATGCCTCAAGACGAGATACTATTTTTATACAAAAGAAATTAATTGGAAGAAATCCTGCAATTGTTAAAATGAATTTTTTTGATTCAATTGATATTGATGAAGAAATAGATTTTTTACTAGCTGAAGAAATAGCAAAATTAAATAATATAATTTAAAAATGGATGAATATAATACCTTTGAGGGAGTTGAAGATCTTAAAAACTACGTTGACAACGACGCTCTTGAAAAATATAGAAAAGAAGCCTTAACTTCTTTCAAAAAATCTAGCGACTTCGTTAAAAATCTTATAGGAGAACAAAAAATCAAAATTATAGAAGTAGGTTCTGGAAATTCTTCATTACTTTATAATTTAGAAAAAGAGCATATTTTATTAGAAGGTATTGGCATAGAACTTGCGAAAACAAGACATATTTTTGCTGAGAAATGGAAACAGGATAAAAATTTTAAAAACATAACAAATATAAATGACGATTTCAGAAACATAAATTTTCAGAAAAAATATTGGAATGTATTCGTTTGCAATAGCACTTTTCAATATTTTAATTCAGATATTGCATCTGATTTAGTAAAAACAGCTTATTCAAGCTTAGCTAAAAATGGATTTTTAATTCTTGACATTCCTACTTATGAAAGTTATCAAAAAAAAATGAAGAATAATGTTTATTCTTTTATCAAAGAAATGCCAATTACTAATCCCTTCAAATATGGGCTTTATGAATTAAGTAGAAAAAGTTCCTCACCAAATGAGTTTTTAAATATTTCAAAATATTTTGATAAAAATGGTGAATTAAAAGCAGAAAAATCTGATCGAATATATAAATGGGACAAAAAGAAAATAATAAGTACACTAACTAGACAAAATTTTTCAAATATTAGAGTTTATGGATCTTTTGATAAAATCCCTTTCGATAATCAAATACATGAAGCCATGTGCATTACAGCTCAAAAAATATAATGAGAAATATGACTAATCAATTTAAAGTCTATATTTTGTTATTCAAATTAAATAGAATTGAATCTATTCATATATGTATTTAAAGTTATTTTCTATGAAAGTTTTAGTTACTGGTGCAGACGGTTTCATAGGTTCTCATTTAGTAGAACAACTTTTAGAAAATAATTTTGATGTAAGGGCTTTTTGCATTTATAATTCTTTAGGAAGCAGAGGATGGCTTGATTATTTAGATCCTAAATATAAAAAAAATATTGATTTTCAATTAGGTGATATTCGTGATCCATTATGCGTAAGGAATGCTATAAAAGGTTGTGATATCGTTTTTCATTTAGCAGCTTTAATAGCAATTCCATACAGTTATGTGGCGCCTGAAAGCTATATAGAAACAAATATAAAAGGTACATTAAATGTAATTCAGGCTGCAAAAGAGTTTGATATAGAACATATTGTACATACCTCAACTTCTGAAACCTATGGCTCTGCTCAATTTGTACCTATTACAGAAAATCACCCGTTAGTTGGTCAATCTCCATATTCTGCAAGTAAAATTGGAGCTGATCATTTAGCCTTAAGCTATTGGTATAGCTTTCAAACACCAATAACCGTATTAAGGCCATTCAATACATATGGTCCCAAGCAAAGCCTAAGAGCTGTTATACCTACAATCATTACACAAATTGCATCAGGCAAAACAAAAATTAAGCTTGGAACCACTAAACCTACTAGAGATTTTAATTTTGTTTATGATACATGTTCAGCCTTTCTTGCGGTTATGAAAAATCAAAATACATTTGGGAAAATAATAAATGCAGCTAGTAACTTTGAAATATCTATTTTAGACACAGCTAATCTAATTGCAGATGTTATGAATCAAAAAATCGAAATAATTTCAGAAGATAAAAGATTTAGACCAGAAAAATCTGAAGTGCAAAGATTGTTTGGTGATAATAAACTTATTAAGAACTTAACTAATTGGAATCCAAACTATGCAGGTTTAAAAGGATTCAAAAAAGGAATTACTTTAACGGCTGAATGGTTTTCTGAAAAGGAAAATTTGCAACGTTATAGATTAGAAGAGTATATTATTTAATTTAATCAATTTAAAGTATTATCTATTAAAAATTCTTATGTCTAATAGTAGTAATTTCAGAATAGGTTATTTTGGTGATGGACCTTGGGCTCATAACTCTTTAGATCTATTATTAAAAGATAGAGGTATTGATATTGTATTTATATGTGGGAGATTTACAACTAAAGACAAAATTTTAAAAAAGAAAGCCAACGAAAATGGCATTGTATTTCTTAATGTAGAGGATATTAATTCTTCAAAATTTTACTCTTATGTTGAAAAATTAAATATAGATTTATTTGTATCAATGTCGTTTGATCAAATATTTAAAGAAAAACTCTATAAATTACCAAAATTTAATACTATTAATTGCCACGCAGGCAAATTGCCTTTTTACAGAGGAAGAAATGTTTTGAATTGGGTGTTAATAAATGATGAAAAAGAATTTGGCATAACAGTTCATTATATCGATAAAGGGATAGATACTGGAGACATAATATTACAAAGAAGTTTTGAAATTACTGATAAAGATGATTATAAATCATTGCTTAACAAAGCTTATAAACATTGCCCTAATATCCTTAAAGAAAGTATTGATTTAATAATTAATAAAGGAGTTTTTTCAATTCAACAAAGATCAATCTCAGAAAATGGCCTTATTTGTGCAAGAAGAATAGAAGGAGATGAAATAATAAATTGGGAGAATAATTCAAGAACAATCTTTAACTTTGTAAGAGCATTAACTCCTCCAGGGCCATCAGCAGTAAGCTACTGCCAAGGTAAAAAGATTAAAATTAAAAAAGTTGAATTGGTTGAAAATAGTCCCAATTACATTGGAGTAGAAGGTTCAATATTAGATAAAAACAACGAGGAAATAATAGTAAAGACAAAAGATAGTTATATAAAAATAAAATCTTGGGAAGGAGATGTTAATCTTAGGATTGGGATGAGATTCACAAAAAAATGACATTAATAATTGCTGAAGCTGGTGTTAATCATAATGGTGATCTCAATACAGCTAAAAAGCTTGTTTTAGAGGCATTTAAAGCTGGAGCAGATATTGTAAAATTTCAAACTTTTAACGCTACTGATTTAACTACATCAGATTCAAAAAAAGCAAATTATCAATTAGAAACGACCTCCAAAGTTGAAACCCAGCAAGAAATGCTTTCTAAATTAGAGTTAAAGAAGGATTTTCATTATCTCATAAAAGATTTTTGCGATCAGGTAGGGATAGAATTTTTATCAACTGGATTTGATTCGAAAAGTATTGAATTTCTTGCAACTTTAGATCTTTTCCGTTGGAAAGTACCCTCTGGTGAAATTACGAATTTACCATTATTAAAAAAGATTGCTCAGTACAGAAAACCAATAATACTTTCAACTGGCATGGCAAATCTTCAGGAAATTAAGGACGCTTTATCAATATTAATAAAAGAAGGAATTCAAAAAAATTTAATCTCAATTCTACATTGTACAACTGCATATCCAGTCCCATTAGAGGAAGTCAATCTAAATGCAATCTCTAAATTAAGAGAATCATTAAATACAAATATTGGATATTCAGATCATACCTTAGGTATTGAAGTTTCAATTGCGGCAGTGGGGATGGGTGCCACAATAATAGAAAAGCACTTAACCCTTGATAAAAACATGCCTGGACCTGATCATAAGGCTAGTTTAGAGCCACATGAATTCAGAGACATGGTCACGGCAATAAGAAATATCGAATTAGCAAAAGGAGATGGCATCAAAAAAGCAACAAAAACTGAAATTGAAAATATGAAAGTGATAAGAAAATCTATAGTAGCCTCAAGAAAAATAAAAAAAGGAGAACTTTTTAATGAGGATAACTTAACTACAAAGAGGCCAGGTACAGGAGTTTCTCCTATGAATTGGGAAAAATATTTAGGGAAGAAATCAAATAGGGATTATAAATATGATGAGATGATTGATGAAATCATACAATATTAAATAAGTTTTAAAAATATTAATTAAAAAATTATGAGGGATAAATACAAAAATAAAATTTGTGTTGTTACAGGAACTAGAGCAGAATATGGCCTTCTAAAAAATGTGATAAATGAACTTAATTCCATAAAAGAATTCGAAGTTAAATTATTAGTTACAGGAACTCACCTTTCTAAACTACATGGAAATACTATAGAAGAAATAATAAAAGATAATTTCGATATCACAAGAAAAATAAATTTATCAATAAAATCAGATACCTCAAGAGATATATCTATTGCAGTAGCAAAAGGGGTAGAGGGATTTGCAAAGACATATCAGGAAATAAATCCCGATCTTATAATTGTTCTTGGAGATAGATATGAAATTTTATCAGCAGTAATACCTGCTTGTTTCGCAAATATTCCAATAGCTCATATTCATGGAGGCGAGAGAACTGAAGGATTAATTGACGAATCCATAAGGCATTCAATCACCAAATTTTCACATATACATTTTGTTGCTAACAAAGAATATAAAAAAAGAGTAATTCAATTGGGAGAACAGCCTGATAGAGTTCATGATGTTGGTGGGCTTGGGATTGATGCTATAAGTAAGATAAAGCTATTAAGCAAATTTGAGTTAGAAAATGATTTGAATTTTAAGTTTAATGAAAAAAATATTTTGATTACTTATCATCCTGTTACTTTAGATAAAAAGAACTCAATTCTTGGAATGAAAGAACTGATAAATTTTATTAGTGATTTAAAAAATACTAATTTTATTTTTACCATGCCAAATGCAGACCCAGAAAATAAATTTATTTTCGAATTAATAAATGATTTTGTAGAAAAAAACGATAATGCCTTTAGTTTTAATTCACTTGGCCAACTTCGTTATCTTAGCTTAATAAAATATATAGATGCTGTTCTTGGAAATTCATCAAGTGGTTTACTCGAGGTACCTTTTATGAAAAAACCAACAATTAATATTGGAGAACGTCAAAAAGGCAGGTTAAAAGCTAAAAGCGTAGTAGATTGTGAAGCAAATTATAATTCATTAGAGATTGCATTTAAAAAAATATTCTCTAAAGAATTTCAATTAGATTTAAAAAATGTAGTCTCGCCATATGGTAATCCTGGCGCTTCAAAAAAGATAGCTACGATCCTTAGGAATTATGATTTTAAGAATATCCTAAAAAAACAATTTTATGATCTTTAAAAAAAAACTTATTTATTTCTAAAATGCGAATAATTTTTATTGGTTGTGTTAGAACTTCTGCAGAATTTTTAAAAACTATTATTAATTTTAATTTTAAAATCGAAGCTGTAATTTCTACAAAAAATTCAACTTTTAACTCAGATTATTTTGATCTAGAGCCAATTTGCAAAGTTTCAAATTTACCATTCTTTAATATAGATGATATGGGCTCAGAAAGTTTAATTCATCTAATAAAACAAATTAAACCTAATATTATTTTTTGCCTGGGGTGGTCAAAATTATTGCCAAAAGAAATTTTAGATATCCCACAATATGGGACGATTGGATTCCATCCCGCCGCATTACCAAAAAATAGGGGGAGGCACCCTATTATTTGGTCATTAGTTTTAGGTTTAAAAAAAACAGCTTCAACTTTCTTTTTTATGGAATTAACAGCGGATAGTGGTCCAATTATTTCTCAAAAAGAAATAGATATTACAGATTTAGATAATGCACAAACCTTGTACGAAAAAATTCTTAAAGTAAGCAAACTACAACTTTTAGAAATTCTTGAACATTTAAAACTTAAAGATTTAAAATCATTTCCTCAAAATAACCTCATTGCAAACTCATGGAGAAAAAGAACACATAAAGATGGCTTAATTGATTGGAGAATGAGTGCCAAAAGTATAAAAAATCTTGTAAGAGGATTAAGTAAGCCTTACCCAGGAGCCTCATTTTTTCTTAATGGAATAGAGCATAAAGTTTGGTCAGTAGAAATATATCCATTTGAAGCCGCAAATACCGAGCCTGGTAAAATTATTGATATTGAAGATAATAAATATATTGTAAAATGCAGTGATGTTGCTATAAAAATAACAGAAATCGATCCTCCTATAAACCTATCAATTGGAGAGTATATATGAAAACAATTGTAATAGGACCACATCCAGATGATGAATTACTTGGCTGTGGTGGGACTCTTTTAAAAAGAAAGAAAGAAGGTGATGAAATAGCTTGGATATTGGTAACAAAAATTACTGAAGATGGAGGTTGGTCTAAAAAAGAAATACTTAATAAAGAAATTCAAATTAAAAATGTAAAAAAAGGTTTAGGCATTAAAGACTCAAATTTTTTCCCCTTAAATTTTGAAACTACTTCTTTAGAGCAAATACCAAAATCAAAATTCATCAACTCAATATCAAAAATATTTAATAAATTTTTGCCGGAGGAGATTTTCATCCCACATCCTGGAGATGCTCATAGTGATCATAAAGTAACTTTTGAGGCTGCTGCGGCATGTACTAAATGGTTTAGGTACCCTTCAATTAAAAAAGTATTAACTTATGAAACATTATCGGAAACTGATGCCTCTTTAAATAGAGAGGTTATTTTCGAACCGAACTATTATGTTGATATTAATGAAACTATTAAAGATAAATGCGAATTAATTAAAATTTATGAAGGTGAAATTAGTAATTTCCCTTTCCCAAGAAGTATTAAGGCAATTAAAGCATTAGCTTCTGTAAGAGGCTCCCAGTCTGGATTTAATGCTGCCGAGGCATTTTCCTTGCTAAAATATTTTGAAGATTAAAAATAATAAATGTTTATATCAACAAATCATAATTGGGAGAAATGTTTATTACCTTTAAGCTCCACCATAAGAGAAGCAATATTAAATTTAAATAAGACAGGTTTCCAAATTATTTTAATATCAGACGAATCAAGAAAAATTTTAGGAACAATTTCTGATGGCGATATTAGAAGGGGATTACTAAAGGGAGAAAATTTAGACTCTCGTATAAAATCTATTTTGAATAAAAACCCCTTTACGGTATCAGAAGATATATCAGAAAGTGCTATCAAAGAACTAATGCTTTTAAATAAAATTCAACAGATACCTGTAATTAATAAATCTAATCAAATAGTTGGTTTGCATTTATGGGATAATTTAAAAACTAGCTCAAGAGAAAATAATTTAATGGTTATTATGGCTGGTGGCGAGGGCAAAAGATTAAGGCCATATACCTATAATTGTCCAAAACCTCTTTTAAAAGTTGAAAACAAACCAATCCTTGAACACATAATATTAAGAGCAAAAAAGCGTGGTTTTTGTGAATTCATAATTTCTATAAATTACTTAGGCGATATGATTGAAGACTATTTCAAAGATGGGAAACGGCATGGAGTAAAAATTAGTTATGTAAGGGAAAGTAATCCTTTAGGTACTGCAGGAGCACTTTACTTAATAAAAAAAAGAATTCAAAACCCATTTATTGTAACTAATGGAGATGTTTTAACAGATATTAATTACGATGATTTACTTAAATTCCATATTGAACATAAAGCCGCAGGTACTATGGCAATAAGGAAATATACATTTAAAAATCAATTTGGTGTTGTAAAAGTTAAAGGTTTAAACATAATTGATTTTGAAGAGAAACCTGAAATAACCTCTTTCATAAATGCTGGAGTATACGTGTTAAGCCCACAAACTTTATCCTTAATTGAATCAGGTGAACAAATTGATATGCCCCAATTATTTACAAGGCTAAAGTGTAAAAATGATAAAATTATCGCTTACCCAATTCATGAAAAATGGATGGATATTGGTAGACCAAGTGATTTAGAATCATTAAAAAAATAGATAACAAATTATTTTAATTATTAAATTACAAAACCATATCTATTATTGTTTTTTCAATTATCTGAGCAGCACTTAACCCTTGATAAAAACATGCCTGGACCTGATCATAAGGCTAGTTTAGAGCCACATGAATTCAGAGACATGGTCACGGCAATAAGAAATATCGAATTAGCAAAAGGAGATGGCATCAAAAAAGCAACAAAAACTTCTTATCGTATAAAAGTGGAAAGCATTGTATAAAAAAATATAAGAACTTTTAGAAACTAAATCAATAAGAACTTCAACTATATGCGATCTTTCTTCAATTAACGGTTTTTTACTATTTTGAAA
>CACNSV010000027.1 GCA_902623195.1 uncultured Prochlorococcus sp. | reverse complement strand
TTTGAATTTGTTTGCAAAGGTCCAAGCTGCGTAAACACCCTCTCCTGGTAAAAATTTTCTTCCATCTATTTCTAGATTTGCAGTTGGGAATCCTATCTCTTTACCAAGCCCCTTACCTTTCACGACTTTACCAGAAAAATTATAAGGCCTTTGAAGCAATTTCTTAGCATTTTCTAAATCACATTTCTGTAATAATTCTCTAACTCTACTACTGCTTATTCTTCCATAATTATCTTCTAAAAGTGAGACTATATTCAAAGTGATATTGTGATTTTTTATTGATTCCTTAATGGTGTTGATATCTCCTTGTCTTTTGTAGCCAAATCTAAAGTTCTCTCCAACTGAAATACTTTTTGTTTGAAGTTGATTAAAAAGAATATCGTTTAAGAATTCATTAGCACTAAGTTTGGATAACTTTTTATCAAAAGGAATTAAGACTAATTGTTCTATTCCAAGATTCTCTAAGAGTGGAAGCTTTTCTTCTGGGAGGTCAAGTCTTAATCTGGCCTCACCAAATAATACTTCTCTTGGATGTGGCCAGAAACTTGCGATGGTTGGAGTGTATTGACTATTTCTTACAACAGTTTTAATTAATCTTCTATGACCTTCATGCAGACCATCAAAACTTCCAATTGCGATAGAGGTAGGTGCTTTGACTTCAGATGGGGATATTAAAGAGATCACAATATAGCGTGCAATTTTATGAATTTGGTGGCAAATTTGAATAAATAACCTATTTAATCAAATGAATGGCTGACAAAATAGATTTTCAGTTGCTTTCATTTGGAATGCGAAGGATCGGTTGGATACGCTTTTGGATTCAATCTATTCTAGGTGTTGTAGTAACATCTGTTTTGCTTTTTTCAAATGTTGTAAGTAATGATAGCGAAGGACAGCTTAGTTTGGCACCAGGATTATCATTAACAACACTATCTTTAGTCTTACTATTTCTTAGCCTTTGGCAAGGGTGGTTAATTGTAAAAACTGGTAGAGCAATTTCAAGTAATGTTAGACCCTCAAGAGGTCAAACTAGCAAACTTATTAAAAGAGGTTTATTTATTGATTTATTAGGTATATTATTTGGACTTATTGGTTATCAGGCTCTTATGGGGGCGCTTTTTATACAAGCCTCCACTCAAACACAGGGTATTGCAATAGCTACTAGCTCAGATGTTGCGATTACTGGATTAGAAATTCTCTCTGTTTTAAGTAATACTCAAGTTATTGCAGCACATTTTGTAGGATTATGTTTATCTTTATGGTTGCTTAGAAGAATCTATAAAAGTTGAATATTAGGAAGCATATCTAAACTATCTCTCCAGAATAAATCAGGCTCAATTGGAGTTAATGAGAGTTTTTTCTTTTCTATTTGGGAAACATCGCTAGGCCAATTTTTTGGCCCATATCCCTTTGAGTTGAGATCTATTACAGCTTCTCCAGCTAACCAAAAATAAGTATCTCCTCTGGGATCCTCTCTTTTTGAAAATTGATTTTTATATTTTCTGATTGACAATCTTGTCCAAGAGCCTCCTATTATTTCACTTTTTTGACACGGTGGAATATTTAAATTAAGAAGTAATGATTTCGGCCAATTATTTTTTAAAGCTTGTTCAGCAATTTTTAAAGAAACTTCACTTGCAAATTCAAAATCTCTCCATTTGAAGTCAGCTAAACTAATGGCCATTGAAGGTATATTTTCAAGAGTTCCTTCCATAGCCGCGGCTACAGTACCAGAACAAAATATATCCGTGCCTAAATTAGGACCTTGATTAATACCAGAAAGAACTAAATCAGGCTTTGAATCTAATAATTCAGATAAAGCTAACTTTACACAATCAGCAGGAGTACCTGAGCATCCCCATGCTTTAATCCCTTGCTGAAATAATGCATCTGCTTTTTCAACTCTTATTGGTGAAGATAAAGTTAATCCATGACCTGTTGCAGATCGCTCTTGGTCTGGGCATACAACAGTGACATTATGACCTCTCTTTAACGCATTTTTAGCAAGTGATCTTATCCCATCAGCAAAAATGCCATCATCATTACTAATTAAAATATTTAATGAATCCATTTGGAAAAATAATTTTTAATATGCACTATGGTTAAGTAATATGAACTAATACCATTTTTTACTATATCAGTGAGTGAAATTGAATTACTAGATCAAATTCAGAGTCAGTTGGAAAGTCTCTCTGATTCTGCTTATCAGGATATAAAAAATACAAAAAAAGAAAGTGATTTAGAAATATTAAGAGTCTCTTTGCTTGGCAAAAAAGGAAAATTATCAAATATTTTAAATAATATGGGCAAATTAGAAGGTAAAGATAGACCAAAAATTGGTCAAAAAGCAAATATTCTTAAAACTAATCTACTCGAAGCTATAAGTGAGAGAAGGAATCAACTACTAAACTATGCCTTAGAGTTGAAAATTCAAAATGAGAAATTAGATGTAACTATTCCATCCACTGGAACTCCTAAAGGTAATCAACACCCATTACTCTCCACTCAAGATGAAATAATTGATATTTTTTGTGGATTAGGCTACTCAGTAGCAAATGGGCCTGAAATTGAATCAGATTTTTATAATTTTGAGTCTTTAAATATACCTAAAAATCATCCTGCTAGAGATATGCAAGACACGTTTTACTTAAACGATAATTTACTATTAAGGACGCATACATCTCCTGTGCAAATAAGATATTTAAAAGAGAATCCACCACCGACTAGGATTATTTCTCCAGGTCGGGTTTACAGAAGAGATGCTGTTGATGCGACACATTCTCCAGTTTTTAATCAAGTGGAAGTTTTATGTATTGATGAAGGTATTAACTTTAGTCATTTAAGAGGAACTGTACTCACTTTTTTAAAAACTTTTTTTGGCGACTTACCTATCAGATTTAGGGCTAGTTATTTCCCTTTTACTGAACCATCGGCTGAAGTAGATGTTCAATGGAATGGGAAATGGTTGGAAGTTATGGGGTGTGGGATGGTTGATCCAATGGTGCTTGATAGAATGGGAATAGATTCAGAGAAGTGGACAGGTTTTGCTGCAGGCTTAGGAGTCGAAAGATTTTGTATGGTAAGGCATCAAATAGATGATATTAGGAGATTTTATAATAATGATTTAAGGTTTTTAAAACAATTTTAGTAAAGTTTATTAGCTTCAAAATTAGCCTTAATAGAGTAATTTGGTTTAAGGTATAGTTAGTTATAGATTCCTTGATTGGTACGAAAAGCTGGACTAATCGTCAATGATGGAAAAGATTTAGCTGTCAAGACAGCTATCTCTGTTCAAAAAAAGTTGGAAAGTTCTAATTATAAAGTTGTAAGAGTTAGTAGCTCTGGAGGGATGGTAGGTTTTGCAAATCCTGATCAACATGTAAGGCCACTTGGATATACAAATTGTGTACCAGATGGTTTCAATTCCTCTATTGATTTTGCAATAGTCCTTGGTGGAGATGGAACTGTTTTATCTGCAGCTAGGCAAACTGCTCCTGCAAAAATCCCAATTCTCACAATTAATACTGGCCATTTAGGTTTTTTGGCAGAAGCTTATTTATCTAATCTTGAAGATGCATTGGATAAACTAATTCAAGGTGATTGGGAGATAGAAGAAAGGAATAGTTTAATTATCAGTGTCATGCGAAATGATCAAAGGAGATGGGAGTCTTTATGTCTTAATGAAATGGCTTTACACAGAGAGCCATTAACAAGTATGTGCCATTTTGAAATATCAATTGGGAAGCATGCCCCTGTTGATATTTCCGCTGATGGAGTGATTCTATCTACTCCAACAGGATCAACAGCGTATTCATTAAGTGCTGGAGGTCCTGTAATAACTCCTGATTGTCCCGTGGTTCAATTAACTCCAATCGCTCCACACTCATTAGCCTCTAGAGCTTTGGTCTTTAATGATTCCGAACCAGTTACTGTTTTTCCTGCTACTCCTGAAAGATTAATAATGGTTGTAGACGGTAATGCTGGATGTTACGTATGGCCTGAAGATAGAGTTCTAATAAGAAAAAGTACGCATCCTGTTAAGTTTATTAGACTTGATGATCATGAGTTTTTTCAGGTTTTGAGAAATAAATTGGGATGGGGTTTACCACATGTAGCTAAACCTGATAAATAAATCTTTTTTACTTTTTTCTTCCCTTAATAATGAATACAGGATTATTGGGTTCAAATCTTGTCCCCTCTGAAATACTTAATCCTTTAAAGGTTTGAATAAGATTCATACTAGTTTCGTAATTAAGTTGTCTGAGACAATTAGAAATTTTCTGTAAAACTTCATAGGTGATGATAGGTAAAACTATTATGTCCCCTCTTTTGAGAAATTTTGTAATGGCTTCAATAATATCGATTTTTGTCTTTTTATCACAACCACCAATAACAACCCTATTTGAATCAGAAAATAAATTATTCAAATCATTAATTAAAAATTGTTTTACATCACTTTCAATTATTTTTTTGGGAGAAACTCCTAATTTCTTTGCATTTTCTTTAACAAGGGATTGACTTCCAAATCGTTTGTCTATAGATATTAATTTTAAATTTGGTCTTAATCTTAGAGCCTCAAGACCAATTGTCCCGCAGCCTGCTCCAATATCTAGTAAAGTCCCAAATTCTGGTAACTCTAAATCAGCAAGTACTTGTATCCTGATTTCTCTTTTTGTTAATAAATTTGGCCTGTCATCAAATGTTTTGAAAGTATAGTCACTGATACCAAAAAGAGGTAAATTTTTACTTGCATAATTTCTTTCTTTCTTTAAAAGAACAACTATATTTAAATCTGATATTTTTACAGGAAGGTTTTCTTTGTGTGATATTAATCTTATTTTCTCATCTTTAGAACCTATTTCCTCGCATAGCCAAAATTCATAAGAATTCTCTAGATCTAGTTCCTTTAGATTTTGTCTAATTAACTCTAAATTATTATTTTTAGGCTCTGTTAGTATTGCTATCTTTTTTTCTTTAGACTTTAGACATTTTATTAATGCATTTGTTTCTCTGCCGTGAATGCTAACTGCTTTAACATCTTGCCATGATTTTTTTAATCTGCTAAAAGCTAATTGAAGACTTGTTTTACCTGGATAAAAAAATAATTCATCTTTGGAAAAGTTGTTTAAAAGGATTCTTCCAATTCCAAACCAAAGTGGATCACCTCTGGAGATGAGTATTACATCATTATTAAGAGATTTAAGCCAATTAATTAAATCTAAATTGCTTTTACTTTCATAAAAATCTTTCTCTTCAATCAATTTCATTGACACCCACTCCTTTATTTGATGTATGTAGGAATAGGGTGCCGCAATGTTTTTAACTTTATGAAAAAGTTCTTGAGTTTCTAGAGATAAGTCTTCAATTTTAAAAGAATTTAGTCCTATGACATAAATTTTTCTCTTAATTTTTTTCATCAAGTATTAAATTGAATGTTAAAGAATTTTTATTTGTGTAAGTTGTAAAATTATCCTATTATTAAACAAGTCAATTATAAAGTGACTAATTGTCTGAAAGAAGAAAGCGATTACACGAATTACTGTTAGCTCTTATTAACAAACAAGATTATTTAGAACTAATAGAGGATGATTCAAACGATTTAACAAAAAGTTTCTCAGATAATGAATCTAGAGATTTTTCAAAATCAATTGAGAGAAATCGCAAAATTCTAAAAAAATATCACTCTCTTGTGAGGACTGCTGTTACACTCGATGCCTTGATGGACTCTGAAAATGAAGAAAATTTCAAAATTAATAAATAAATACTTTGCCAAAATCCTAATTTGCCTAGTTTTTATCCCTTTATTGTTTATTCCTACAAAATCTTACGCTGAAATTGCAGAAACTAAAGTAAATGGTGGGTTAATAAATGCAAGTACAGAATTCCTCAGAGACTTAGATTATGAGACTTGGCAATTGGTTGCATATAAATCACCAGTTAATAATGAAAAGTTAGTCTTAAGGATAATTGGATATCCTGGAAATCTAAGGATTGATCATCCTCTTGCCCTTGATGTAGAGTCTGGGAGAAAGAAATGGAAGTTAGATGACATAACTTTATTGAATATTGAACTTGCAGAAGATAATAGACAAGCTGCAGCAGAATTTGATTTAGAAAGTTTGCTTCAAGACATCTCTCAAAACAGACCTTTAAGACTTTCTTTAGAAGGGGTGTTCTCCGAGCTACCTGTTCCTCCTTTTTTAGTTAAAGAATGGAGGGCATTAAGAACCCAATCTTAAAATGAAGCTAGATAATTTCATTCACAAAAAATGGATGATAAGAGCAATTAGTTTGGCCTCTCTTGGTAAAGGTTTTACAAGTCCAAATCCACTTGTTGGAGCAGTAATTCTTGATAAAAAAGGGAAATTAATTTCAGAAGGGTTTCATGAGAAATCTGGTATGCCTCATGCTGAAGCGATGGCATTTGATAATCTAAAAGATGATGCTACTGGTGGCACATTATATGTCAATCTTGAACCTTGTTGTCATAGCGGGAAAACCCCTCCATGTGTAGATAGAATAATATCTTCAGGAATTAAAAAAGTATTTGTATCTATAAAAGATCCAGATTTAAGAGTGGCAGGTAAGGGAATTAGATTATTAGAGAATGCAGGGATCGAAGTTAATTTGGGCTTGTGTGAAAGTGAGGCATTGGAATTAAATAAATCATTTATTTATAAAAATTTAAATGGTTGTTCCTACGGAGTTCTAAAGTGGGCAATGAGCATAGATGGTAGGGTAGGCCTAGAAAATGGTAAGAGTAAATGGATTACTTCTGAAAATTCCCGCTCATTAGTTCATAAAATTAGAGCTGACTTTGATGCAATAATTATTGGTGGTAGTACATTGAGAAATGATAACCCTATTTTGACAACTCGTGGATCAAAAAAAGTGGAACCATTGAGGGTTGTTTTTACCAAAACTCTAGATTTACCAAAAAAAGCAAAATTATGGGATACTGATTTAGCAAATACTCTAATCGTATATGATTCTTCAACAGCTAATGAAGAAAATTTAAGAAGGATTCCTAAAAATGTTTTGATTGAAAAAATTCCATCAGATGACCCCAAAATTCTTTCAAGAATCTTAGCCGAAAAAGGTTGTAATAAAGTTTTATGGGAATGTGGGCCTAAACTAGCTACCTCAGCAGTAAAGTCAGGATGTATTCAAGAATTTTATACCTTTATTGCACCTAAAATAATCGGGGGTAAAAATGGGATGAATCCATTTTCAGATTTTGAGTTTAAATCTATGGATGAAGTTATAAATTTAAATTTAAAAGAAATAATACCCTTAGATAGGGATGTTTATCTAAGAAGTCATAGCTAACTAAAGTGTCTTTCAATTGATCTTTAAAATTAGACTTACGGTTCTCACTCCATATTGAAATTTCAAATACAAAAATAGGTTGGTTAGTTTATAATAGTATTAAATTAGTGAAAAATTATGCCCATAAGACAGGATGATAATCAACCTAATAGAAGATTTGGAATCATAAATATTATCTTAATTGGTGTTGGTGCTCTATTACTATTTAGCAGTCTGTTTCCCAACCAAAATATGCAGATACCAAGAGTTCCATATTCTCTTTTTATTGATCAAGTAAATGATGGTGAAGTTAAAAGGGCTTATATAACTCAAGAACAAATTAGATATGAATTAAATGGGGCAGAAGAAGGAGCACCTTCTGTATTAGCTACAACTCCAATTTTTGATATGGATCTACCGCAAAGATTAGAGAATAAGGGTGTTGAATTTGCTGCGGCTCCTCCTAAAAAACCAAATATCTTTTCAACAATTCTTAGTTGGGTAGTTCCGCCATTAATTTTTATCTTAGTTCTACAGTTTTTTGCAAGAAGAAGTATGGGAGGAGGAGGAGCTCAAGGAGCATTAAGCTTTACTAAAAGTAAGGCTAAAGTTTACGTTCCGGATGATGAATCTAAAATTACATTTGATGATGTTGCAGGAGTTGATGAAGCTAAAGATGAACTAACTGAAATAGTTGACTTTTTAAAAAAACCTGAAAGGTATACTGACATAGGTGCGAGAATTCCCAAAGGGGTTTTATTAGTTGGACCACCAGGAACAGGTAAAACTCTTCTATCAAAAGCTGTAGCAGGAGAAGCTGAAGTTCCATTTTTTATTATTTCTGGTTCTGAATTCGTTGAACTCTTTGTCGGTGCTGGTGCTGCAAGAGTTAGAGATTTATTTGAGCAAGCTAAGAAAAAAGCCCCATGTATAATTTTTATTGATGAATTAGATGCAATTGGTAAAAGTCGATCAGGATCAATGGGCGTTGTTGGTGGAAATGATGAAAGAGAACAAACTCTGAATCAATTGCTTACAGAAATGGATGGATTCACAGCTTCTGATAAACCTGTTATTGTTTTGGCAGCAACAAACCAACCTGAAGTTTTAGATGCAGCTCTGTTAAGACCTGGAAGATTTGATAGACAAGTTTTAGTTGATAGACCAGATTTGTCAGGTAGAAAAACTATTCTTGAGATATATACTAAAAAGGTTAAATTATCTGACTCAATAGATTTAGATTCTATTGCTCAAGCCACTTCAGGTTTTGCTGGTGCTGATTTAGCTAACATGGTTAATGAAGCAGCTTTATTAGCTGCCAGAGGGAACAGAAAGAGTGTTGAGCAACAGGATTTAAGTGAAGCTATAGAAAGAGTTGTCGCTGGACTTGAAAAGAAGAGTAGAGTTCTACAAGATGATGAAAAAAAAGTTGTTGCCTATCATGAAGTAGGTCATGCTATTGTTGGCCATCTTATGCCAGGAGGTTCGAAGGTTGCAAAGATTTCGATTGTTCCAAGAGGTATGAGTGCTCTTGGTTATACCCTTCAACTTCCTACAGAAGAGAGGTTCTTAAATTCGAAAGAAGAACTTCAAGGTCAAATCGCAACATTACTTGGAGGAAGATCTGCTGAGGAAATTGTATTTGGGAAAATAACAACTGGTGCTTCAAATGATCTACAGAGAGCTACAGATATTGCTGAACAGATGGTGGGTACTTTTGGAATGAGTGAGATTTTAGGTCCACTTGCTTATGACAAACAAGGTGGGGGACAATTCCTTGGTAATGGTAATAATCCTAGAAGAGCTGTAAGTGATGCTACTGCTCAAGCAATTGATAAAGAAGTTAGAGACTTGGTTGATGATGCACATGAAAAAGCTTTAAAAATTCTTAGAAATAATTTATCCTTATTAGAGTCTATATCCCAAAAAATACTATCTGAAGAGGTTATCGAAGGTGAAGATTTAAAAACTTTGCTCTCTGAGACAAAAATGCCTGCTTAATTTTTAAATTTTAATTTATTGCATGATTAAGCCTTACAAACTTTCTAATAAGCATTTTTTATCAAATATAGATTTATCTAAAGATGAAGTAATTTTTTTATTAAAGTTAGCAAAAAGTTTTAAAAACACGGATTTAGAATTTAATTTTAAAAATAAAGTTTTAGGATTAATTTTTGATAAATCATCTACTCGAACAAGAGTTAGTTTTCAAGTAGCTATGCAAAGACTTGGAGGTACAACTATTGAATTAAATCCAAATACATCACAAATTGGTAGAGGAGAATTAATCAAAGATACAGCAAGAGTCCTAAATAGATATTGTGATGCTTTAGCAATAAGAACTTTTAAACATACTACTTTGGAAGAGTATGCTAAATGGTCTTCAAAGCCTATCATAAATGCCCTAACTGATACTGAACATCCTTGTCAGGCATTGGCTGATTTTCTAACTATTCAAGAAGAATTTGGCGATTTTAATAATGCTATTTTAACATTCATAGGAGATAGTAATAATGTCGCAAACTCCTTAATTCTTTGTGGAGCTATATTAGGAGTTGAAGTGAGAATAGCTTGTCCTAAAGGATACTCGCCAAATCCTCAAGTTATTCAAAAGGCGAAAGAAATTAATAAAAGTGATAAATTATTAAAAATATTTAATGACCCCAATACTGCAGTCAAAGGAGCAAATGTTTTATATACAGATGTATGGTCTTCTATGGGAGAAGAAAGTAAAAAAGAAGTTAAAGATAAAGATTTTAATGGATATACAATTGATCAAAATTTAATTAATCAGGCAAATAAAGATGCAATTGTTTTACACTGCCTTCCCGCTTATAGAGGAAAGGAGATAAGTGAAAATGTTATGGAAAGTGAAAAAAGTAGAATTTTTGAGCAGGCTGAAAATAGAATGCATGTACAACAAGCACTGTTATCGTGCCTACTTTCTTAACATACTTGCAATTTAATGAGTAAAACGGTACAAATGTATTAGTACATATAAATATTAATGTTGAATCGTTCTGAGGCTGACTTAACAGATGCTCAAAATGAGTTATATGGATGGATAAAAGATTATATGAAGAATTTTCAGCATAGTCCATCTATAAGACAGATGATGAAGGCTATGGGCTTAAAATCGCCAGCACCTATTCAAAGTCGCTTAAAACACCTTCAGGAAAAAGGTTATATTTCTTGGCAAGAAGGTAAAGCAAGGACGTTGCAGTTAGTTGATGAAATTATTGAAGGCATTCCTGTCTTGGGATCAGTTGCTGCTGGCGGATTAATTGAAACTTATTCTGATATTAATCAAAATTTAAATATTTCAGATATTCTTAAAAGAGAAGATGTATTTGCACTTACTGTTAATGGAGATTCTATGATTGATGCTTGCATCGCTCATGGTGATATGGTTTTAATGGAGCCAGTAAAAGATGCTTTCTCTTTGCGAAATGGAATGATAGTTAGTGCTATGGTGCCAGGCTTAGGAACTACATTAAAATATTTTATTAAAAGAAATGAAAAAATATTTTTAGAGGCTGCAAATCCTGCTTATGAACCTATAGAACTCAATTTAGATCAAGTTGTTTTTCAGGGTAAATTATTAGCAGTCTGGCGAAAAGTTTAATTTATCAAATTTAAATAAAATATTGTTCAAAGAAGAATTTATTTAAAGTAATTAACCTTTAATTAAATATAATGACTGCATAAATAACTAATTTGTTTTATGCCATCAGAAAATTTAGAAAATATTTCAATATCATATTTAATACTAAAGTTATGGAAAATCATATCAACAAAAAGAAAAGTACAAATTATTTTTCTCCTTTTTTTAATGCTGGCTAGTTCATTATCAGAAATTTTTTCACTAGTTGCTGTTGTACCTTTTCTTCAGATTTTGATAGAGCCTGAGTCTATTTCTAAATTCAAAATTTTATTTAACATAACTCAATTTCTGAGAATTGAAAGTAATGATGATTTTCTCTTGTTAGTAACAACTATATTTGTGTCTGCTTCTATTATTTGTGCATTTATCAGATTTTTTAATCTATGGTTCAATAATATGCTTGCTGCAAATATCGGCAGTGATTTAAGTATTCAAGCTTTTAAAGTTACTTTATATAAGCCATACCGTTACCATTTAGATCGTAATAGCAGCAGTCTTATTTCAGTTATTATGAAAGAAATTGCAAATACTGTTGAAGTCCTTCGACAAATATTACTATTATTTACTTCGACTCTAATTGTTTTAGGATTAATTATTGCATTGTTTGCTATTAATAAAACTTTAGCAACATCATCAATTCTTATATTTTCTTCTTTGTATTTAATAATTGGGAATATTTCAAAAAAAACTTTTGTAAATAATAGTAAGTATATTCTGAGGAATAATATAGTAATAATTAAAGCTTTACAAGAAGGGTTAGGTTCAATAAGAGATGTTTTATTAAATAATTCTCAGAATGCGTATTTAAAGCTTTATCAAGGAGCGGATCGTCCAATGAGAATGAAAGAATCACAAAATATTACTATGGCCTCATTTCCAAGATACAGCCTAGAGGCTTTAGGTATTTTGATAATTTCATTGTCTGCCTTTTCATTAACTAAGAGCGATGTATCAAGGCCGGAATTAATTAGTCTTTTGGGAACATTGGCCTTAGCTGCACAAAGAATGCTTCCTGCAATGCAACAAATATATAATTCCTGGGCTTCAATTAAATCTAATCTTGCAAGTGTTAATAATGTAATTAATTTAATAAATTCTTCTTCTTTAATAAATGATAAGATTAGTAAGAACGAAAAATTAAAATTTAACAAAGAAATAAACTTAGAAAATATTTCATTTAAATATTCTGGATCAGCCCCGTTAGTATTAGATTCTATAAATTTAAAAATTAAAAAGGGTCAAAAAATAGGAATTATAGGACAAACTGGTTGTGGGAAGAGTACTTTTTTAGATATTTTAATGGGATTATTAAATCCATCATCAGGTAAAATCTTTGTAGATAATATTTGTGTAAATAATGATAATGATCCAGATTTAATAAAGTTTTGGAGAAATTCAATCGCTCATGTCCCTCAAGATATTTATTTGACGGATAATACAATCGCTGAAAATATCGCATTTGGAGAAAATTTTAATGAAATTGATTTTGATAAATTAAAAAACTCTGCTAAAAAGGCGAAAATTCATAATTTCATACAATCAAAATCACTTGGTTATAGAACTATCATTGGAGAAAAAGGTATAACTTTAAGCGGCGGACAAATACAAAGAATTGCTATTGCAAGAGCATTTTATAAAAACGCAAATATCTTAATAATGGATGAAGGAACAAGCGCATTAGATAATGAAACAGAAAGGCAAATAATTATGGAGATAAATAATCTAAATGAGGATCTAACAATTTTAATGGT
>CACNSV010000026.1 GCA_902623195.1 uncultured Prochlorococcus sp. | reverse complement strand
ATATAATTGCCTTTGAACTAGCAGATCTAAATATCTTCTTAAAGGTGATGTCGTCTGAACATAAGAATCCAATCCAAGAGTTTCATGTATATCACTTTTTAATGATATAAAACTTTTTCCGATAAATTGTTTAAGAATAATGTATTTAACCGGGCTATTAAAGTTTCTTTCTAATATATTTTTTGAATCACAATTTATTTTCTGCGTTCTAAATGGAGCAGGAATATTATTTTCCTTAAGATAGAAACTTGTGACATTTCCCATTAAAATCATAGCTTCAGAAACTAGCTTATGAGCTTGAGTTATTTCAATTGTTTCAAATGAAATAGAATTATTATTATTATATAAAATCTTTGAATATGAATTATTAAATGTTATTGCACCTTTCTTTTTCCTATAATTATAACTTTTTTTTAGTAAGTTATTTAATAAAATTAATTCATATTCTTCTTTAGGTTCTAATTCTAAAATTTCATTAGTATCTTCGTAAGTTAATTCATAATTTGGCTTAATAAGTGTCTCTAAAAGTTTATATTTTTTTATTGAACCATTTTCATTTAACTCTATGCAGGCACTCAATGTTTCTGAAGATTTGTTTTTCTTTAAGTTCGATTGCTCTATTATATTTTTCGGAAGCATTGATATGCATTTATCTATTAAATATAAACTTGAAGATCTTTTTTTAGCATATATATCTATCTCTGAATCAAATTCAAATAATTTTGAAGGATAACTAACGTGTATCCAGATATTTTTTACTTTATTATTAATTTCTAAAGAAATAGCATCATCTATTTCAATAGGATTTTTAGAATCAATTATATAAGTCTTTAAATTAGTTAAGTCTTTCAAATAAGTATTGCAATTAACCTTCAGGATTTACAAATGGAAGTAAAGCAACAATCCTTGCTCTTTTAACAGCCAATGTTAGATCCCTTTGCTGTTTTGCTGTAAGACCTGTCATCCTCCTTGGAAGAATTTTACCCCTTTCAGTAATGAACTTTTTTAACAGCTCTACGTCTTTGTAGTCAATAGGATCACCAGGCTTTATTGGAGAAAGCTGTTTCTTAAAAATTGAATTAGTCATGATTTTTAATTTACTTAATTTCTTTATGTATGGTCATTTTGTTTAGCTGAGGACAGAATTTTTTTAATTCTAATCTTTCAGTAGTGTTTCTACGATTTTTTTCAGTTGTATACCTAGATACCCCGGGTTTACGCATCTTAGATGATGGTGTACTACGACACTCAGTGCATTCAAGTGTAACAACTATTCTTGTACCCTTTTTCGCCATTTTTTAATAATACTTTTAATGTATAATTTTCTATTGTACAGGTTCAACAAACTATTTTGAAAGTGCCTATTCAATCTTTTAGAATAAATTAAAAATAAGTATGAAAGTTTCTCAAAATTGGTTAAAAGAGCTAGTCGATATAAATACTACGCCTGAACAACTATCCGAAAAACTATCAATTGGTGGGTTTGAAGTTGAATCATTAGTTGATACTGCATCTGGATTTAGAGGTATAGTATTGGGAAAGGTATTATCAGCTGTAAAACATAATAATTCTGATAAATTATCTATATGTAAGGTAGATATTGGCACTAAACAATTACAAATAGTTTGCGGAGCAAATAACGTTAAGTCTGATATTTTTGTACATGTTGCCACTATTGGTGCCTATCTAAAAAAAATTGATTTAACTATAAAAGCGACTGATATTAGAGGTGTACATAGCGAAGGTATGATTTGTTCACTTGCAGAACTTGGATTAGAAGAGGAAAGTGATGGTATAGCAATACTTGAAAAATCAGTTTATCAAAAATTTGAATTAGGTACACCTATCTCAGAATTATTAGAACTTAATGATTTTATATATGAACTAGCTATTACTGCTAATAGACCAGATGGAATGTCAATGATTGGAATTGCTAGGGAAGTATCTGCAATATTACAAACTAAGCTTACTGATCTTGAAATATCGGAAAATTTGTCAATAAATGAATTTCATCCTCAGATAAAAGACACTAACTCAATTAATCATGATTCAATTTATTCAATAACGCCTATTAGTAATATCAACGGTAAAAAAATATCACCAAAGTGGTTAAAAGATAGACTAGTTAAATCAGATATAAAGTCTATTAATTTAATTGTTGATATTACTAATTATATTCTTTTAGAACAGGGTCAACCATTACATGCATTTGATAAAGATAAATTATCAAAGTTAATAGGTAAAAGTGTATCGCAAAATGATTTTGGTATTAGAGATGCTAAAGAGGGGGAAACTCTTCAGGGATTGGATGGCAATATTTATAATCTTAATAGGAATATAACTGTAATTACATGCGTAGATATTCCAATAGCAATAGCAGGTGTAATTGGAGGCCTTGAAACATCAGTTACAGAAACAACCACTTCAATATTCTTGGAAGCCGCTGTATTTAATCCTAGCTCCATAAGAAAATCATCTAAAGAAATTGGTTTAAGAACTGAATCTAGTAGTCGTTTTGAAAAGGGTATATCAAATAAAAATACAGTTCTATCTGTCAAAAGAGCTATTAAATTGTTTAATGAATTTTTTAATATCTCTGACCAAATGCTTTTTATATCAAAGAATGTTAACAATAATATAAAATTAATAAAATTACGAAGAGATAGAATTCACAAGATATTAGGACCAATAAGAATTAAATGCACAGATAATAATACCAATGAATTAATTAAAAGAAATTTAAATGATAAAGAAATAACAGATAAACTTGAATTGATTGGGTGTACTTTAATAAATAAAAATTACGGATGGGATGTTGAAGTTGTCCCTAATAGATCTCAGGACCTCTTCAGAGAAATCGATTTAATTGAAGAAATAGCAAGATTAATTGGTTATGATTTGTTTGATGAAAATATTCCGAGTCCTCTTATTCCTGGAAAATTAACAAACTCGCAGAATTCAATCAGAAAAATCAGACAAGGTTTTATAAATTCCGGTTTTAACGAAGTATTAACTTACTCATTGGTACCTAATGACAATAAAAATAGGATTAGAATTGCAAATCCTTTATTGAAGGAGACAAGTTGTTTAAGAAATAATTTATGGGAAGAACATATTAAAATTATCAATCAAAACATTAAATCAGGAAGTAATTATTGTTGGATCTTCGAAATAGGTAAAATTTTTACGGATATTAATAATAACTTTATTGAAGAAGAATTTATTAATGGTGCTATTTGTGGGAATAATAAATTTGAATCGTGGGATAATTCAGGAAAAGAAAAGGAACTAGAATACTTTGAAGCTAGAGGAAAGCTAAGGGAGGCCTTAGATTCATTAAAGATTTCTATATTCGATAAAACTACAGAAAAGATTGATTTTTTGCATCCAGGAAGAACTGCATTACTATTCATTGAGGGTAAAGAATCAGGTTATTTTGGTCAAATACATCCCAAATATCATATGGAAAAAAATAACCCTAAAAATATCTATCTCTTTAATATAAAACTTACTAATATTACAGATGCATGTACAAGAAAAAATAAATGGAATCCAGTTTTTAAAAATTATCCAACAGTACCAAAAATTGAGCGCGATATTAATTTTATTTTTAATAAAAAATACTTTATTAATGAAATACTATTATTTATAAGGAAATCAGGTAAAAAATTATTGGAAGATGTAAATCTTGTAGATATATATTCTGATGAATCGTTAGGTAAAGAAAATATTAGTTACACATTTAGACTTTCATATCGGGATCAAAATAAAACACTAAAAGATTCTGATATTACGCAACTAAATAATAGTATTATTTCTAATATAGAAAGTAGATTTTCAGCTAAAATCAAATCCATATAGCGTCTATCAGGTATTAAATAAGACTTAAAAGTAGTCTATTTTATAGTCTTATATGAGTTGAATGAGTTAGCTATTTTTTTATTTTCCTGAATATCTTTTATATCGTTACTAAAAATAGTTAAAGAATATATCAATTTTAAAGAAATATTTTAAAAATATTATATGAGAAATGAAGAACTGCCTTTGAGACAGTACGGCAACATTAAAATTCGTTTATTTGCAATAGGTTTTAAGCAAGAAAAAATAAATGGACATCAACAGGACAGCTTGTTAGAGCTAATATTAAAATAAAATCAATTTTCTAATTTGTCTTAGATTAGATTATTAATTAGACTCATTAATAGTCTCATATAAGAATTATAATATAATTTTTAGAGCGCTTTCTTTTTTAAACATTTTTAGATTTTTATAATTTAAAACTTTTATCTACTTAGGCTAACCCTCTCAACTTATTTGATAATTTTAAAATTTTCTTTTGAAAACTGATACTCTATTATCTTATTCAAGACTTAATAATAGACTTATTAATAGTCCCGTATAAGACTAATGAGAAAAATTATTTTTATAGAAAATAGAATATTTCCACTTTTATAATTAATATTATTTATTATTAAGTTAACAATTTATAAAAAAAGTGTTCTGTTCATTAAATTCATCAAAAGAATCTAAAATTTTTTTTCAAAACATGAAATTAGAAATGCTCAATAATTTAAAAGATTCTTTAGAACGTAAAACTGCTTCAGTAACTGCATCAATTGAAGTTCTTGAGAAGCAAATTGAAAGAGATAAACAAAATTAATTATAAAAGATTTTCTAATATTTTTTCTGGACCAAACTTTTTTAAATATTTAATATCTGATTTGTAAGTAACTAATATATAACCAGCAAATCCTAGTGCATTTATACTTATACCATGTACATTATCTGTTTTTCTTTTTATTATAACCATCCAATTATCTGTAAAAATTAAATTGTACGGATATCTTGGTTTATTATCTATTTTAGGCTCTCCCAATCCTAATTCATTGGAAAGTTCCTTATAAATTTTGTAAATATTTTCTTCATTTAAGGATTTTGAAAACTTCTTTATTATTATGTTTTTACTGAATTTCTCATTTTTATAATTCACCTTGCAAAAATTTAGTATCCAATTTTCTCTAGGACAAGTTAACTCTGATGGATTCCTTCTTAATAATTGAATATGTCTATGAGGTTGACTTGCACCTGCTAAAGGTCCACTATTAAAAAACCATAAACCAGTTGTATCCTTATTAACTTTTTTAATGGCTTCCCAATCTTTTATGTCTATCCATCCATTTTGTTCTTTCCATTCATTGGTAATTAAAAGTATGTGTCCTATTTGTACTGGATATTTATTTAATATAAGTTGATGATCATATCCAATAGAATCTATTTCTAGAGTTTTATCCCATGGTTTGAATGGATTATGTTTAGGACCTATTAAAGTATTTTTTTTAAATTTGGTAACATCTAATTCACGAATAATAAAATCATTACCTTTATATAGATTTTTTGTAATATCAATTGTTTTTAAAGGGAATAAGCTTTTGGAATTTATTGAAATTTTTGTTTTTTGTAAAGCCTTTTCCCAATATATTTCTTTCTTCATTTAGAAATCATCAAGAAAATAGTATTAATAATTTATATTGTAAAAAATAAGAATAACAATTTTTTATTTATTAGTAATATATTGATATTTTTTTAGCTCATTTAAAGTTACAGAATTTAAGACAATTATATTTGTAGCTTCTAATATAACTAATGGCGCTAATCCATCATCTCTAGCTTCTTTCCATCGTTCTAAACATACACACCAATGATCTCCATTTTCTAAACCTGGGAAAGAATAATCTGGCATTGGAGTCGTTAAATCATTACCTAATGATTTACTATAATTTAAAAAATTATCATTCATTACGCAACATATCGAATGATTACCACCATCAGATATGTCGTATTTACAAAATCCGTCTCTGAACCAACCTGTTAAAGGTTTACAGCTGCAAATCTCAAGCTTTCCTCCTAAAACGTTTTTTTCCATTCTTGAATAAGTAGTTATGATAATTATAAAAAAAAGTAAATAAATAATAAATACTACGACATTCTCATTAAATAAGGTTGACGAGTATGGGGGGTAAAGAGGTAAAAATTCTATAGAAGCATTCTTAAATTTATGGATTGGGAATTCACCGAAGATAGTGCTTTCAAAGCGTTATACGAAGCTTTCAAAGAAAATGAAGAAGATTCTGCAATGGAATTTCTTGTAAGTGATGGCGCAAGCTTTTATCTAGAATTAATTCAAAATGCTGCTGGTGAAGGAATTGATTTAAGTGATAATGAAGAAATGGAAGAATTTCAACGAGAGGTTATAGAATCATTAGAAGGGAATTAATTTAAGAAAGATAAATTAAGTACTAAAATATTTGGCTTTTGAATGGAGAGAAACAATAGCCGTAGTACTCTGTTCTGGGTGTAATTGTTCAGATTCATCCATAGAAAGATTTATACGGTCAGCATCAAGTAATAATAGCTGAGTTTTTGAATCAGAAACCTTAGGGCAAGCCGGATAGCCAAATGAGTATCTTGATCCTCTATATTTTTGAGAAAGAATTTCTTTATTAGATATATTTTTGTAATCAGAGTAACCACATTCGTTTCTAATTTTCGCATGTATAAATTCAGCTAAAGCTTCAGCTAGTTGTACTGCTAAACCATGAAAAATTAAATAATCGCTATATTTATCACTATTAAATAATTCTTGTGCATATTCGCTAGCTATCTCTCCCATTGTTACAGCTTGCATGGGAAAACAATCTGTAGGTTTTCCTT
Organism: uncultured Prochlorococcus sp.; assembly: GCA_902623195.1. Lineage (GTDB taxonomy): Bacteria > Cyanobacteriota > Cyanobacteriia > PCC-6307 > Cyanobiaceae > Prochlorococcus_A. The sequence goes on along the minus strand of CACNSV010000026.1, from coordinate 6,268 downwards.
CAACAAGATCACAATAAAAATCAGCAATACACAATTTACTTCCAGAAACTTGCCTTGGAAATTCAAATTTAGCTAATATATCAATTTCATTTTCTTTAAATAAGACAATATTATTTTGGTTTCTTCCGCATTTAAAATAACCATAAACTGCTTGAGGTTTAATCAAATTTTTATCATTAATAATATTAATCCATTTTTTAAGTAATGATTCTGCGTAAGTATCTAAGTAGTTATTATATTCATCAACTGTTTGATCTTTATTCTTTTTAATTTGCCATTGTCCACTAAAAAGAGCTTTTTTATCAAGATAAAATAAAAGATTTTCAATTTCAATTTCTTCACTCGTTAATATTTTTGAACCCCAAAATGGAGGCTTTATTGGTCTCTCTTCGATTGCATATGAGGATCTGTCAGTAGTGATGATTTTCTTTGATATTTTGCTAGGAGATATATTATTCGATTTTTCCAAATCAATTTTTTTGTTTTTGGCTTCTGCTAAATTTATATTAATTCCCTTTTTATTTATAAAACCTTTGTTGTCAGACCAATTTCCTAATTTCTTATTTTTCATATATTCATCCATAAATTTAAGGTCAGTAAAAGCATCCTTACCATAAAGAATCTTTCCTTCATAAATTTCACTACAATCTTCATTTACAAATTTTGGTGTTAGGGCAGCACCTCCAAGTATGACTGGTACTTTAATTTTTGCTTCATTAAATGCTTCTAAATTATCCTTCATAAACGCTGTAGATTTTACCAATAATCCACTCATAGCAATACAATCAGCTTTATGTAATTTTTGGGCCTCAATTATAGAATTAACGTCTTGCTTAATTCCTAAATTTATTACATCATAACCATTATTAGTAAGGATAATATCAACTAAGTTTTTTCCAATATCATGAACATCACCTTTAACTGTTGCTATTAAAAATTTCCCTTTTGAAGAAGTATTTTCTGTCGTTTCCATAAATGGTTCTAGTACTGATACTGCAAACTTCATGGTTTCAGCAGACTGTAATACAAAAGGTAATTGCATTTGACCAGATCCAAATAAATCTCCTACAACTTTCATTCCATCAAGAAGAAAGGTATTTATAATTTCAAGAGGTTTATATTTTTCAAGGGATTTATTTAATAATTCTTCTAATCCTATTTTTTCTCCGTCAATTATATGATTTTTTAATTTTTCTTCTATAGATAAATTCTCTTTTTTTTCAGCTAGTTTATTTACATCCTTTAATGATAAATCTTCAAATGATTTTGTTAACTCTACGAGTGGATCGTATATACATATATTGTCTTCAAAAATTCTTTTATCGTAAATAAGATCCAAACATAATTTTTTAGTTTCATCGCTAATCTTTGACAAGGGTAATATTTTATTTGGAGCCAATATTGCAGAGTCAAGACCTGCTTTAATACATTCATCTAAAAATATCGAGTTTAAATTTACCCTTGCCAGAGGTGATAAACCGAAACTAATATTTGAAATTCCTAAAATAATATGACAATTTTTAATTTTATTCCTTATTTCTTTTATGGCCATAATGGTTTCTTTGGCATTTAATCTATCTTCTTCAATTCCAGTTGAAATTGGTAAGGCTAGAGGATCAAAGAATATTTCATGATCAGATATCCCATTACCTCTAATATTGTTTATAGCTCTTTCAGCAATGCTAAATTTTAATTCTGAAGTTCTAGCCATTCCATTTTCATCAATAGTTCCTATTACTAACCCTGCTCCGTAATTAATTGCTAAATTCATTACATTGTTAAATCTTTCTTCACCGTCTTCATAATTAGTTGAGTTTATAATACATTTTCCTCCAGCAGTCTTTAAACCACTTTCCATTTTATCTGCTTCAGTAGAATCAATCATTAAAGGTAAATTAATATTAGTTACTAATCTTGAAGTAATCTCTTTCATATCACTTACCCCATCACGACCCACATAATCAACATTTACATCCAGTACATGAGCATTTTCCTTCTGCTGTTGTTTAGCAATAGAAATAAGACCATCCCAATCATCTTTATTCAATAAATCCCTGACTTTTTTGGAACCACTCGCATTTAATCTTTCTCCAATAATTAATATTGAATTATCTTGTTTGTAGGGTACCGAATTATAAATAGAGGAAGATGAAGGTATAAATGAATTTTCTTTTGATTTATTTTTTATTGAATAATTATTATTTTTAAGCTCAGAAATAATCGAAGTTAAATACTTTATATGTTCAGGAGTTGTTCCGCAACACCCACCAATTATTTGAACATCATAATCATAAATAAAATTTAATAACTGAACTTTTAACTCCATAGGAGTTAATTTATAGTGAGCTACACCTCCAACATTTTCTGGTAAACCTGCGTTGGGTATACAACTTATAGCGAAGGGGGAATTTTCAGAAAGATACTTTATATGTTCTTTCATTTCTGTAGGACCAGTTGCGCAATTAAGACCTAATACGTCTAATTTAAAAGGCTCTAAAATAGTAAGTGCAGATGCAATATCTGATCCAACTAACATTGTTCCTGTAGTTTCAACAGTTATTGATACCATTATTGGGATATCAATTTTTTTCTTATTAATAATTTCTCTAGCAGCTAGCAGTGCTGATTTTATCTGAAGAACATCTTGACAAGTTTCGATTAATAAAAGGTCTACTCCGCCATCAATTAAACCTTCAATTTGTTCTTTGTATGAATCTTTGAGAATATCAAAACTAACATGACCTAAAGTGGGTAATTTCGTCGTTGGTCCAATTGAACCTGCAACAAATTTAGGATTATTAGTAGTGGTATATTTTTTTGTACATTTATTTGCTAGTAGTGCAGCATTTTTATTTATTTCATAAGCCTTATGCCCTAAATCATATTCATCTAAAACGATTGAAGACGCTCCAAATGTATTCGTTTCAATAATATCGCAACCAGAATCAAGAAAATCATTATGCACTTTCTCAACTGCTGTAGGAAGTGTTAATACAAGATTTTCATTACACCCCTCAAACTTATCTCCGCCAAAATCTGATGCTCCTAGATTCATATTTTGAAAGGAAGTACCTGTACCTCCATCAAAAATAATTATGGGTTTATCATCTCTTTTTAAATGTTTTCTAAAAAGTGACATTGAGATAAAATTTTAATTAAGTTTAATTCTTGTAATCCACTTATCATAGTCTTTTGAGCGTCCTTCCGTTATTTCAATTAGCTTCAATTTTAATTTATTCATTATAGTTCTATCTCCTTTTAATTTTGTGGACTCTATTTGTTTTATTGGGGTTATTTTAGCTGCAGTTCCTGTTAAGAAGACTTCATCAGCAATAAATAATTCTGTTTTATCTACAGGTCTTTCGATAACTTTTAATCCCATCGATTTAGCTAATTCTATAACGCTAGCTCTAGTTATTCCTTCAAGAATATCTTGATCTACTCCAGGAGTAATTAATTCACCATCTCTAACTATAAATAAATTCATACCACTAGCTTCACTAACTTTACCTCTAGAATTCAGTAACAATGCTTCATCAAAACCAGATAAACTTGCTTCTGTTTTTGCTAATGAGCTTGTAATGTAAGCACCGCTAATCTTACCTCTTAAAGGAAGAGATCTATCTTCCTGTCTTGTCCAACTACTCATGCGACATGTAACACCATCAGGAGAAAGATAATCACCAAGTTCAATACAATAAATAAAGAAATCTGTCTCAATATTATGCAACCTTGGAGCGATACCTAAATCACTTGTGTAGACAAATGGTCTAATGTAGATAGGTTTATCGGGTTTATTTGTTTTAATAATCTTTTCCAAGGCATTGAAAACATATTCTTCTTTTAATTCTGTCAAAAGAAATTTAGCGCTTTGTGTAAGCCTTTTAATATGTTTATCTGTTCTAAATAAAAGAAATTCATTCTTATCAGATGGATTTGGTATTGCCCTCATGCCACCAAAAGCTGCTGTTCCATAATGTAAAGAATGAGTTGCTATTGAGATTTTGGCTTCAGTGAATGGAATACATTCTCCTTTAAACCATGCATATGGCAGAAATTGATGCATTTTAAGTAATAAAAATGAGTTAAAATTTAACTTATATACTTAACTATTCTAAACCTTATTCATATTTGTAAATGCATAGGATATTAAATATTGCGAGAAATGAAAAGAATGTAGAGGATTTTATTGAACAACCAATTGCTGATTGCATTTTCTTGACAAGTGTTAAGGCGGATTTAAATCTCTTAGCAAAATTAGAAAATGAAGAAATAGGAACAATTAAAAATAATATCAGAGCTTTAGATATTAATTATCTACAAACACCTGCACAAATAGATCATTACATTAATAAAACTATTTCAAAATCAAAAATTGTTATTCTAAGATTATTTGGTGATAAAGGAACTTGGAGTTATGGAATAGAGCAATTAAGAATTTGGAGTAAATGCTATCCTCATAATAAATTACTAATTCTTTCTGGTACTCAAGAACAAGACTTAGAATTAAATGAACTTAGTACTATAGATTTAAGTACATCTATAAAATTATCAGTTCTATTAAGAGAGGGTGGAAAAGATAATTATTTAAAGTTTCTAAAGTGCTTAGATTTAATTATTAAAGATACCAATGAAATTCCAGAAAAATATTTAATAAAAACTTCTTATCCTGATCCTTATTATTATGACTGGAAAAATGAAAATGGATCAAAGGTTGGAATAATTTCATATAAGTCTCTATTTTTAGCTAATGAGTCAGATTTTTCTGATAATTTAAATATAAGTCTTAGAAAAATTGGTTTAAGTCCAAAAACAGCATTAATATCCACATTAAAAAACGCAAATATTCAAAAAAATCTAGTTAAAAGATTTAAGAAAGAAAAGATTGAACTTTTAATTACTACAACATCTTTTGATTCATCATTAAATAAAGAACCTAATGATGAATTAAACAAATTTAATTTATTTGAAGAATTAAACGTTCCTGTAATTCAAATTCTGACTTCGAATAGGAGTAAAAAGTCATGGACAAAATCATCTATTGGAATGAATTCTTTAGATTTATTAATGCAAATTATAATTCCTGAGTTTGATGGAAGAATAATTACAATACCTTGCGCATTTAAAGAAACTGTTTCTATAAATGAAAATATATGTTGTGAAATATCAAAATATAAATTTGATCAAAAAGCTATTAATTGGATTACTCAATTCGCAAGCAATTACATAAAATTAAGAAATTTAAAAAATAAAGAAAAAAAAATTGCTATTGTTATGTCTAATTATCCTGTAAAAAATGGAAGAATTGGTAATGGCGTTGGTTTAAATACTCCTAATTCAATTATAAATATACTTAATTGGTTGAAAGATGAAGGATATGAAATTTCAGATATAGATTTGCCAAAAGATTCATTAGAACTTATGTCAATGCTTATAAAGAATAGAACTAATGATCCTTTATCTATGAATAATCCACCTTTAGATTATCTATCATTAAGCGACTATGAACATTATTGGAACAAGATTCCAAAGTTATCAAGAAATAAGATAATTAAACGATGGGATGTTCCATCAAAATCTATTGATTTAGAAGAAAAAGGTTTTGCTATAAATGGATTAAAATTTGGTAATGTTTGTTTATTAATACAACCTCAAAGAGGTTATGATTCTCAAAGTATAAAAGATATACACTCGCCAGATTTACCACCACCACACAGGTATTTAGCACAGTATTTTTGGACCTATAATATATTTAAATCTGATGCTATTTGTCATATAGGAAAACATGGCACAATTGAATGGCTACCAGGAAAATCAGTGGGATTAAGTGATAAATGCTTTCCTCAAATTATATGTCCACCAATACCTATTATTTATCCATTTATAGTAAATGATCCTGGAGAGGGATCACAATCAAAGAGGAGAACACATTCCACTATTATTGATCATTTAACCCCTCCTTTAGATAGATCAGAACTTTATGGTGATCTAGCTAATTTAGAAAAATTAATAGATGAGTATTATGAGGCAGTTCTACTCAATTCAAAAAGAGTAGCTAATATTAAAAAATCAATTTCTAAGATTGTTATTAATGAATTTAAAGATATTTTTGACAGTGATGATTTATATCTTATAGATAAAATTGACTCATATCTTTGTGAAATTAAAGAGAATCAAATAAGAGTTGGACTACATACATTTGGTTCAAGAAATGCCATAAAAAATGAAATAAATTTACTTTTATGTTTGTGTAGAGTACCTACAAGAG
>CACNSV010000025.1 GCA_902623195.1 uncultured Prochlorococcus sp. | reverse complement strand
ATAGTTTAGTCAATAATACTTTAGATGCCACTCCAGAATGGAATCAACTTATGAGTAGATTAGCTGATTCTTCAAGAGCCCACTATCGTGCTTTAGTGCACGAAAATCCAGCATTATTGACTTTCTTTCAAGAAGTTACACCTATAGAAGAAATTAGTAAATTACAAATCTCTAGTAGGCCTGCAAGGAGAAAAAAAGGTAAAAAAGACCTATCAAGTTTAAGAGCAATTCCGTGGGTTTTTGGATGGACTCAAAGTAGATTTTTATTACCAAGCTGGTTTGGTGTTGGTACTGCTTTATCTAAGGAGTTAAGTTCAGATCCAAAGCAAATAGAATTATTGAGAATGTTACATCAAAGATGGCCTTTTTTTAGGATGCTCATATCAAAAGTAGAAATGACCTTATCAAAAGTTGATTTAGAAGTTGCTAAACACTATGTAGATACACTCGGTAGTAAAGAAAATTGTAAATCTTTTAATTTAATATTTGAGACTATTTCAAAGGAATATGCTCTTACGAAAAATTTAATTCTTAAGATAACAGGTAAAAATTTTCTTTTGGAAACTGATAAGGATCTTCGTGCTTCTGTTGAACTTAGAAATAAGACTATTATACCTCTTGGATTTTTACAGGTTTCATTGTTAAAAAGATTAAGGGATCAGAAAAGACAACCTCCAATTAGTGAATTTCTAAACGAGAAAAATGCTTCAACAAGAAATTATAGTAGAAGTGAGCTATTGAGGGGTGCGTTACTAACAATCAATGGGATTGCAGCAGGAATGAGAAATACAGGATAATAATTGCAATATTTTTCAAAGAAAAAATTAAATTTACCTGATGGATTGTTTATAAACTCCACGGAAATTCCCTCTGCAAGATTAATTAATAATTTGCTTATTAGTTCCGGGAATGACTTTTTTTCAAATGAAAAATTATATCAAGCGATAAAAAATAGTAATTTCTTTTTTGCTATTTGTAATGAATCTAAAAAGAAAGTTTTTGGATTCGTAAGGGTAACTTCAGATAAGGGTTTAAATGCTAATTTATGGAATTTGTGTGCACAACCTGGCAAGAATCAAAAACTTTTTTATTCAATTTTATTGAGCATAACTTTAGAAAAAATTAATAGAGAAATGCCTGGTTGTAGTATTTCAGTTCAAGCACCACAGTCTTCTTTCAGTAGTTTGGAAGAGATTGGATTTGTGCTTGATCCCAATGGTATTAGGGTTATGGGTCTTAGGCTTTAAATATAACGAGCATGGAGGGACTTGAACCCCCGACTCTCAGAACCGGAATCTGATGCTCTATCCAACTGAGCTACATGCCCAAATTTTTCAATTTTACATAAGGATAATCTAAATTTAAATAAAATAGCTAATTTAAACTATGTATATCAAGTAAAAAAATTTTTTTAAATCACTTAAAAATTAAAAATTTCCGGAATCATAATAGTTTTGTTCTTGATTTTGAAGGAAGCAAATCTATAATTTTGGGATCTAATGGAGTAGGTAAGTCTAATCTGCTCGAATCAGTAGAGTTCTTAAGTCAATTAAAATCTTTTAGGGCAATTAATGATAAAGATTTAATAAATTATGATGAAGGTCAATCCATAATATCAGCAGAAGTTGATTTCAATCACGATATAAAAATTGAAATATCAAGGCATGGATCAAAAAAAGTTTTTCTAAATGGTTGTCTTTTAAAGAAGCAGAGTTTGATAAGAAATTATATTAGAAGTGTATGCTTTAGTTCTAATGATATAAATATTGTAAAAAGTGAACCAAATTTTAGAAGATTGTGGCTTGATAAGGTTATTGCGCAACTTGAACCAGTTTATGTTGAGTTATTAGGACGTTATAGTAAATTGTTAAAACAAAGAAGTCATTATTGGCGTTCAAATATCTCAAAAGAGTATTCATCTTCAACATTAATTGATAGCTATGATTCTCAAATTGCACTAATTGGTACAAGAATTTTTAGAAGAAGAAATAGAGCTTTAAGCAAACTATTACCTTTTATAGAATTTTGGCATGGTCATCTTAGTAAATCAAAAGAAAAGATTGGGATAAGATTTATTTCTACAATACATTCCTTAGATAAAAATGACGATGAGAGGAAAATAATGCAATCATTTATTGAAAAATTGATAGCGCAACGAAACTTAGAAGAATTGACTGGTAAATGCTCTGTAGGTCCTCATCGTGATGATATTGAATTTTATATTAATAATTCCTCTGTTAGAAAATATGGGTCCTCTGGTCAGCAAAGGACATTAACCTTGGCATTAAAAATGGCTGAACTTGATTTGCTTAGAGCAACTGTAAATGTTAATCCCATATTGATTTTGGATGATGTGCTTGCTGAATTAGATATAGTAAGACAAAATTTATTGTTAAATGCGGTAGGTGCAGATAGCCAATGTTTAATTAGTGCAACCCATTTAGATAAATTTCATAAAAGTTTTGTAGGAGATTCTCAAATTATTTATTTATAAATTTTTAAAATTACCAATATTTAGCTAATGTATTATTCTCTAAAAAATTTCAATAATGGATGTTTCAAAACAGGAAAAAAAAATTAATATTGAGTCCAAGCACCAAAGAGATAATTTGTACGATTTTCAGGGAAATCATATTCTATTAGAACTATATGGATGTAATAAAGAAAAATTGAATGATGAACTATATCTTCGTTGTCAGTTGAATAGTGCTGCGAAATTAGCGAAAGCTTCAGTTCTTAATATTGTTAGTAATAAATTTGAACCATTTGGGGTTACAGCCATAGCTCTTCTGGCTGAATCTCATTTATCTATTCATACTTGGCCTGAATCCCAGTATTCTGCAATTGATATTTTTACATGTGGAAGAAATATGAGGCCTAAATTAGCAAGTCATTTTTTAATTGAAAGTCTCGAAGCCTCAAATTATCTCTTGAAAACAATTGCTCGAGATTATCCATCCTATATAGAAGATCAAATTAGAAAGGCTACTTAGTATTTTATCTATTAAGTTTTCCACTTATTAAACCTTCTAAGTCAAGACTTACGCTTTTAAATCCTATTTCGAAAAAAAAGTTAAGTAATTCTTCTCGTTTGTAAGTGCTAATGAATTGTTGAATTTGATTGCAAGGAATTTCTATCCTTGCTGATGTTCCTTGGCATCTAACTCTCACATCTTGCATCCCAAGTTTTCGAATATATTTTTCAGCCCTTTCGATCATTTTTAATCGAGAATCTGTAATTTCAATACCATATGGGAATCTTGAAGATAAACAAGGTTGTGCAGGTTTGTCCCACCAAGGTAAACCAAGAGATTTTGAGATATCTCTAATATCTTTTTTGGAGAATTCAAATATGGCTAAAGGAGATATTACTCCAGCTTCTTGGGCTGCTTTGATCCCTGGCCTAAAATCGCCTAAGTCATCAAAATTTACACCATCGATTACATTTTTGTAATTTAATTTTTTAGATAAGAAAGTTGTATGTTTATGTAATTCTTTTTTACATGCAAAACATCGATCTTTAGGATTCGTGCGGTAGGATTTCTCTTCCAATTCAAATGTATTTATTTCTAAATGTTTAATCCCAATCCATTTTGCCTGAGCTCTTGCTTCATCACGAAGTTGATTTGCTAGTGCAGGTGATACACCAGTTATTGCCATCGCATTATTGCCCAGTTGCTCATAAGCAATTGTAGCTATTAAAGTACTATCTACCCCGCCTGAGTAGGCAATACATGCACTTTTAAGATTACTGATAAACTCTCGTAGATGATTAAGCTTAAGAATTTGTTTCTCAGAAATAAAATCCAGCTGATTAAACATGCTTAGGAAAATTTTTGATTTATTAGTTTTAAATTTATTATTAAATTTTTAATAACTAACCTAACTATAACCTAGATTAACTAATATATTCTTATTATTATTGTCAAAATCAAGTCAAAATTCAGGAATTGGTATTGTTACTGCAACAGGTCGCCAAGAAAGATCTCAGGGGCAATTGCACATTTATGATGGAGAAGGTAAAGGTAAAAGTCAGGCTGCCCTAGGTGTAGTTCTCCGAACAATTGGTCTTGGGATATGTGAGAAGAAACAAACAAGAGTTTTGCTTCTTAGGTTTCTTAAGGGACCAGGGAGAGATTATGCTGAAGATGCGGCAATTGATGCTTTGCAGAGAGGATTTCCTCACCTGATAGATCATGTAAGAACTGGTAGATCAGAATTTTTTAGTGAACAAGAGGTAATAAGATTTGATAAAGATGAAGCTGAGAGAGGATGGAATATCGCTAAGGGTGCTATTGCAAGCTCTCTTTATTCAGTCTTGGTCTTGGATGAATTAAATCCTGTTCTTGATCTTGGCCTGTTAAGTATTGATGATGTAGTAAAGACAATTGAATCTCGGCCTAATGGATTAGAGATTATTGTGACGGGACGAGCCGCACCTTCTTCACTGATAAGCATTTCTCAACTACACTCAGAGATGAGGCCACGTGCTAAATCTGAGCAAACTGATTTGGAAGATAAATTTAACAGCGGAGGAATAGAAGTTTACACAGGTGAAGGTAAAGGAAAATCTACTAGTGCTTTAGGTAAGGCTTTGCAAGCTATTGGTAAAGGTATCTCTCAAGATAAAAGCCATAGAGTATTGATTTTGCAGTGGTTGAAAGGTGGGTCTGGATATACCGAAGATGCTGCTATCGCTGCACTAAGAGAGAGCTATCCTCATTTAGTTGACCATCTAAGGTCTGGGAGAGATGCAATAGTTTGGAGAGGCCAACAGCAGCCTATCGACTATGTAGAAGCTGAGAGAGCATGGGAAATAGCTAAAGCAGCTATATTAAGTGGAATATATAAGACGATAATTCTAGATGAAATAAATCCAACTGTTGATTTAGAATTATTACCAATGGAATCTATTCATCAAACACTTTTAAAAAAACCTTCAGAAACAGAAGTGATATTAACTGGAAGATGCAAAAATGAGCCATCCTATTTTCAACTAGCTAATGTTTATTCTGAGATGGTTTGTCACAAGCATTATGCAAATGTTGGAGTGGATTTAAAAAGAGGTGTTGACTATTAATTAAGTTTGTTTATATTCCCTATTTTCTCAATTCCTCCCTCAATGGAAATTGTATCAATTCTTTCTTGAAATAATATTTTTGATGCTGTTTCTGATCTAATTCCTTTTTGACATAAGGTATAAATTTTTTTACCAACTGATTGATTTTTAATCAATTCAAGTGAGTTTTTTTCTTTTATTAAACTTAGAGGAAGAGAAATGGAGCCTTTAATTGAGAACTTTTGAAATTCGTCTTTTTCTCTAACATCAAGAATAATTATTTTATTTAAATTTGTTTGATATATTTTCTTAAACTCAACGTGGCTAATTCTTTTTATGTTTTCACAATTTACTTTAGATTCATAATCTTTTGTATTTGTTATTAGATTATCAATTTTTTTTGCATTTTTAGATACTTTCAAATTTAATTGTTTCATACTATTCTCGAGAAAATTATATATTAAAATTTTTCCATCTAAAACTTTTCCTTTTTTGTTTATTATTTTAATTATCTCATTTGCCTGTAAAATTCCAATTATGCCAGGAGATATCCCGATAACACCATAATCATTGCAACTTGGGATTAAACCTTGTTCTGGTGGCTTTGGTAACAAATCTCTAAAATTTGGACTATTTTTCTTAAAATTAAAGACGCTGACTTGCCCCTCAAATCCCTGTACTGAGCCATAAATTAGTGGTTTGTTTAGAATTACGCATGCATCATTTATAAGATATCTTGTACCAAAATTGTCTGAACAATCGCAAATAATATCAAATTGACTAAGTATATCAATTACATTTTCATTGTTTATCCGTTTAGTAAAAGTCTTTATTTTGCAATGAGGATTAAGCTCTCTGATTCTTCTTTCAGCAGAGTCTGTTTTATAGTTGCCTATCTCAGAATTATTATGAATAACTTGTCTTTGCAAGTTTGAAAGCTCAACTTTATCATTATCGGCAATTCCAATTTTTCCAATCCCTGCAGCAGCAATATACATTATTGCTGATGATCCAAGACCTCCGGCGCCAATAAAAATCGCAGAACTATTTTTTAATCTAATTTGTCCCTCTTCTCCAAAGCCTTCTAATGAAAGATGTCTTTTATATCTCGCTCTTTCATCACTATTTAAATTTTTATCATTATTATTTGTCGATAATTGCATTATAAATATCTAAATAATACAAAATCATTCTATTCCATTTTGAATCACAATCTAATTAAATATCATTTACGAATCGATATTAATTAGAGTTTATTAAAAATTTTTCATTTAATTGATTGACTTATAGAAATAAATTTTCCAGAGTCATTTTCACTTTTATTATGAAAAGATGATCGAAATGTGAAGTTTTTGTAAATCAATTTTATTAATGAAATTCTTGAAAACACAATGTGCAATTGATATTTGGCTTAAATCAAATGTTTCGGTTCGGAATTATCTACAACAAATAGGTAGTCAACTGACTAATTTTCCGATACTGTCTGGTTCATATAACGTGATTACTGAGTTCATGAGTGATAACACTCCTGAGTCAAATCAAGACTCTGCCACCGATACTAATTCTGAAACAAAAAGTATTTCAGATAAATATTCCGATGTTATGGGAAAAATCAATGAAACGATTGGAAATGTTGATTGGACCCAAATGGGCAAGTATGGTAAAGCAGCAGGAATTATAGCTGTTGTTGTAATAGCTCAAATAATAATTAAGGTTATTATTGATACTATTAATTTCTTCCCTATACTGCCTGGTTTGCTGGAACTTTTAGGAGTAATTGTTGTGGGCCAATGGAGCTGGCAAAATCTACGTACTAGTGAAAATAGAGAAGCTGTTTTGGATAAACTTCAAAGTATTAAAAAAACATACCTTGGATGAATATCTTTACATTTTTAGGATCATATTTATATAATCATCTACTTGATTTAGGTAGGTTCCTCTGAACATATTTGCATGATTAAGTATGTGATAAAAATTGTAGATAGTAGCTCTCTTATTTGAACCTTTTTTTTCTTTTATTATTTTGAAGTATTCATTATAAAATTCATCTGTAAATCCTCCAAATAATCTTGTCATTGCAATATCAATTTCAGAATCTGCCCACCAACATGAAGGATCAAATATGACTCCTTTTTCATTCTTATCAGTACTAACGTTTCCTGACCATAGATCTCCATGAATTAAACAATTCATAGGATTATGATCAGATAATTGAAGTTTGATTTTTGATTTAATACGATTTATCAAATCAATACTTAATGAATCATACTTTAGTAATGATAGTTGTGGTTCAATTCTTAGTCTTATAAAGCAATCAACCCAATTACTTTCCCAACCATCTAGTTGTTTATTAGTGCCTATAAAACCTGGTACTGGATAGCCAAATTTATTTGGTTTCTTTATATGCGAGTTTAGATGTATTTCTGCGATTCCTGCTCCAAGTTTTTTTTGATTAAAATTATTTAGATCTTGCCAATCTAGTAATAAAAATTCATTATTTTCGAATTCAAAATAATGAATCACTTTTGGAATAATAATGTTTTGAGAATTACAATATTTCCTAAGATCATTTAGACAATATTGCTCAAATTTAAGTAGTTTTTGATTCCGTTCATTTTTTTTAAGAAAAAATTTTGAGTTCGTAAATTCTATTTTCCAAGAATGATTAATACATCCACCAAATATTTTTTGAATATTGATTATTTTGAATTTACCTAAATGATTACAAATTTCGCTAAGTTCATTATTAGTTAAGTTAATCATTTTGATTGAGACGAAAAAAGTTATTGTAATAGGTGCAGGTATAGCTGGATTAACATCAGCCGCAATTTTATCAAAACTTGGCTTGTCTGTAACTTTGATTGAAGCTCATAAGCAATCAGGAGGATGTGCAGGAACTTTTAAAAGGAATGGATATATTTTTGATGTGGGTGCAACTCAAGTAGCTGGGCTTGAAAGTGATGGGATACATTCAAAGATTTTTAAATTTCTTCAAATTGAAACTCCTGATGCCTCTATATTAGATCCTTCATGTATTGTAGATTTGAATGATGGTTGTAGGCCTGTACATATATGGTACGAGAGTAGTAAATGGATTTCTGAAAGGAAGAAGCAATTTCCTGGTAGTGAAAGATTCTGGGCGCTTTGCAATTTAATACATCAAAGTAATTGGAAGTTCGCTAATAACGAACCTGTTATGCCAATTCGCAATTATTGGGATTTTTTACAGTTTATTAATGCACTTAATCCACAAAATCTTTTGACAGGTTTTTTACTGAAATCTAGTATGTTTGACCTTTTAAAAATATGTGGGTTAGATAAAGATCAAAGATTAATAAAGTTTTTAAATTTACAACTCAAATTATATTCTCAGGAAAATGTTTATAACACTGCTGCTTTATATGGATGTACTGTTTTACAAATGTCGCAAAGGCCACATGGGTTATGGCACTTGAAAGATTCTATGCAAGCATTAAGCTCTGCTTTAGAAGAGTCTCTGAAGCGAACCAATGCAAAAATCTTGTTTAATCAAAAAGTAAAGTTATTGGAATATAACTCACAAAAAAAACTATGGGAAATAGATTCTCTAAAGGGAGATAAAGTAAATAAATATTATGCTCATGATGTAATTTATTCCCCACCTCCACAAGGACTTTTAAATCTTTTGGTAGATAAAAAAGATAATTACCTCCAATATCAAAATAGATTAAATAATTTACCAGAACCATCTGGAGCTTTAGTTTTTTACTCCGCTTTAAAAAAGGAGAATATGAGAAATATAATTTCAAATCATTATCAATTTATTAGTGAAGAATTTGGCTCACTTTTTATATCTTTAAGTGAAGAAGGGGATGGAAGAGCGCCTTCAGGAGAAATTACTTTAATTGCTAGCATTTTCACAAAAACTCAGGAGTGGTTTGATTTGGAAAAAGATCAATATAATTTTAAGAAAAATCAATATTTCAATAAAATTTCTAAAGCTATAGAAGAGAAGTTTAATATTAGTCCTGAAGATTGGTTGCATAGAGAATTATCAACCCCAAGAGCTTTTGAAAGATGGACAAATAGGCCAAGAGGAATTGTTGGAGGTCTCGGACAAAATCCAGAAATATTTGGATTATTTGGATTATCAAGTAGAACCCCTTTTAAAGGTTTATGGTTATGTGGTGATTCAATATATCCCGGAGAGGGTACAGCAGGAGTTACTCAATCAGCATTAATGGTCTCTAAGCAAGTACTTGCTTCTAGAGGTATAAACAATTTCAATCTATAGAATTTTTTAGCAGAAATGATTTCTCCATTCTTTAGTTTTTTTAAGTTTAGCTTCAAGTATATCCCAATTCCTTTCCTCAAATATCTTTTCAATTTCACTAATATTTTTTTTAAATTCTTTTATTGAATTTAGTATATTAATTGTATTGTTTTCTGCTAGGTCTACACCTAGAGCAGGGTTTCCACCACCAACTCTAGAGGTATCTGCAAATCCAGTCGCAGCGAGTTTCCCGGATATATTTAATAAATCTTTATTATCTTTACTATAAGCAGTTTCGATTAAACAAGATGCTAAATAAATTGGCAAATGAGAAATATTAGCAACAGCTTGATCATGCACCGCAGGATTCTCGAAAAAAATGTTACAACCCATATTTTTAAATAATTTTGCAAGAGTTTGTAATGAATTTTGATTTGTTTGATTCGTTGGTGTGATGACCCATTTTGAGTTATCAAATAAATCTATTTTCCCTGCATTTACACCTTTTTTTTCTGTGCCAGCCATTGGATGAGAACCTATAAATAAATCATGGATTTTTTCCCAAGTCTTAATTATTGGTACTTTTACAGAACCCACATCAGTAAGGATTGCTTTAGTTGGAATTGCTTCAATTAAATTTTTTGAGGGATTTATAAGATCTTTTATTGGTAAGGCTAAAATTATTATTGAGCAATGTTCTAAAATTTTATAGTCTTGGCTTATGACATTCGCTAGTTTTCTTTTTTTAGCTTTAATTTCATTTAGATTGTTGTTTGTTACACCATAAACAGTATGATTTAGGCTTTGCAGTTTCAGCCCAATTGAGCCACCTATGAGACCTAATCCTACGATTCCAATATTCATTCAATTTTAATTAACTCTGTTTAATTATATTGATAACAATATTCTGGATATTTAAAGCAAATTTTTGTAAATCATTATTTTTAATAATAAATGCTAGAAGCAAGAACTCATAAATATTTAAGGGAGTTTATAAAAAGAAATTCTTCAAATTGGAAACATTTGTATTCTTTTGGAAGAATAATTTCAAGTTTTGTTAGAAAGAAAGAGAATCTTCTAATAAATTCTGAAATTTTTTTAAATCAAGAATGGTTCCCAGGTATCTTAATTACATTATTTCTTAATCAAGAAAATTCTAAATTTGTTATTCCAGCATATCACCTTCAATTTTTATTAAATGAGCATTTACCTTTGTATAAGGAATTAGGATTTGATTTTTTAGTTCAAAATAATCAAATTATATTTTCTCAACATAAAGTTTCTATTCAGACTATTGATAGTTTACTAGATGATTATTGTCAATCTAATTATGAAAAACAGATTATTATTTTTGCAGATATAGGTAATTTAAAAAAAGATTTAAAAAATACTTTAAGAATAAGTTTATGTAAAAAAGATTGGTTTAATCATGTTGATTCATTCTTAAGAGAGAAGAAGGAATTATCTAAAATTTATGATTTGCTAAAAGAAAAATTTTTTTTAAGATCTTTCCCAAATCAAACATTGATGTCTTTGAATATTGAGGAGGCTAATTTTCTAAAAAAAGTAATAAAAGAAAATTTAGATTTCTCAGATAAATTTGTCAAATTAAATAGAGCATTTTTATCAGGTTGGGCCTTTTGGATTAATCTTGATCATGACAAATTTGAATGGTCTTTAGAAGTTGAGCCAATAGATCAGTTTCCCGAAATTAATGAGTTGTTAAGTAAAAATAATATGATTTTTTTATCATCTCTCAGAAGGGATAATTTCTTTAAAAGATATTTAACTAATCATAATATTAAGCTCACTTCCTCAATAAGTCTTGAAAGCAATTTTGCTGAAAAAGATATTATTATATATGTTCCTTCTAAATTATTACTCCCTAATAATCCTTCATTTATAAATTCAACAATTGATAATTGCAAGAAATTTTCATTTTTAAGTAAAGGTGTTTCAATTTTTCTATCTAACGATAATAATTTCAAGATTAAACTTGCGACTGAATTAGCTTCTATTTATGGGCAAAGGGTACTACTTGAGAATTATCCAAATCTTGATAATCAAATAGTTTGTTCAGGTTATGACTGGTGGATTAATAAATTACATTTAATTTATCCTCCAGAACAAATTATTATTCCTCTTTTACCATTCCCAAATATGGTCGAACCTATAAATCAAGAAACCATCTTATCCTTGAGAAGTCAATCAAAGAATTGGTTTAGAGAATTTATGTTTCCTGAAGCTTTGCAGTCGATAGAAAAGGCTGTCTCCCCTTTGCGAAAGAATTCAGGTAAATTAGTATTCTTAGACGGTAGAATATCAAATAGGAAATGGGGCAGAGATATGCTAAATATGATTCAACCACAAAAAACAATAAATTATATGTATCCTTTTGATTAAGTCATGAACATACAAAACTTTTAAAAATGGGAGAAGCTAAGAGAAGAAAATCTTTAGGGTTATCATCGCCTAGGAAAGTCGTCTCAAAAAAAGAAATTGATGATTCTCCTAGAATCATTAATTGGTTACCTTTTACTGAAAATCAAAAAGACCAATTTATTAAGTTAAGTATTAGAGCTAGTTGGTTTGGAATCGCTCTGTTAATTCTTTTATGGATCGTTGTTCGATTTATTGGCCCTGCAGCGGGTTGGTGGACTCCAGCAGATAGTATTTAGCCTTAGGCCACATTTTTAATATCATTAGCAATTGTAGGATTGTCTTTATTCACTTTTAATTGTTTCATGGAATTAGAGCTAACTTCTGTTCCTTCAGTAAGTTTTTGTTTTACAAAATTTTCTATTGTCTCTTTAATCTGTGGATTTTGATCAAGCCAAATAATTGTATTGTCTCGACCCTGCCCTATGTTTTCTCCTTCATAGCTATACCAAGCACCTCTCCTAATAACTATATTTGTCTCTTCTGCTAAATCTAAGAGACAGCCCGTAGTACTAATCCCTTTGCCAAATAAAATATCAAATTCAGCTATTCTAAAAGGTGGTGCAACTTTATTCTTAGCTACTTTTACTTTTGCTCTAATTCCATATTCTTCTGTTCCTCTTTTTAAGGTTTGAATTCTTCTAATATCTAATCTGACCGATGAATAAAATTTGAGTGCATTTCCTCCTGTAGTCGTTTCAGGATTGCCATATGTAATGCCTATTTTTAATCTTAATTGATTTAGAAAAATAACTGTACATCCTGATTTTCCAATATTACCAGTAATTTTTCTCATTGCCTGACTCATTAAGCGTGCTTGGCTACCAACAACGTGATCCCCCATTTCACCCTCAATTTCAGATCTTGGGGTTAACGCTGCTACTGAGTCAACAACAACTAAATCTACAGCAGCTGATCTTATTAGCTGGTCTACAATTTCTAAGGCCATTTCACCTGTATCTGGTTGTGAAACAAGTAAGTTCTCAACATCCACTCCAAGGGATGCTGCATATACTGGATCTAATGCATGTTCAGCATCGACGAATGCTGCTACTCCTCCATTTCTTTGAACTTCGGCAATAGCATGTAACGTTAATGTCGTTTTGCCAGAACTTTCAGGGCCATACACTTCAACTACTCTTCCTTTTGGATATCCTCCTCCTAGTGCTAGATCCAAGGTAAGAGCTCCTGTTGATATTGTTTCTACCCTCATTCTTGAAGCATCTCCTAACCTCATTATTGAACCTTTCCCAAAGTTTCTTTCTATTTGTCCAAGTACTAAATTCAAAGCTTTATCTTTTTCTTTAGATAATGAATCTTTTGACATTTCTGTTTTTTTCTCTTCAA
>CACNSV010000024.1 GCA_902623195.1 uncultured Prochlorococcus sp. | reverse complement strand
ATTCCTCTAAGGATTTTGATTATGTATTGAAGAATTATGAAATTGATAAAACAGCTGATGAGATTTTAAAAATTATTAGTTAAGAAAATTATTTAACTAATTTAGCTCATTGGATGGAAAAGAAGATCAGGGAAAAATCTATTGAATTCAATAATGATTCCAGCTGTAATAGTAAGCCAAATAGCAGCTATTATTGGAGCTGATCTCATGAATTTTGTATTAAAAATTTTAAACATTTTTTTAATTAGATAGTGTTAATTAATTTAGCGAGGTCCATTAACAGTAATGTTTTTATCTTTTTCTCTTAAATCTCCATTTCTTCCTTGTCTATTTGCAAGTAAAGGCCATTGAGCACCTTTAATAAGACATCTTCTAGCTAGTTTGAGATCGATAATGATTTCCATATCCGCAGGATCTTTAGTTTTTTTAGACTCTATAAGATATTCCCTTCCGGACCATCCTATTATCCCAGCTATGTATATAAATAGAACTCCTGGGATAAGAAGATCACCTTCATGGCCTCTATTCAGGAGGGCTCCAAATGGTTCTAGAGGCGGTCCTATTATAAGATGAGGAAGGCCGTCATCCCCACATAATGCTTTACCATATCTATTGAAACGAGTTATGTCCTTTGGTGTTTTTGCTGCACTTGCCCTCTCCATGAACTTTGCATTCTCAGAACATTTTTGGAGAGCTGAAGCTGTATATTCTGTACTAGCTCTGTCAGCATTTAGTGCAGCACCTTTTGCGGCAAAAGCTGATGGAGCTAATCCAATAATCAGTAAAACCGAAGTTATAATTGAAAAAAAGAATTTCATAAGTTGCAATCTTTAATTCTCTAAGGTAAGAAGGAAATTATCATATAAGTTAGAATATTCTAAAACAATATATGGCTTTAATCCTTGCGATTGAAACAAGTTGTGATGAGACATCAGTTTCTGTAGTATCAAATAAAGATGGAATTTATAGAATTCACTCAAATATAATTGCCTCACAAGTTAAAGATCATTCTATTTGGGGCGGAGTTGTTCCTGAATTAGCAGCCAGAAAGCATCTAGAGTTAATACCTTCTGTTTATGAGCAGGCACTTAAGGAAGCGAAATATGATATTAATCAGATTGATAGTATCGCCTCAACTGTTGCTCCTGGATTGATTGGATGTTTAAGAATAGGATCTATTTTTGCAAGAACATTATGCTTAATTCATTCAAAACCATTTTTAGGTGTTCATCATCTTGAAGGACATCTTTCTTCGATATTTTTTTCTAAGGATTATCCCAAGCCACCTTACCTTGTTCTATTGGTTAGTGGAGGTCATACCGAGTTAATTAAGGTTGGGGAAAAAAAAGAGATGTTAAGAATAGGAAGAAGTTATGATGATGCTGCAGGCGAGGCCTTTGATAAGGTTGGTAGATTGTTAGGCCTTGGTTATCCTGGAGGGCCTGCTATTGAGAAAGCTGCGAATAATGGTGATTCGTTCAGGTACGATTTGCCAAAGTGTAAAATCTCAGATAAAAAAGGTGGTTTTTTGAAATATGATTTTTCATTTAGTGGATTAAAAACCGCTGTTTTAAGACTTGTTGAGAGATTAAAAGATAGTGAAGAAAATATTCCTGTTAGTGATATTGCCGCCAGTTTTCAAAGAGTTGTAGCTGAAGTCCTTGTAGAAAGATCAATTAATTGCGCAACTGATTATAAATTAAATGATCTTGTTGTTGTTGGAGGTGTGGCTGCAAATTTTATGTTAAGAAAAATGATGATTGAGAAAGCTTATGAAAAATCTATTAAAGTTCATTTAGCACCTTTATCTTTATGCACTGATAATGCCGCGATGATTGGTGCGGCAGCTCTCTCAAGGCTTAGCTTAGGGGATTTTCAGAGTCCTTTAAATCTTGGAGTCGCAGCAAGGCTACCAATAGATCAAGCAATGTGTCTTTATGATCAAAATCCACCATTTTAATTTGATTCCTGATGAATAAAAATGTTAACAATTTGGAGCAAGAGACAAGAAATCTTGTAGATAAAGCAGAATTAAACCTTTGGAAAAGAGGTTTTACTCCTCAAGCTGAAATATGGAATGGGAGAATGGCAACTATTGGAATAGGCTTCCTTTTGATATTTATTACCCTTTTAAATAAATTTTCTTCTTGAAAACTTTTCTTTAGGAATTCTCTTTAAGATTAATAAATATTTTTGTGGAGTAGACTAAAATTATATTTATTGATTTAATCAAATAAATTGATATTTTTTATTATCGGAAATTTATATGACGCCTGAGAGGCTTGGATTACTTTGGGGTATAACTGTATTCGCAGGTGCAATAGCTCGTTTACTATCTTCTCTTACAGGATTTCCTAGTGTAGTAATTTTATTATTATCAGGTTTACTGATAGGGCGTTCAGGTTTTGGATTAGTTGAACCTTTGGATCTTGGACAAGGATTAGAGACAATTGTAGGACTACTAGTTTGTTTAGTTTTATTCGAGGGGGGCTTAAATCTTAAATTGCCTGAAGGAAATGTAAGAACTACTGTTTTAAGAATATCATTATTAAGATTAATTATTTCTTTAGCTGGAGGAGTATTAATAGCTCATGTGTTTGCTGGTTTATCTTGGCCTGTAGCGGCCGTTTACAGTTCAATAGTTTTAGCTACTGGACCAACAGTAATATCTCCGTTAGTGGAACAAATAAAACTTGCATCACCATTGTCAAGTGTATTGAAAGCTGAGGGCTTAGTTTTAGAACCAATAGGAGCTGTATTGGCTTTGTTAATTTTAGAACTTTTATTGGGTGATTTACATGGAATAAAAGAAGTTTTTATAGCTTTAATGCAGAGATTAGGCGGAGGAGTATTAATTGGACTTGCCGCCGGCTGGCTTTTATCTGAAATCCTAAAAAAAATTAAAAGTGATTCATCATTGGGTATAGAACTTCAAGTCACTTTGGGCATAATTTTTCTGGTATATGGGATCTGTGAATATTTCCTTCCTGAATCAGGTTTACCTGCTTCCGTTGCAGCGGGATTTATTGTTGGTAAAAGGGAAGTAATTGATAAAGAGAGGTTAGATAATCTTATTAGCGAGTTAGCTCAATTGTCGATTACTGTTCTTTTCCCTTTATTGGCTTCTGATGTCTCTTGGGGAGAATTAAGTCCACTTGGTTGGGGAGGAGTTATTTGCGTCTTTATGATGATGATTGTGGTAAGACCAATTTCAGTTTCTTTAGCAACTATTGGTCAAGAATTAGATATTAAAGAAAGAATATTTTTAGCTTGGCTAGCACCAAGAGGAATCGTCACGGCAGCAGTAGCTTCATTATTTTCAATAAGATTAGAGCAAGCTGGAGTACTGGGTTCAGGAAGACTTCAAGGCTTAGTTTTTCTAACAATTTTAATGACTGTGGGTATACAAGGCCTTACAGCTAAACCACTTGCTAATTTTTTAAATCTCATAGATTCAGAAAAACTAAATAATGTCTAAACATTTCTGAATCCTTGAAAGGTCTTCTCCTTTTTCGGATAAAAGTATCCAACTCTTTATAAGATCTGGACCGCTTAAACACCCAAAAAATGCAATCCTAAGTGACTTCATTAAGATACTTTTTTTTATATTATGTTTTATGGAAATCTCTTCAATTATTTCTTTTATATAATTTCGATCTATAGTTTGACTTTTTTTACTTAGTAACTCAATTACATTAATTAGCAGGGATTTTACGCCATTTTCTTTTAAAAAATCTATACTCTTATTATCTAATTCTTGTAATTTAAAAAAAGGTTTTGACTGATCTATTACATCTTTAAGAACAACAATTGAGTCCTGAATTAAAAGTGTTAAGTCTAATCCCCATTTTCGAGAAGGTATTTCCCATTTTTCCTTTTCCCAATATTTTATAAAGATATTAAATAATTCATTAGTATCCATATTTTTAATGTATTGAGAATTGATCCAATTAAGTTTTTCCCAATTAAATTTCGCACCTGCTTTATTGACGTCTTTTAAATCAAATATCCTCGAAATATCGTCTAGAGATTGTATTTCATTTTCACCTGATTTAGGAGACCATCCTAGTAGTGTCATATAGTTGGTTAAAGCATCAGGTAGATAACCCATTTCTCTGAACTCATCAATAGATGTTACGGAATCCCTTTTTGATAATTTTTTCCCTTCACTATTTAAAATTAAAGGGGTATGCGAAAATTGAGGAAGTTCATACTTTAAAGCTTTATAAATTAAAATTTGTTTTGCTGTATTAGAGATATGATCTTCTCCCCTAATAACGTGAGTAATATTCATAAAATTATCATCTACAACAACTGCTAAGTTATACAGAGGTGAGCCTATATCATCCCCATAAGCCCTTCTTGATAAGACCATATCTCCTCCAAGGTCTTTCCCAAGCCATTTAATTTCGCCTCTTATCTGATCATGCCAAGTGATTTGTACATTATCATCAATTTTGAACCTGATGACTGATGACTTACCTTCATTTATAAAACTTTTAATTTCACTTTTAGACAGACCTCTATATCTATTGTCATGTTTTGGAGGTAAACCATTTTTCTTTTGAGTTTCTCTTAATTGTTGCGATTCCTCTTCAGACATGAAACATCTATAAGCAACTCCTTGATCTAAAAGTTTTTTGATAATTACTTTATGTACATTAATCCTTTCACTTTGATTAATTGGATCTTCATCCCAACTTAAACCTAACCAACTTAATCCCTCTAAAATATTTTTCGTGAATTCAGGTTTAGAACGAGATAAATCTGTATCTTCAATCCTCAGTAAAAATTTGCCTTTTGTTTTTTTAGCATATAGCCAATTAAATAAAGCTGTTCTAGCGGTACCAATATGTAAGAGACCTGTAGGACTTGGCGCTAGTCTTAATCGGTTTTTCAAGAATTTCTTTTTGGAACGGGACCGACGGGATTCGAACCCGCAACTTCCGCCGTGACAGGGCGGTGCTCTAACCAGTTGAACTACGGTCCCATAATTACGATGGGATTATACTAGATCATTATAAATTAGAAGATGTTAAAACTAAAGATTTTTGTTGTAATAATAAAATTTAATTTGTTAATAAAAAACTTTAAATTTTGTTAATTAGTGAAATGATTTTTTTAAAAGATTAAGGTCTAAAACCAGCAGGTTCAATAAGTCTAACTTGATTACCTCTAGCAGTAAATTCTCTGCCTTGATCACTTTGAACAACAACTCTACCACCAGATTTAACTCTGATAACTCTTGCTCTTACCCATCCTAGGGCGGCTGATTCTAGGACTTTTACTACGTCCCCTGGTTGAAGATCTAACTCCATCACAAAAAAAAAATAAATTACATAATGTTGACTCAAACGCGCCGTGGAGGACTTGAACCCCCGACATCAGGTTTTGGAGACCTGCGTTCTACCAACTGAACTAACGGCGCATAATTTTGATTATAAGCGCCTTTTTGACCAATAGGGTGAATTTACTTTACAACTCTAACGGTCGAAGCGTTGTTTAACACGAGTAGCTTTACCTACTCTATCTCTTAAATAGAATAGCTTAGCTCTTCTTACTTTACCTCTACGTTCGACTTTTAGAGAGTCAACTTGTGGACTATGTAGCATAAATATTCTCTCTACCCCAATTCCTTGGAAAATTCTTCTGACAGTTATTGTTTGATTTAATCCACCATGTCTCTTCGCAATTACTACACCTTCGTAGGGTTGAACTCGCTCTTTGTTACCTTCTGTAATTTTTACACCTACCTTTACTGTGTCACCAACATAAATTTCAGGTAATTCTTTTTTTAATTGAGATTCTTCAAATTCATGTATTAAATTTTGAGAATTTATAGTTTTCTCCATTTCAGTTTTAGACTCATTAGAGATTACATCAGGCGATGAATCAACATCACTTTCTTTATCAACACTAATGTTTTTTGAATCAACAGATTTACTCTCTTTTACCATAGGACTACAAAAAAACCATAAGTATATATCTTAACCTTTCAACTCGATTTTAGAAACCTTTAATATAGAAAGGATTTATTTTTTTAATTTCAAAGGTTAAGTTTTTTTTGACAATCTAAGTTTTAATTTATTGAATTACATAACTCATTACCCTTTGAATATTGATTTTCAAAAACAACTAATTTAAGTAAATTTTTAAAATGTAGTAATACATTTCATATCTTTTTCTCGTAATGGTTTATGAAAGGTTTAAATTATATAGAGATAATTGTGAATTTAAAAAATTTGCTAAAAACGATGAAACATTTTGCTGAACTTTTATTAAATAAAAAAATGTTTAATTCTCAAGATCAAGTACCTTTTATTGAAGGTAAAAGAGGCATTGAGATTAAAACATCTAGAGAAATCAAATTAATAAAAAAATCTAGCCAAATTGTATCAAAAGTTCTTAGTGAAATAATTGATTTAATACAACCTGGAATGAGTACAAAGGATCTAGATGTTTTTGCAGAAAAAAGGATCAGAGAAATGGGAGCAACTCCAAGTTTCAAAGGATATCATGGATTTCCAGCAAGTATTTGTTCAAGTATAAATAATGAAGTTGTGCACGGTATCCCAAATAAAAATAAAATAATTAAAAATGGTGACCTTGTAAAGATTGATACTGGTGCTTACAAGGATGGTTATCACGGAGATAGTTGCGTTTCTATTTGTATAGGCTCTGTAAATAAAGAAGTAGAAAGACTTAGTAATGTTGCTTATGAAGCTTTATATGCTGGCTTGAATAAAATAAAAGCAGGGAATACTTTGTTGGATATTGCAGGTGCGATTGAAGATGTAGTTAAAAAAAATGGTTTCAGTGTAGTTGAAGACTATACCGGTCATGGTGTGGGTAGGAATCTTCATGAAGAACCATCAGTTTTTAATTTTAGAACTAAAGATCTTCCCAATGTTGTTTTAAGAGAAGGGATGACATTGGCGGTTGAACCAATAGTTAATGCTGGAACAAAATACTGTAAGACACTTAATGATAGATGGACTGTAATTACTAAAGATGGTAAATTTTCATCTCAATGGGAGCATACAATAGTTGTTTTAAAAGATGGTGTGGAAATACTAACTGATAGAGATTTTTAATTTGAAAATCTTTCCATGAAAAATTTTAAAAATTTATAATACACAAAAAAATAAAATTCTTTTAAAGGGAAAAATATATAAGTTAAAGGATTAGGACTAACAATGATAAGATATTTGCTAATTTTAGAAAAATGGATAATTAAACTTGCTACAAATTCAGGGGACATAATCCCAATTGGATTTAAATTAGATTTAAATGGTCCAAGAATAATTTTTTTGATTATTAGATTTGATGTTTCATTTTGATTGTTGAAATTTTTTTTAAATGTTACTACTTGACCTATTAATGATTTACTTATTTCATAACAAGGATTTAAAGCGGGGAATATTTCTGCTTCAGAAGTATTAATCCAGATTTCTTTTGGTAAAGAATCTACTGATTGTGAGAGTGAGATTTTTTCAAATAATCTTAAAATTTTAATTTTACTTGTAGCGTTAATTTCAATTGATTGTTCTACATCCTGTTTAGAGTCATAAATTCCATGATTCAAGATCAATATATCAATTTTACTTAAAATGTTTTCGAGGAGGAATTCTTTTCCGCACTCCCAATAAACCCATTCATTAGTAGCTCTCTCGACACTCTCATGAATTTTTTTATTATGAGAAAAACAAATAATTTTATGCCCATGAGAGCTAAATTGTTTAGTTAAGGCTTTCCCCAGAGATCCCCCTGCACCTGTAATTCCAATTGTCTTTTTATTTGGCATCTTCAATTTGGTAAAAAATCATCCTATATCAAAATTTATTTTAATAAATCAATCCAAGAAGATTTATACTTAATTTTCTCTAGCAAATAAATAGATTGAATACTAGTAAAAAAAATACTAATCTAATTAAAGGGCTAATTTTTATTTATGAGTAATATATTATTAATTGGATCTTGTGAACCTTTTAGCGGTAAATCTGCTTTAGTTCTTGGAATCGCAAAAAAAATTATTGACTGTAGTAAAAAGGTACGTATTGGTAAACCATTAGCTACCTGTATAGAACTAACTAATCTTCCCTCAATGGCTTATGAAGGGCTTATTGATGATGATGTAAAGTTTATAAGCTCAACTTTAAACATCGATGAAAAAAATTTAATATCATCAGTAGGTTTATTAGATAATATTTCTTCAGCGAAAAGAATAATAAATAAAGATATTTCTCCTGGAAAAGGTTTTGAACAAATAAAAGAGCTTAAAAAAGATAATTTTGATGGTTTGAATATTCTTGAAGCTGCTGGTAGTCTTCATGAAGGATTGGTTTATGGATTAAGTCTTCCACAACTTGCAAAGACTTTAGATTCAAAAGTTTTAGTTGTTAACTTATGGGAAAATAGTACAAGTGTTGACGAACTTTTAAATGCAAAAAAACAATTAGGCGATTATTTTGCTGGGGCTGTTTTAAATTCTGTGATCCCTTCAGATATTGAAGATATTAAAATTACAATCATTCCTGCTTTAAAAGAATTAGGAATTGAGATTTTTGGTGTTATGCCTAAATCCCCCTTACTTAGAAGTGTGACCGTTGGAGAACTGATTCGAAGATTGAATGCAAAAGTGATTTGCTGTCCTGATAAGCAAGAATTACTTGTTGAAACTTTAAGTATTGGTGCAATGGGAGTTAATTCTGCCATGGAATTTTTTAGAAGAAGAAGAAATATGGCAGTCGTTACTGGTGCCGATAGAACTGATATTCAGTTGGCTGCCTTAGAGGCCTCAACGCAATGTTTGATTTTAACTGGTATTGGCGAACCTTTGCCACAGCTTATTCACAGAGCAGAAGAATTAGAAGTCCCAATTATAAAAGTAGATATTGATACCCTTGCTTCAGTTGAAGTAATAGAGCAAGCTTTTGGACATGTCAGATTACATGAATCAATTAAGGCATCTTATGCTATCCAATTAGTTCATGAGAATGTAAATATTAATGGAATTCTTTCAAAAATTGATTTTGACTGCAATTTCTGAGATTATTGCTAATTTCAAAATATGGTACTTAGATTATTTTGAGTCGCTCTTTAGATCTCCCTTCAACTGAACGCGTTGATAGTCTCGCGCAAGAACTTGCAAAACTTCAAGATAATAGTAAAAGAAGAATTGCTTTTTTAGGAAGTAGACATGTCCCTGTCGTAGATATTCATCTTATTGAACTTATTGCGAGGTCTTTAGCTGAGGAGGGCCATTCGATTATTACATCTGGTTCTCAAGGAGTTAATGCAACGGTTATTAGGGCAGTATTAGAAATTAACCCATCCTTACTAACAGTGTTACTACCACAAAGTTTAGATAAACAAATCCCAGAAATCAAAGCTCAGCTTGAGAAAGTTATGCACCTAGTTGAAAAGACTGAAAATGATAATTTACCTTTGCCTCTTGCGAGTAGTTTATGCAATCAAGAGATAATAAATAGATGTGATCAATTAATTTGTTTCGCCTTTCACGATAGTGAAACTCTCTTAAATAGCTGTAGATGCGCTGAAGACATGGGAAAAGTTGTAAGTTTATTATTTTTTGATTAATTTTCATACCAACTTTTGTTTAAATCTTTCTTAAGAGATAATAATGTTATTAATTAATTTATAAATATGGCTGAAAATTTTTCATTTGATATTGTATCTGATTTTGATAGACAAGAGCTTGTTAATACATTAGATCAAGTTAAGCGTGAAGTTTCTCAAAGATATGATCTCAAAGGTACTGATACTTCAGTTGAGTTAGAGAAGGAAAGTATTTTTATAATTACTAATAGTGAATTAACCTTAAATTCAGTTATTGATATTATCAGGCAAAAAGCTACTAAAAGAAAATTATCTTTAAAGATCTTTGATTTTGAATCAATTGAAGTTATTAGTGGAAATAGAGTTAAACAAAATATAAAATTAATTAAAGGTTTAGATCAGGAAATTGCAAAGAAAATCAGTAAAGAATTAAGAAATAATATTAAAAAAATAAATGTCAGTATTCAGGGAGATAGTTTAAGAGTGGCTAGCAAAAGCAAAAATGATCTACAATTGGCTATTGGAATGTTGGAAGGATTCGAAGAAAAATTTAAAATTCCTCTACAAACAAATAATTATCGTTAATATTAAAATCTAAAAATCAATTTATTATTTAATGGTAGATTACTCAGATTCATTAATTAAATTACTTATTTCTAAAATTAAAAATTATCCTAATTTCTCAAAAAATGAGTTAGAAAAGTTTTGCTGGATGGCCGTACATGAACATAAGCATGGAATGCTTCCATCAGAGTATGATGTCAGGGAAATTGATGAAAATCTCTATCTTGTACTTTTGAAGAAATTTAAAACAGAAGAATAAATTAAATAATTCATTTGATAAAAAACAATTATTAAAAATATATTTAATTTAGAGAATTTAGCAATGCAATAATTAATTTATTTAAATAAGATAAAAAAAATATTAATTTTAATGTCATCTTCTTTTAAAAATGTCACTCCGACAGGACCAGGAGGAACAGCAACTTTATTAATCGTTCTATCTTTTACAGGATTTTTACTTTTAACTCAATCTTTATTTGTTGTACCATCAGGTCAAGTTGCTGTAGTCACAACTCTTGGTAAGGTAAGTGGCGGTTCCAGAAGAGCTGGTTTGAATGCAAAAATACCTTTTATACAAAACGTATATCCTTTTGATATTAAGACTCAAGTTCAACCAGAGAAATTTGAAACTTTAACAAAAGACCTTCAGGTTATTAGAGCAACTGCAACAGTTAAATATTCAGTCAAACCAAATGAAGCTGGAAGGATATTTGCCACAATCGCTAGTAGAAATAGCGATGTTTACCAAAAAATAGTTCAACCTTCATTATTAAAAGCTCTTAAGTCTGTTTTCTCACAGTATGAATTAGAAACAATCGCAACTGAATTTAATGTTATCTCTGAAAAAGTTGCTGATACAGTTGCCAAGGAACTAAATTCGTTTGATTATGTAGATGTTAAGAGTTTAGATCTTACCGGCTTAGAAATCGCTGAAGAATACAGAGCAGCAATTGAACAAAAGCAAATAGCTGGACAATTACTCTTAAGAGCTAAAACAGAAGTTGAGATAGCGGAACAAGAAGCTTTGAGGTATGAAACCCTTAATAAAGGTTTAAATGATCAAGTCCTTTTCAAACTTTTCTTAGACAAATGGGACGGTAGGACTCAAGTTGTACCTGGATTACCAGGTGCTTCAGGTAGTACTCCTCCAGTAATTGTTAATGGAGAAAGGAGATAAAATTTAACTCTTTAAATTTTTAAAGGATTGTTCAAATGCTTCTATAGTTTGATCAATCTCTTCTTCTGAATGTGCTAGGGAT
Source organism: uncultured Prochlorococcus sp. (assembly GCA_902623195.1). Taxonomy (GTDB): domain Bacteria; phylum Cyanobacteriota; class Cyanobacteriia; order PCC-6307; family Cyanobiaceae; genus Prochlorococcus_A. Next base: position 2,998 of record CACNSV010000024.1, on the reverse strand, counting down.
GTAAATCCAGCTTCAAACGAACTTGGAGCTAGATATACACCCCTAGTTAGCATTTCTCTATGGAGATTACTAAATAATTCAGTATTTCCAGATTTTGCTTCCTCAAAATTCCTAACTGGACCATCGCATAAAAAGAAACCAAACATTCCACTTACACTTCCACCATTAATAGAAATACCGTTATTAATAGCAGCTTGGATAATTCCTTCAATAAGTCTAGAGGTTGTTGTTTCTAACTTTTCATAAGTTCCTTCTTGCTTTAACAATTCTAATGTTTTAATTCCTGCAGTCATAGCAAGAGGATTACCACTTAAAGTGCCAGCTTGATAAACAGGACCTGAGGGAGCGATCATTTCCATAATGTCCTTCCTGCCTCCGTAAGCACCAACGGGTAAACCTCCTCCAATAACTTTCCCCAGAGTAGTTAAGTCAGGAGTTACCCCAAATCTTTTTTGAGCTCCTCCATAACTAATTCTGAAGCCAGTCATAACCTCATCAAATACTAATAATGCACCATTCTCTGTAGTTAATTCTCTTAAGCCTTCCAGAAATCCTGGCTCCGGTTTAATAAAACCTGCATTACCAACAATCGGTTCTAAAATTACACCAGAAATTGCATCGGGATTTTCTGAAAATAATTTTTTAACAGCTTCTAGATCATTATATGGAGCGGTCAAAGTATTGGCCGTAGTAGTTCTGGGAACCCCTGGAGAATCAGGGAGACCAAGAGTTGCTACGCCAGATCCTGCTTTCACCAAAAACATATCTGCGTGACCATGATAACAGCCATCAAATTTAATTACCTTATCTCTACCAGTGAATGCTCTCATCAGCCTTAGGACTGCCATACACGCCTCTGTCCCGCTATTTACGAACCTTACCATTTCTACTGAAGGAACAGCGTCAATAACCATTTCTGCAAGTTTATTCTCGAGAACACATGGAGCACCAAAACTAGTGCCTTTCTCAATTGCTTCTTGTAAGGCTGTTGTTACTTCGGGATGAGCGTGCCCGCATATAGCGGGGCCCCAACTGCCAATGTAATCTATATACCTATTACCATCAATATCCCATGCAAATGGGCCTTTAACTCTATCAAAAACAATAGGTTGACCATTAACTGATTTGAAAGCTCTAACTGGTGAGCTTACTCCTCCCGGCATAAGGCCTTGAGCAGTAGCAAAGATTTCTTTGGATTTAGAAATATTTAATATGTCAGTCACGATATAAGTAATTTAGAGAATTTGTGAAGATGTATCATGATCCAAATTAGAAATAAGATTGAAATTTGTCAATTCGTATGAAATTCTACATTATGATATTTTCTTCGCGATTTAGTGGATTGTAAATTGATTTTATTGAAAAGTAAGTTGTAAATTATAATTTTCCTTCAAATTTCCTATTTCAATAAGGGTTCTTAAGGAAATTTAATTTTAAATTTTTTATTTCTACAAATTAAATATGTCATCATCTTCCTCTTCAAATTCAATTAAATTTTTCTGAAAATCTAAATTAATCATTACTGGAGCATGATCGCTGGGTTGATTATTTTCTCTTTGACTCCTTTCAATTACTGAGCTTTTTAAATTGGATAAAAGATTGTTACTTATATAAATGTGGTCTATACGCCAACCTTTATTCAGCTCAAATGAATTATTACGGTAATCCCACCAACTCCAATGTCCAGAGAATTTTTCAAACACCCGAAATGAATCTTTAAATCTTGAACCAAGTACTTTTCTTAACATTTTACGCTCAATTTCAGATGCCATGATGCTGCCTCTATACTTATCTGGGGCATGAATATCATTATCATTTAAAGCGATATTAAAATCACCAAGAAGACATGTTGGTTCTTCTCTATTTGATTGTTTAACCAAATATTTATTAAGCATTGCTAGCCAATTAACTTTATAGTCGAATTTATTAGAGTTAAGTGATGAGCCATTTGGAACATAAACATTTATTATTCTAATTCCATTTATGAGGACGCTTAATATCCTTTTTTGAAAATGTAACTCTTCAGAAATTTCTAATTTATTTAATTCTCCAGCAAAACCATATCTAACATCTTCAATTTTTTCTTTACTAATCACTGCTACTCCATTATATGATTTTTGTCCGTAAAAGTTGACGTCATAACCAATATCCTCAAAATTTTTATAAGGAAAATCTTTGTCTGATACTTTTGTCTCTTGAAGGCAAAGCACCTCAGGCTGGTTATCTTCAAGCCATTTTATAACTTGCGATAATCTTGACCTTATTGAATTTACATTCCAAGAGGCTATTAACAATTTGAGATAAGTTATGTAAAATCAAATTAGCAAAAAAACTCTAATATAAATAGTTTTGACTTTAAACAAGAAACAATCAAAAAGTACAATTAAAAACTTTGTATATTTAATATGCTTATTCATATATTCTAATTTCTTCTTAACCTATCAATCTTTTGCTCAAGAGAGTTATAAATTAAATGAAATAGAAATAGATAGAACTATGAATTTTGATGATGAAGACAATTTTGATTTACCTAATAATCCTTTCGAAATTGTTGATAGGATCAGAAGAGCTAATAGTATGAATGATGCAACAAAACCCTCAGAGGCAATTGATGATGCCATTAAATTTTTTGATATGATCAAAGAAGATAAATCAATGTGATTATTCATAACTATGGATAAATTTTTTTAAATATTTTTAAATGATCAAAAGCCCAATCCCAAAAGTCTCAAATAATAAACAGTTTAGAGCTATAGGAATAGTTTGTGGAATGTATAAACCTCATGAAAATAATTTATTAAATAAAGGATTTATTGAAGATTCAAATGGTCTTAAGATTGATGCAGTAGTTCTTGGAAAAGCTTTACCCGTAATAAAAAAATTTATTAATTTTGAAAAACAATATTACTGGGTTGTTTACCCAAGGAATAAAGATTCAAATAGTATTCATCTCCAAATTGCAGGTATATGGGATCCGAGTAACTTCAAAAATAATGAT